>NZ_SMLC01000129.1 GCF_004349245.1 Actinomadura sp. 6K520 | reverse complement strand
GGTCGAACCGGTACCTGCTCGCGGGGGCGGGCGGCGGGCCGTCCTCGCCGAGGCCCCAGCCGGCGTGCAGGTGCCAGCGGATCTGCCGCGTCCCCGGCGGCGGCCAGTCGGCGAAGTGCCGCCACTCCCGCGCGCCCGTCACGTAGACGCGGACGGGGTCGGTGCGCAGTCCCGAGGTGTCGCCGAGCAGGTGGGCGCGGAACCAGGCGAGCGACTCGCGCAGCGCCGGGAGGCCGTGCCGGGCGTCGGTGTGCCACCAGGGGCCGATGGTCAGGTACGGGCGCTGCCCGGCGCCGCGCAGCGCCAGGTAGTCCTTGATCTGCCAGGGCAGGAACACGTCGTACCAGCCGCCGAGGAGGTTGACGGGCGCCTCGACGGTGCCGACCGTCCCGCTGAAGTCGCGGGTGTCCCAGTAGCCGTCCGCGGCCGCGTGGTTGGCGAGGACGTCCTGGTAGAAGCGCATCGGCCGGCCGCCGGTCAGGACGTCCAGCTCGGCGAGGGGGCGGCCGGAGCGGGCGGCGCGCACGGCGCGGCGGCGGGACAGCAGCGGCGCGGTCAGCATCCCGAACGGCTGCGCCTGCCGTTGCGTGAGGTCGGTCCATGTGAGGGTGGACTCCAGCGCGAACGACCCGCCGACATAGGCGGCGTCCCGGAACGAGGACGCGGTGATCTGCAGGGACATCGCCTTCAGCTCCGGCCCCGCCTCGGCGGCGAGCGCCCAGGCGGAGTAGCCGAGGTAGCTGGCGCCGTAGGTGGCGAACGTGCCGTGGAACCACGGCTGCCGCTTCAGCCACTCCACGGTGGCGAGCCCGTCGGCGTGCTCGCTGCCGAGCGGGTCGAACTCGCCGCCTGACCCGAAGGTCCCGCGGGCGCTCTGCACCACCAGCTGGAAACCGAAGGGGACGAGCAGCAGGCCGTTGGCGAGCGCGGCCGGGCCGCGGCGCCCGTAGGGGGTGCGCACCAGGATCGTGGGCGGGCGGACGGCACCGGCCGGGACGTACCGGTCGGCGAGAAGCGTCACGCCGTCCGGCATGGTCACGGGTATGTCCCGCTCGACGGTGTAGGGGGCGAGTCCGCGGCGGAGCCGGATCGGTGGCGCGGTCAGTCGGTCCCAGGGGGCCATGCTGTCTCCCAAACGGCTGTCTCCGTGCATGCCGTCTCTTTGCTACTAGTTAGTAAGGTAGCCGGTCCGGACGACCGCGATCGCCGCCGGTCGGACCCGCCGGCGCCCCGTTTGAGACGTGTCCGAACGCGACGATCAGCGGCCCTTTACAAACGGCGCCCCTGGCGGGGGCGGGAACTTGTCTGAGATCGTTGCGTTTTCGCACAACCGGCAGGGGGGAAGCCGATGTGGCCCGGGTCGAGCCCGCCGCTGGGGCCGCCGCCCCCGGGGCGGGGCCAGGCGGGGCCACCCTGGGCGCAGGGGCGGTCCATCAGGCCGGGGGCGGGCTGGTACGCCCTGCCGGTCCTGCTGCTGCTCGTCGCGATCGCGGGATGCGTCACGGTGTTCGGGCTGCTGTGGGACGACTCACGCGTCGCGGACGGCCCGTCGGCGACCGGCGATCCCGTCTCCGGCGTCCCGGTCCGGCTCTCCGACGGCCACGGCTACTTCATCTACGTGCGCACCGGCCAGTCCTCACCGTTCGCGTGCTCGGTGGAGATGGAAGGCCGGTCGGGCTACATCCAGCTGACCCGGCAGAACTCCTGGAGCGCCACGGAACGCCCCGCCTTCCGCTACACCGCCACGTTCGAGTCGCCCGTGACCGGGAAGGCGACGCTCCGCTGCCGCGGCACCGAAGGCCCGCTGCTCGTCACGCCGGACGACACCGTCGACGCCTACCTCGGCTTCACCCTCTTCGCGGCGTTCGGCCTCGCCCTGTTCTCGGCCGTCGCGTTCGTGATCACCCTCGTCCGCCGCGGCGGCGCCAAGCGCAGGGCGGCCGCTCTCACGGGCCACCCCGGGCACCCCGGCCACCTCGGCCACCTCGGCCGCTGAGGCCCGGGGCGGGCCCGGCCGCGCGCGTCAGGACGTGAGCTCCCGTTCCAGCGGGGTGCGGAAGCGGGGCGTCGCGCGGATGCCGCCGTACCAGGCCGACACGCGTGCGGCCTCGCGTTCGATCGCCGCCTCGGCGTCGGCGCCGACGTCCTCCAGGACGCGGACGGCGATCTCGCCGTCCGCGCGCTGCGCCCAGCCGCCGACGATGCGGCCGTCCCACCAGACGGACGGGCCGATGTTGCCGTTCCGGTCGAACAGCCGCGGGCCGTGGCCGCCGAGGAACCAGCCGCGTTCCCGCCAGCCCATCGGCGTCGCGTCGAGGGCGGGCAGCAGCGCGGCCCACGGCTCGGGGACCGGCCCGGGTTCCAGGTCGTCGGACAGCACCACGCCGGTGGCGCCGCCGAGATCGACCTCGGTGACGTCGAGGAGCGCGAGCGCCTTCCGGACGTCGCCGGCGTTCCAGCCCGTCCACCACTTCAGGTCGGCGACGGGCGCGGGCCCGAAGGCGCGCAGCCAGCGGCGCACCAGCTCCGCGCGGGCGGTGTCGGCCGGGACCTCCTCGATGCCGCCGGGCAGCCAGGTCTCGATGGGCGACCACCGGTACTGGCTGCTGACCCACGAGCCGTTCGGGCGCCCGCGGACGATGCGTCCCGCACATCCGAGCGTGACCAGGATCCACGTGGTGACGTTCGTGGGCTTGGAGTACGGCTTGCCGGGCGATGGGTCGACCCGTGTGCGCAGCAGCGGCTCGTCCGCGCTGAGCTGCGCACCGGTCGCCTCGCCGCGCGCCAGCAGCGCCCGGTGCGCGGCCTCCTCGACCTCCGCGAACCAGGAGGCGGCGCCGGTGATGTCGCTGCCGCGCTCGATGATCCGGGCATAGGTGGCGCGCTGCCTGGCGGCCAGGGCGTTCGCCGTGGCGGCCTGCAGCACCGGGACCAGCTCGACGGGCGCGACGAACATCGTCCGGCGCATCGCGAGCATCCGCAGCAGCGTCCGGTCGTCGTACAGCGCCCGCTCCACCGTCTCCGGGACGGCGCCGACGCCGCGGGCCGCGACCGACAGGAACACGGTGGCGGGGTCGGTCGCGTGCAGCACCACCAGCGACCGCGCGATGTCGGCGGGGTCGTCGGTCCTGCCGCGGGGGGCCAGCCGGTGGCGGAGGCCGAGCCGGGCCCGGCGCTCCGCGACGCTCATCGAACGCATGAGCGAATCGTAGCGGGGTTCAGCCGCCGCCGCTGTTGGAGATCTTCACGACGACCTGGTCGTCGGTCACCGACTGCACCGACACGTTGAAGCCCTCGGACTGCTCGCCCTCGCCCACCGGCACCGTCACGGTCTGCCCCGCGATCTTCAGCGTGACCAGCTGGCCGCGCACCTCCACCAGTTCGGCCTTCACGCCGAGGATGGACGCGCTCGCCTCGACGCCGCGCTCGAACGTGACCGTGCAGGAGTTCACACCGCACTCGGTGCTGCTGTTCTCGCCGCCGCACGCCGCGGCGGCGGCGCCGAGCGGCAGCAGGACGAACGAGAGGACGGCCAGCTTTCGCCGCAGGGGAGTGGAGATCATGCCGGCGAGTCTATGGGGAGCACCGCCCGCCGGGACCCTCCGCGGGACGGATTCGCACGGCACGGATGTGGTACTCCGCGGTGACGCGACTGGATCTCCGGGTGACATCGTGTTTCGCTGAAGCGGTGATCAGTGACGACGCGGTGGGGTCGCTGCCGGTGGTCGGGCCGGTGGTGTGCGCGGCGCTGGGCATGGAGGCCCGCGCCCTTCGCCGCGGCCTCGCCCGGACCCCCGTCGTGGTCGTCGGCTACCGCGCCCGCCGCGCCGACCGGCTCCCGGACGACTGCGCCGCCCTGGTCACGGTCGGCTTCGGCGGCGCGCTCGACGAGCGGCTGCGGCCGGGCGACGTCCTGGTCGCCGACGAGATCCGCGGCACCGGACCGGACTTCGCGGCGGTGCCGTGCAGCGCGCCGCGCCTGCTCGCCGAAGAGCTCATCAGGGACGGCCTCAGCGTCCAGGTGGGGCCGCTGGTCACCACCGGGCACATCGTCCGCGGCCGGGAGCGGGCCGTCCTGGCCGCGCGGGGCGCGCGGGTCGCGGACATGGAGTCCGCGCTGGTCGCCGCGCGGGCCGGCGACCGCCCGGTCGCCGCCGTCCGGGTCGTCGTCGACGGCCCCGGGCATCCGCTGCTGCACCCGGGCACGATCGGCCGCGGCCTGGCCGCGCGGCGCGTCCTGGCGCGCACCGGCCCCGCCCTGGAACGCTGGGGGGTCCTGCTGGTCAGCGGGGCTCAGCCGCCGTCCCCGTGCCCGCCGGATCCGTGACCGCCGCTGTTGCCCTTCCCGCCGTTCCCGTCGCCCCAGCTGTGGTCGTCACCGTGGACGATCTTCCCGCCGAGGTCCTTGCGGATCGTCTGCAGCGTCTTCTCCTCGCTCACCACGATCCAGCTCGCCCCCACCAGGTACGCGCCGCCCCAGGGCTTGGCCTCCGTCAGCCAGGTGTTCATCTTCTTGTCGGAGGAGAAGCTGACCAGCACGTAGCGGCCCAGGTCGTTCTTGCAGTTCCCCTGCTCCATGTCGGCCACCTTGCGCTTGCCGGTGACGGAGCAGTTCGTCTGCTCGGCGAGCTCCTGCAGGCTGGCCGGCTCGGGCTCCTTCGGGTCGCCGGAGCCGCCGCAGCCGGCCGCCAGCGGCAGCGCGAGCGCCGCGGCGGCGCAGAGCAGGGCCCGCTTCTTCGGGACGAGATGGTGTCGGGGACTCATCGCTTCCTCCGGGGTGTACGCGCGATTCAGGAGGTGTATACGCGCGTCGCCACCGCCGGGTTCACCGAAGTCTCAGGTGATCAGGCGTGCCCCCGCGGCGGTGCGGACATCGGTCTCCTCGGCCGGATCGTGGTGCAGCCGCTGCAGCCGGATCCGCGTCTCCCGCGTCAGCGGCACCGAGCGCGCGGCCTCGCACCGCGCCCCTTCCTCGCAGTCCCAGAGCCCCTCGATGGTGTAAGCCTCGGCCGTGTGCGGGGCGGTCCGTGTCAACGCCGTCAGTATTCGCGGTCTCAGATAGGCATAGGCGGTCTCGGTCCAAGCGGACTTCAGCAACGGGACGGCCTCACCGGCGCGCAGCCGGCCGAGCCCCACGACCGGATTCGCGGCGGCCCGCCACTCGTGCCCTTCGAGGGCCGTGCGCAACTCGTCCATCAGCAGCGGGACGTCCTGGCGGGTTCCGTAACGCGCGAGGATGCTCAACCCCAGCTCGGCGCGCCCACCGCGCCCGGCCGCCCACACCCGCGCCCGCGGCAGCGTCTCCGGCCCGTACTCCCGCAAAGCCCGGCGCACCGCACTGCCGAATCTGCTCGGCCCCGGGTCGTGGTCCTCCCGCGGCAGCAGCTCCTCGGCGAGGTCGAGCAGCGCGAGCGTACGCCGCCGGCCCAGCTCGAAGATCGCCGCGAGGGCGCCTTCGCCCCGGCCCCGCGCGACCTCCAGCAGCTCCTCCTCGCTCTGCCCGTCCCGGCCGGGCGCCGTGACCACCGTCCGCCGCGCCGCCCTTCCGGCCTCCCGCCGGCGCGTCAGGGCAGCGGCGATCCGCGGCTGCCGCGCCGCCCACGTCTCGATCACCGGGTTCCCCCGCGCCGGAATCAGCATCTCGAGATCGGCGTCGTCGCACCGGGCGGCGACCAGGTCCTCCAGGCCGACCGTCAGCGACGGGTCCGCGAGGACGATCAGCTCCTCGACCGCGTCGAACCAGTGCGCGCCCTCCTCGGCGTACCGTCGCAGCGGCGCGGCCGCCTCCCGCCGGCTCAGCCGCACCAGATCCGCCAGCACCCCCAGCGCCAGATGCACCCGCCAGTCGTCCCCGTCCGCGAGATCGGACGGATCGAACAGATGCGCCGCCACCGGCCCCGCCGGCATCTCCAGATCGACCATCAACCGGGCGTAGTACAGCCGCCGCGACTCGCACTGGTGATCCCACCGCGGATCCCGCCGGACGCAGTCGTAGACGTACTCGCCCGCGCCCCGCCTGTCCGCCGCGCGCCGCGCGGCCCTTCCGAGACCCCGCTGCAGCTGACCGTGCAGCGTGTCCGCCGATTCCAACACGACTCCGTTGCTCACCTCAGCAGAATGCGCACGAGAGTAGATACCGGGCAAGTGTTTATCAGTCGCGTTGTCACAGGGTTCTTTGGGCCGCCCAGGAGGCGTGTAGGTCGGCGTAGACGCCCGGCCGGGCCACCAGGTCCGCGTGGGAGCCGCGCTGGACCATGCGGCCCGCCTCGAAGACGATGACCTCGTCCGCCGCCTCGGCCGTCGACAGGCGGTGGGCGATGGCGATCGCGGTGCGGCCGCGGGTCGCGCCGTCGAGGGCCCGCTGGATGCGGACCTCCGTGGCCGGGTCCACGGCGGAGGTCGCCTCGTCCAGCACCAGGAGGTCCGGGTCGGCGATGTAGGCGCGGGCCAGCGCGACCAGCTGGCGCTCGCCCGCCGACAGCGACTCGCCGCGCTGGCCGACCGGCGTGCCCAGCCCGTCGGGGAGCCCGTCGAGCCAGTCGGCGAGACCCAGTTCGGTCAGGGCGAGGACGAGGTCGTCGTCGGAGGCGTCCGGGCGCCCGTAGCGGATGTTGTCCGCCAGGGAGGCGTCGAAGAGGAAACCGTCCTGCGGCACCATGACGATCCGCTCGCGCAGCGACGAGAAGCGGACGCGGTCGAGCGGGACGCCGTCCACGAGGATCCGGCCGGACACCGGGTCCATGAGCCGGGTGAGGAGCTTGGCGAACGTCGTCTTGCCCGAGCCCGTCTGCCCCACGATCGCGACGCGGCTGCGGGGCGCTATGTCCACGCTCACGTCGTGCAGGACGGGAGGGCCGCCCGGGTAGGCGAACCCCACGTTCTCGAACCGCACCTCGATCGGGCCGCGCGGGAGCGTCTCGCCGCCGTCGCCCGGGTCGGCGACGTCCGGGACGGTGTCCAGCACGCCGAGCACCCGCCGCCACCCCGCGATGGCGTTCTGCGCCTGGTTGAACACCTCGGTGGCCGCCTGCATCGGGCTGACGAACAGGGTGACCAGGAACAGGAACGCGACCAGCTCGCCCGCCGACACCTGACCGGCGATGCCGAGCAGCGTCCCCGCGATGACGACCGCGGCCGTGGCCACGGCGGCGACCAGTTCGCTCACCGGGAAGGTGAGCGCGACCATGGCCTGGGCGCGGGTCTGGGCGTCGCGGTGGGCCTCTACGGTCCGCTCCACGCGCCGTCCCGTGCGCTCCTCCGAGGCGTACGCGCGGATCACCGCGGCGCCGACGACCGACTCGCTGACCGCCGCCAGCATGTCCGCCGTCCGCTCCCGGACCAGCATGTACGACCGCGACAGGACCCGCTGGAAGAGGCGCAGGGCGAACGCCAGCGGCAGGAACGACGCCCAGACCAGCAGGGCCAGCTGCCACGAGTAGACGACCATCAGCACGCTCGCCACGAACAGCTGGCCGATCGAGATGAGGAACATCAGCCCGCCGGACTGCATGAACTGGCTGATCTGGTCGACGTCGCTCGTCACCCGCGACACCAGCGAGCCGCGCCGCTCCCCGCTCTGGGTGAGCATCGACAGGTCGTGCACGTGCCGGAACGCCTTGATCCGCAGCCCCGCCAGCCCGCCCTCGGACGCCCTGTACAGCCGGACGTTCATCAGGTACGCGCACACGGCCGTCACCACCACCGCCACCGCGCATACCAGGACCGCCGTCCGGATGAAGCCGATGTCGGGGCCGCCGGGGTTGCCGATGCCCTTGTCGATCGTCTGCTGGACGGCGACCGGCACCACCACGCGGCCCGCCGTCGACAGCAGCGCGAGCAGCAGCGTCCCGGCCAGGCCGGCCCGGAACTCCGGGCTCAGCATGATGCCGCGCTTGAGCGTGCTGATCGCGCCCTCGGTCGTCGCGGCCCCGCTCAGGCCGGTGCCGTCCGCCTTGGCGGTGTCGGCCGTGTCGGCCGTGCTCGCCTTCTTCACCGTCTTCGCCGTCTTCGCCGTGGTCACGCCAGTGCCTCCTCGCCGCCCTCAAGGGCCTCCTGCTCCGCCTCGGCCCGCTCGTAGGCGTTGACGAGGTTGCGGTAGCCCTCCGAGCTCTCCAGCAGCTCGGCGTGCGGGCCGCGCGCGGTGACGCGGCCGTGCTCCAGGTAGACGACCTCGTCGGCCAGCGCGATCGTGGCCTTGCGGTAGGCGACGACCACGACGGTCGCGCCGCCCGCCTCCTCGCCGGTCCGCGCCTCCCGGAGGTTCTGCAGGATGCGGGCCTCCACCTGCGGGTCCACGCTGGACGTGGCGTCGTCCAGGACGAGCAGCCGGGGCCGCCGCACCAGCGCCCGCGCCAGTGCGAGCCGCTGCCGCTGCCCGCCCGACAGCGTCGCCCCGCGCTCGCCCACCTTCGTGTCGAGGCCGCCGGAGAGCGCCGCGACGAACCCTTCGGCCTGGGCGAGGCGCAGCGCCTCCCAGACCCGCTCGTCGGGCACGTCCAGGCCCAGCGTCACGTTGCCGCGGACGGTGTCGTCGAACAGGAACGTCTGCTGGGGGACGAGCGCAGCCGTCTCGGCGATCCCGCCCCGCTCCACGTCGCGCAGGTCGGTGCCGTCGAGGAGCACCGACCCGTCCGCCGGGTCGACGAGCCGGACGAGCAGCGAGGTGAGCGTCGACTTGCCCGACCCCGTGGGGCCGACGAGCGCGATCGTGCGGCCCGGGGCCGCGGCGAACGACACGTCGTGCAGGACGGGCCGCCCGCCCGCGCCGCCGTCGCCGTCCCCGGCGGACTCGTAGCCGAAGCGGATCTCCCGGACCTCCAGCGCGGTCGCGCCGTCCCCGCCGGAGCCGTTCAGCGAGCCGTCCCCGTACGGGAGGGACCCGGACGCGTCCAGGACGCCCCTGACCCGCCGCCACCCGACGACGCTGCGCGGCACCTCGCCCAGCACCCAGCCCAGCGCCCGGATCGGCCACGACAGCAGCGTGAACAGGTACGCGACGTTCACCAGGTCGCCCGGCGACATCGCCCCCGAGTCCAGGCGCACCGAGCCGATCAGCAGGACGGCGAGGACGCCCAGGTTGGGCAGCGCCTCCAGCACCGGGTCGAACAGCCCGCGGATCCGGCCGACCGCCACGTTGGCGTCCCGCAGCGCCTCCGCGCCCTCGGTGAACCGCGCGGTCTCCGCGGCCTCCCGGCCGAGGGTCTTGACCACCAGGCCGCCCTCGAAGCTCTCGTGCGCCACCTCGCTGACCTCGGCGCGCAGCTGCTGCGCCCGGGTCGCGACGGGCGACAGCCTCCGCTGGTACACCACGTTGATCAGCGCGATCGCGGGGAAGACCAGGAACCCGACGCCGGCGACGACCAGGTCGGTGAACAGGATCGACACCGCCGCGATCAGCAGCATGAACACGACGCCGACCGCCATCGGCAGCGGCGCGATCGGCGCCCACACCGCCTCCACGTCGGCGTTGGCGTTGGACAGCAGCTGCCCCGCCGGATGCCGGTGGTGCCACGCCAGCGGGAGCCGCAGGTACTGCCGGGTCACCGAGCGCCGGTACTCGGCCTGCAGCCGGTACTGCATGAGGCCCGCGTAGAAGCGGCGCCCCGCCACGCCGATCGCCTTGAGCAGCGCCACCCCCGTGATCGCCGCGGCCGCGGCGGCCAGCGTGCCGGCCGTGGTGCGCCCGGCCTCGAACGCGGGCAGCACCACCTCCTGGGTCGCCCAGCCGAGCACCTGCGCGGACGCCACGGTCATCGCCGCGTACAGCGCGCTGGCGAGCACCGACAGCGTGAAGACGCGCGGCTCGGCCCTCACCGCCACCCACAGGACGCTCATCCCCTCCCGCAAGATGTGCGGGCTGACGCGTCTCGACGCAGGTGGCACGGCGACTCCTCGATCACGGCGGCGGCCCGGGGAACCGCCCCCCGCGAACGGGGCTCCGGGGGTTTGCGGGCCTGGATATGCCTACCATCCGGTACCCCCCGCTTATTCCCGGTCCGCCCGCCGCGTTCTACGATCGGGCGATGAGCACGCCCGAGGACGGCCCGGCCCCCGCCGGTCCCGGCCCCTCCGCCGCCGGCACCGATCCCGTCCGCCGTGAACGGCTGCTGCTCGCCGCGGCCCTGGCGGAGGCGGGGCCGGACGCGGCCACGAAATGCGCCGGCTGGGACGCCCGCGACCTCACCGCCCACCTCGTCGTCCGCGAGCGCAGGCCGGACGCGGCGCCCGGCATCATCCTGCCGCCGCTGTCCGGCTACACCGAGCGCGTCCGGCGCCGGACGGCCCGTGCCGTCCCGTTCGACCGGCTGGTGGAACGGTTCCGGGAGGGGCCGCCGAAGACCTCGCCGTACGCGCTTCCCGGCGTGGACAAAATCGCCAACGGCGTGGAGTTCTTTGTTCACCATGAGGACGTCCTGCGCGCACGTCCCGACTGGGAGCCGCGGGACATCCCAACGGAACTCGAGGAACTGCTCTGGCGGAGGATAAGAATTGCCCGCCTTGTCCTAAGAAAGGTTCACGTCGAGGTAACGCTGGTCCAGCCGGACGGGCGGAGCCTCCGCGTGTCCGGACGCGGCCGCTCCGCCCGGGGGGCGCCCCCCGGAGGCGTGCGCGTGCACGGCCCGGTCGGCGAACTGGTCCTGTGGGCACTGGGCCGCCGGGACGTCGCGAGAGTCCGTGTCACCGGCGACACCGAGGCTGTCAAGGCCCTGACCGAGACCGGTTGGAGTCTTTAACGGGCAGGTAACGGCAGGGTTCGCTCGCGGGAGAATCGCGAACCTTGCAGCTCCTCCGTTTTAGGCGGAAGCGGTGATACGGTGGGGCGGTCGGTTGCAGTCGTGGTTCTCGATCGTTCGTCCAGACGCCCGCGGACTGATGGCAGCGGGCGTTTTGGCTTTTCCGGGACCGTACCGGGGGGCGAGAGCGTGCCGCAGCGACCGCACGGGCCCGCGAGGTGTGGGCCCAGGTTTTGCCGCAAGGAGAAAGACATGCCCCAGCAGGGCACCGTGAAGTGGTTCAACGCCGAGAAGGGTTTCGGATTCATCGCCGTCGACGGCGGCGGACCGGACGTCTTCGTGCACTACTCGGCCATCCAGAGCTCCGGCTACCGCACACTGGACGAGAACCAGCGCGTCCAGTTCGAGGTGACGCAGGGAAACCGGGGTCCGCAGGCTGACCAGGTCGTCCCCCTGTAACACCCGATAGTCGTACGTCTGGGCCCGCCTCCCATCCGGGAGGCGGGCCCTTTCGTGGCGGACCACCCGCGTCCGGCCGCGCCCCCGGCCCCCGGCCGCCGGGGACTGCAATAAACTCGCTCGCATGTCCGCTCCTCGACCGTCCAATCTGGACCCCAAGATCGCCGACCGGCTGAAGCGCGACCCGAACGGGCTCGTGCCCGCCATCGCCCAGCAGTACGACACCGGCGAAGTGCTCATGCTCGGCTGGATGGACGACGAGGCCCTGCACCGCACCCTCACCACCGGGCGCTGCACCTACTGGTCGCGCAGCCGCCAGGAGTACTGGGTGAAGGGTGAGAGCTCCGGCCACCAGCAGTGGGTCAAGTCGGTCGCGCTGGACTGCGACGCCGACGCGGTCCTGGTGAAGGTCGACCAGGTCGGCGCCGCCTGCCACACCGGCGACCGCACCTGCTGGGACGCCGACGTCCTTCCCGCCGTGGTCGGGGAACGACCCGCCGCGGCGTCATGACCTCCGGGCGCGGCGGATGACCCCCGGGCGCGAACGCGGCCTGACGGCGCTGCTCTGCGCCGCCGGGGCGGGCCTCGTCCTCCTCGCGGCCGGGCGCACCTGGGCCACGGTCAGGGCCGAGGACGCGATCACCCCGCTCACCCAGAGCCTGACCGGCGGCGACCTCGGCGGCGCCGCGGGCGCCCTCGGCTGGGCGGGGCTGGCCGGCCTGGCCGCGCTGTTCGCCACCCGCGGCCGTGCCCGCGCGGCCGTCGGCGTCCTCATCGCCCTGTTCGGCGCCGGGATCGGCTACGCGTCGACGGCCGCCGTCCAGCGTCCGAACGTGCTGTCCGCCGCCGGCGACAAGAGCGCCCTCATGTCCCTCGGCACCGACCCGGCCATGGACGTCAACCTGTGGTGGATGGTCTCGGTCACCGGCGGCGTCCTGCTCGCCGCCGCCGGCCTCGTCACCGCCGTCCGCGGCCGGCGGTGGCCCGGCATGTCCGCCCGCTACGAACGCGCGGCCCCGCGCGGAACCGCCGCCGGCGACACCGGGAAGGAGACCGGGGAGGACCCGGGGGAGCAGGACCCGTCCGCCATGTGGAAGTCCCTCGACCGCGGTGAGGACCCCACCGCCCGGACGAACGGCCGGCCGTGAACACCGACGGCGGCGGGCTCGTCCTGGTGGCCGAGCACGACCCCGCGGTCGCCGAACTGCAGCGCCGCTACCTCGCCCGGGAGGGCTTCGACGTCGAGATCGAACCCGACCCCGCCCGCGCGCCCATGGCCGCCGGGCGCTCCCGCCCCGACGTCGTCGTCCTGGACCTGTCCGCGTCGGCGCTGCCCGCCGACCTGTACCGGCGCGTGTCGGAGGCCGCGCGGCCCGCCCCCGTCATCGCGGTCACCGGCCCCCTGGACCCCGCCATCGCCCGCGCCCTCGGCGAGCACCGGATCGACCGGCCCTTCGGCCCCCGCGTCCTCGTCGGCGCCGTCGCCGAGGCCCTGCGCCGCGGCGCCCCCGCCGGGACGCCCGCCCCGCTGCGCGCCGGCGCCCTCGCCCTCGACCCCCGCGGCCGCACCGCCGTCATCGGCGACCGCCGCGTCGGCCTCACCGCCACCGAGTTCGACCTCCTGGAGTTCCTGATGGGCAACCCCGGCCGCGTCTACACCCGCGAGCAGCTCCTCGACGCCGCCTGGGGTCCCGGCGCGGGAGCCGGAAGCCGCACCGTCGACGTCCATGTCGCGCAGCTCCGCGCCAAGCTCGGCGAAGGCAACCCGATCAGGACGGTCCGGGGCGTCGGCTACGTCCTGGACGCCTGATCCCCCCGGGCGGGCGCCGCATTAGGGTGGACGCATGACCCGGGTGTCCGTCCACGCGCACGAGGATCCGCGCCCGCGCACCGTGCTGCGGAGACTGGTGCCGCAGGCGGCGGTGCTGGGCGCGGTCGCCGCGGGCACGCTGCTGGTGACGTTCCGCGACCCCAACGAGGCGGGGCACTACCCGGGTTGCCCGTTCCTGGCGCTGACCGGGTTCTACTGCCCGGGATGCGGCATGACGCGGCTGGTCCACGCGCTCGCGCACGGCGACGTCGGCACCGCGTTCGGGCTCAACCCGCTGCTGTTCGTCCTGCTGCCGGTCCTCGGCTACCTGTACGTGCGGTGGACGGTGCTGGCCGCCCGGGGCATGCCGATGCGGTCCGATCTGTTCAGGCCCGTGGTGGCCTACTCGTTCGTCGGTGTCATCGCGGTGTACTGGGTCGTCCGCAACCTGCCGTTCGCGCAGGCCCTGGCGCCCTGAAGGACGCCCTGAGGAAAGCAGGGCGCCGCACGGCCGCCGGGGTGCGGGGGCCGACCCTCCGGAAATACGACCCTCCGGCTACGATCGGTGCACGGAACGACTGAAATAGGGGGCCTGCGACCTTGAGCGTTTTGGACGAGATCATCGAGGGCGTCCGGGCCGATCTCGCCGAAAGGCAGCGAGAGGTCCCGATCGACGTCCTGAAGGACAAGGCGGCGAAGGCCCCGGCCCCGCGGGACGCGCTCGCCGCGCTGCGCGGGCCGGGCGTCTCGGTGATCGCCGAGGTCAAGCGCAGCAGCCCGTCCAAGGGCGCGCTCGCCGCGATCGCCGACCCCGCCGCGCTGGCCCGCGACTACGAGGCGGGCGGCGCCAAGGTCATCAGCGTGCTGACCGAGCGGCGCCGCTTCGGCGGCAGCCTGGAGGATCTCGCCGAGGTCCGCGCCAACGTCGACGTCTGCGTGCTGCGCAAGGACTTCATCGTCACCTCCTACCAGCTGTGGGAGGCGCGGGCGAACGGCGCCGACATGGCCCTGCTGATCGTCGCCGCGCTGGAGCAGGACGCCCTGGTGTCGCTGGTCGAGCGGGCCGAATCGATCGGGCTGGTCCCGCTCGTCGAGGTGCACACCGAGGAGGAGGCGGACCGCGCCGTGCAGGCCGGTGCCAAGGTCATCGGCGTGAACGCCCGCGACCTGCGGACGCTGCACGTCGACCGCGGCACGTTCGCGCGGGTCGCGCCGCACCTCCCGAAGGGCGTCGTGAAGATCGCCGAGTCCGGGGTGCGCGGCCCGCACGACCTGCTCGCCTACGCCTCCAGCGGCGCCGACGCCGTGCTGGTGGGGGAGAGCCTCGTGATCGGCAGGGACCCGCGCGCCGCCGTCGCCGACCTGGTCGCCGCCGGCGCCCACCCCGCCCTGCGGCAGAGCGGCTGACGGTGCCGGGGACGCGGAGCGGATAGGGTACGGACATGCTGGTGGAGCCGCTGCGGGAGCGATGGCGGGCCCGGTGAGGCACTGACCCGGCAAGCCCCTTCTCCCATGACAGGACGCGTTTTCTCATGACCATCGACACCGCGCGCGGTGCCGTGCCCGACGCGACGGGCCATTTCGGAGCCTTCGGCGGGCGGTTCGCACCCGAGGCGCTCATGGCGGCGCTGGACGAGCTGACCCGCGAGTTCGAGGCCGCCAAGCAGGACCCCTCGTTCACCGCCGAGCTGGACGGCCTCCTCGCGAACTACGCGGGCCGCCCGAGCCTGCTGGCGGACGCCGAGCGCTTCTCCGAGCACGCCGGCGCCCGGGTGCTGCTCAAGCGCGAGGACCTCAACCACACCGGCTCCCACAAGATCAACAACGTGCTGGGGCAGGCGCTGCTCACCCGGCGGATGGGCAAGACCCGGGTGATCGCCGAGACGGGCGCGGGCCAGCACGGCGTCGCCACCGCCACCGCCGCGGCGCTGCTCGGCCTGACCTGCACCGTCTACATGGGCGAGGTCGACACCGAGCGGCAGGCCCTCAACGTCGCCCGGATGCGGATGCTCGGCGCCGAGGTCGTCCCGGTGCGGACCGGCAGCCGCACCCTCAAGGACGCCTGCAACGAGGCGTTCCGCGACTGGGTCGCCACCGTCGACGACACCCACTACTGCATCGGCTCCGTCATGGGCCCGCACCCGTTCCCGACGATGGTCCGCGACTTCCAGCGCATCATCGGGGTGGAGGCCAGGCGGCAGTGCCTGGAGCTGACCGGCGCCCTCCCCGACGCCGTCGTCGCCTGCGTGGGCGGCGGCTCCAACGCCATCGGCGCCTTCCACGCCTTCGTCCCCGACGCGTCGGTCCGGCTGTACGGGTTCGAGGCGGGCGGCGACGGCGTGGCGAGCGGCCGGCACGCCGCGACGCTGGTCGGCGGCTCGCTCGGCGTCATCCACGGCATGCGGACCTACCTCCTGCAGGACGCGGACGGGCAGACGCTGGAGACCCACTCGATCTCCGCCGGTCTCGACTACCCCGGCGTCGGGCCCGAGCACTCCTGGCTGCGCGACTCCGGCCGCGCCGAGTACCGCGAGATCACCGACGCCGAGGCGATGGAGGCGTTCTCGCTGCTGTGCCGCGCCGAGGGCATCATCCCGGCGATCGAGTCCGCGCACGCGCTCGCCGGCGCGCTGAAGGTCGGCCCCGAGCTCGGCCGGGAGCTCGGCCGGGACGCGACGATCGTCGTGTGCCTGTCCGGGCGCGGCGACAAGGACATGCACACGGCCGCCGCCTTCTTCGGCCTGATGCCCGAAGGAGAGGGAAAGTGAGCGTCCAGACCGCCTACGACAAGGCCAGGGCCGAAGGCCGGGCCGCGCTCGTCGGCTACCTGCCCGCCGGGTTCCCCACCTACGACGGCGCCGTCGAGGCCGCGCGGACGATGGTCGACGCGGGCTGCGACGTCATCGAGATCGGGCTGCCCTACAGCGACCCGATGATGGACGGCCCCACCATCCAGGACGCCGTCCACCAGGCCCTCGTCGGCGGCATCCGCGTCGCCGACGTGTTCCGGACGGTCGAGGCCGTGGCCGCCACCGGCGTCCCCACCCTCGTCATGACGTACTGGAACCCCGTCGACCACTACGGCGTCGACGCGTTCGCCCGCGACCTGGCCTCCGCCGGCGGCGCCGGGCTGATCACCCCGGACCTCACGCCCGAGGAGGGCGGCGCCTGGCTGGAGGCGTCCGACGCCCACGGCCTCGACCGCGTGTTCCTCGTCGCGCTGAGCTCCACCGACGAGCGCATCGAGAAGATCACGGGGGTGTGCCGCGGGTTCGTGTACGCGGCGTCGCTGATGGGCGTCACCGGTGCCCGCTCCGCCGTCGACACCGGCGCCCCGCGCCTGGTGGAGCGCACCCGCGCGATCATCGACAAGGGCGGGGCGGACCTGCCGGTCGGGCTGGGGCTCGGCGTCGGCAGCGGCGCGCAGGCCGCCGAGGTCGCCGGGTTCGCCGACGGCGTGATCGTCGGGTCGGCGTTCATCCGCCGGCTGCTGGACGCGCCCGACCTCGCGTCCGGGCTCGCGGGCGTCCGCGCGCTCACCGCGGAACTGGCCGAGGGCGTCCGCGCCGGCCGCTGACCCGCACCGCCTTCCGCCTCCCGCCGGGCATCCTCGGCGGGAGGCGTTCCGCGGAACCGTGGAAAACCCCCGGGGGCGCCGCAAGGTTCGTGTTGTGGTGCCCCCGCTCTCCCGTAAGGTGTGTTCGCCGGGTGAGGCGGTCCTTGGAAGGATCACGATGACGCAAGAGATGACGGCGGAAGGCCGGGCCGAGACGGCGACGCCCCAGCTCCCTCCCGCATGGTTCCTGATCCCGGCCTGGCTGCTGACGGTCGCCGGGTTCGGGATCTCCGTGTACCTCACGGTGACGCACTACGACGAGGGCGCGCTGGTGTGCTCGGCGTCCCAGACCGTGGACTGCCACGCGGTCACGACCAGCGAGTACTCCACCCTGCTCGGGATCCCCATGCCGCTCCTGGGCCTGGCGTTCTTCGTCGCGTTCGGCGCGCTCATCACCCCGTGGGCGCTTCGGTCCTCCTGGGCGCCGGTGCGGTGGGGACGGGTGGCCACCACCGCGGTCGGCGTGCTGTTCGTCGTCTACCTCGTCACCGTGGAACTGGCGCTGCTGCACAAGATCTGCCTGTGGTGCACCGGGGTCCACGTCATCACCGTCCTGCTGTTCCTGCTCGTCCTGATCGACGAATTCCGGCGCATCGGTCAGGTCGACTAACCTCACCGTGACCGCGCCCCGCGGTGGCGGCGCGGCTCCCACCCATAGGAGAACCAATGAGCAAGGCCGCACGAGAGCGGTCCGCCAGAGAGCGCCTGGCCGCCGAGCGCAAGCGGCAGGCGGCGCGGCAGAAGCAGCGGCGGCTGCTCGCCATCGTCCTCGGCTCGGTGGTCGCCGTGGCCGTCGTCGTGGTCGGCACCGTCCTGATCGTCGACCACCAGCGCAAGCAGGGCCGCGCCGAGGTCCACCAGGGCGCGCTCGCCCCGCTCACCAGGCAGGACGACGGCTCCATCGTGATGGCGCAGCCGGGGGTGGAGAAGCCGGTCCTGGAGATCTTCGAGGACTTCCAGTGCCCGGTCTGCAAGCAGTTCGAGGACGCCACCGGCGAGACCGTCCTGGAACTGGCGGAACAGGGCAAGGTCAAGGTCGTCTACCGGCCGTTCCACCTGTTCGGCCAGCAGAAGGACCCGATCCGGATCAACTCGCTGCGCGCGGCCGAGGCGGCGCTGTGCGTCCCGGCCGACAAGTGGATCTCCTACCACCAGGCGCTCTTCCGGTTCCAGCCCGCCGAGGGCTCGGAGGGCTTCTCGCCCGACGACCTGGTGAAGTGGGGCAAGGACATCGGCGTCACCGACCCGAACTTCGAGAAGTGCGTGCGCGAGGAGCAGAAGAAGCCGCAGGTCGACGCGATGACCAACTACGCCCTGCAGGAGCGCGGCGTCCAGGGCACCCCCTCGGTCTTCCTGGACGGCAAGGAGATGGACTCGACGCAGTTCATGAACCCCGCCGCCCTCCGGGCCACGATCGACGCGGCCGCCGCGTCGGGCAAGTGAGCGCCGACTCGAGCTCCTGACGGCCGCCCCGGCGGCCGAGCGCCGCGCCGTCCCCCGCCCGGGGCGGCGCGGCGCGGCGCTTTCCCGGCCAGCGGCGGCCCATCCCCGCTACGCTCGTCGTTCGTACGGACACGCACAGTCACCGAGCGGGGGATCGATGAGCGAGCAGGACAGGGGGCCGTCGGCGCGCCGACGGCTCAGGGAGGACCGGGCACGGGCCGCGGCCCGGCAACGCCGCCAGCGGCTGCTGGTGGTCGTCCTGGGCGCCGTCGCCATCGCGGCGGTCGTCGTGGCCGTGACCGTCGTGGCGGTGTCCCGCAACGTCGGGGACGAGTCCCTGACCGACGCCTACTCCGGCCCGCTGGCGCCGACGACGCGGCTGGAGAACGGGGCGGTCGCGATGGCGCAGCCGGGTGTCACCGCGCCGGTCCTCGACGTCTACGAGGACTTCCAGTGCCCGGCCTGCGCGACGATGGAGCGGCGGCTCGGCGGCACGTTCAAGGAGCTCGCCGCGCAGGGCAAGGTCAGGGTCGTGTACCGGCCGTTCCAGCTCTTCCAGCAGGACCCGCTGATGTCCAACTCGCGGCGGGCCGCGAACGCCGCCGCCTGCGTCCCCGTCGACAAGTGGATCCCGTACCACGACAGGCTGTTCGACGAGCAGCCCGCCGAGGGCGCCACCGGCTTCACCCCCCGGAGCCTGATCAGGTGGGGCGCCGACCTGGGCGTCACCGACCCGGCGTTCGCCGCCTGCGTCAACCAGAACCAGCGGATCGACCTGGTCGGGAAGGCGAGCACCGCGGCCGGGCAGGCGGGCGTCGACGCGACCCCGTACCTCGCGCTGAACGGCGCGAAGCTCGGCGGCGACGCCCTCGGTTCGCCGGAGGATCTGCGGAAGGCCGTCGCGCAGGCGGGCGGCGGCGACGCCCCCGCCACCCGCGGCACGCAGTCGGGCGGGAGCGCGAGCGGCGCGGCGGACGCCGCCGCGGGGGCACCCGCCTAGAGGGGGCGCGAGCGGAGACCCGGAGGCGGTAACGTCATCGGTCATGCAGCCGCTCGCCTACATCCCGAGCCCCTCGCAGGGCATCTGGCACATCGGACCCGTCCCGATCCGCGCCTACGCCATCATGATCATCCTCGGCATCGTCGCCGCGGTGTGGCTGGGCGAGCGGCGCTGGGCCGCCAAGGGCGGCACCCCCGGCGTGATCATCGACGTCGCGGTCTGGGCGGTGCCCTTCGGCCTCGTCGGCGGGCGGATCTACCACGTCCTCACCGACTACCAGCTCTACTTCGGTGAGGACGGCGACCCCGCCCGGGCACTGGAGATCTGGCAGGGCGGCCTCGGCATCTGGGGCGCCGTCGCGTTCGGCGCGGTCGGCGCGCTCATCGGCTGCCGGCGCCGCGGGATCTCCATCTTCCCGCTCGCCGACGCGGTCGCCCCGGGGATCGCGCTCGCGCAGGCCATCGGCCGCTGGGGCAACTACTGGAACCAGGAACTGTACGGGCGCCCCCTCGACACGTTCTGGGCGCTGAAGATCGACGAAGATCACCGGCCGATGCTGGAGGGCGGCCCCGGCCTCGACCCCCGGTACGCCGACGTCGCCACCTACCACCCGACGTTCCTGTACGAGTCGCTGTGGTGCGTCGGCGTCGCGGTCCTCGTCATCTGGGCCGACCGCCGCTTCAAGCTCACCCACGGCCGCGCGTTCGCGCTCTACGTCGCCGCGTACACGCTGGGGCGGGCCTGGATCGAGACGCTGCGCATCGACGAGGCCCACCACGTCCTCGGCCTGCGCCTCAACGCCTGGACGTCGATCATCCTCTTCCTCGCCGCGGTCGCCTACCTCTACCAGGCCAGGAACCGCACGGGCCCGGAGAACGTCGGCGGCCCCGCGGACGGCCCGTCCGATCCGGCGGGCCCCGCGGAGGAGAAGAAGGACGCGCCGAAGGACGAGCCGGACACCGGCAAGGAGCCCGAGGCGGCGGCGGGCGACGAGGAGTCCGAGGCGAAGAACGACACTGGCCCCGAGGACGAGGCGGAGCGTCCCGATCCCGGGAAGCCCGGCACCGGCGAGGCCGCCGACGAGGAGAAGCCCGCCCCCGCCGGCGACGAGAAGGCCGAGGAGCCCGGGGACGAGCGTGCGGAGGAGCCGGGGGAAGACCGTGCGGAGTCCGGGGATGAGCGTGCGGAGTCCGGGGACGGTACCGGTGAGGATGGTGCCGGCGACGCCGGGCGGGTGGCGGAAGGGGAGCCCGTCAAGGACGGGAAGTAGCGGTCGGCGAAGGGCTTCGGTGGGTGCGACATGACCAGCGGGCAGGCCGGCGGGCGGGCGGAGCACCACCACCGGCACCGTGACGTCACCGGCGGCTGGCTGCGGCCGGCGGTGTTCGGTGCCATGGACGGCCTGGTCTCCAACTTCGCGCTGATCGCGGGTGTGGCCGGCGGGCAGGCGAGCCGGAACGTCGTCCTGCTGGCGGGGCTGGCGGGCCTGGCCGCGGGCGCCTTCTCGATGGCCGCGGGGGAGTACATCTCGGTCGCCTCCCAGTCGGAGCTGGCGGAGGCGGAGATCGAGGTCGAGCGGCTGGAACTGGCCCGGCATCCGGTGGCCGAGGAGCGGGAGCTGGCCGGGGTCTTCGAGGCGCGCGGCGTGGACCCGGAGACCGCCGCGGAGGTCGCGCGGCAGCTGTCCAGGGATCCGGACGAGGCGCTGGAGGTCCACACCCGCGAGGAGCTCGGGGTGACGCCGGGCGACCTGCCGTCCCCGACGCTGGCGGCGGGCTCGTCCTTCCTGTCGTTCGCGGTCGGGGCGATGCTGCCGGTGCTGCCCTACCTGCTGGGCGCCTCCGCGCTGTGGCCCGCGGCGATCGTCGCCGCCGTCGGGCTGTTCGGCGCCGGTGCGCTGGTGGCCCGGATCACCACCCGGCCCTGGTGGTTCGGCGGGCTGCGGCAGCTGCTGTTCGGCGCCGCCGCCGCGGTGATCACCTACGTGGTCGGCGCGCTGATCGGCACGACCGGCATCTGACGCCCGAGCGAACTGGATAAAACGCCCGTTCTGTCCCGCGGGAGGCGACCGGACCGCTAAGCTCCGGGGCGTGATCGAGGCTCGTGACACAGGTTCCCCGGAGGCCCCGCGCAAGGGCCGCGGCGGGGACTTCTGGCCGGCGGACAAGCCCGGCCGCAAGGCCCCCGGCCCGAAGCTGCTGATCGGCGCGGCCGCCGCGCTCGTCGCGGTGGTGGTCGCGGTCGTGGCGGTGCTGATGTTCACCGGCGGGGACGAGGCGCCGGCCGACAAGCCGCTGGTGCCGACGGCCTACACGCCCGACTTCAACGGCGAGGGCTTCCAGCAGATCGCCGACAGGTCCGCCGACACTCGCGAGATCACCGAGGGTGAGGCGGCGTCCGCCAAGGACCTGCAGTCGGGGAAGTACTCCTTCAAGCTCGCCGGGTCGGAGCTCACCGCGGACTGCAAGGCCGCGACGTGGGGCGCCCGGCTGCACGGCGACCTCGACAAGTTCGGCTGCACGCAGATCGTCCGCTCCGCGTACGTGAGCGGCGACAAGAAGCACGTCGGCCAGTTCATCGTGATCAACATGAAGAACGTGGACGGCGTCAGCCAGATCCTGCGCGACCTGCAGGCCGAGACCGGCGCGGGCTGGGTGAAGCCCCTGAACGCGAAGGGCGTGCCCGCGTTCGGCTCCGGCTTCAGCGCCGCCTACGCCAAGACCTACGGCCACTACGCCGTGATCACCTGGGTGGAGCGCGCCGGCGGGGAGCAGCCCGCCTCGCTCAACGAGCTGATCGACGTGAGCCTGGTCATCGAGGGCGCCGCCGACTTCCTCTACGGGCGCCTCGACCTGGCCGCGAACGCGGGGGCCGGCCAGTGATCCGGCGGCTCCCGGGCGTGTCACCGGCCCGGGGGCAGTAGTCTGCCCGGCTGTGGACCCCGATGAGCCCCGCCGCGGCGGCCCCCGGCGGCAGCCGATGAGCCGCCAGGGCCGCCGCCAGCCGCCCCAGCGCAGGACCTGTCTCTTATACACCTCTCCGAGCCCACGA
>NZ_SMLC01000128.1 GCF_004349245.1 Actinomadura sp. 6K520 | reverse complement strand
CGACGGCGTGGGATGCGACGGCGTGGGATGCGACGGCGTGGGATGGGACGGGGTGGGATGCGACGGGGCCGACTTCTCCGTCCGCGGCGTGGGCCGGCCGCCGCCCGTGGCGAAGTCGTAGCCGCACGCCTCGCAGAAGCGGTCGGTGCCGGGCGTCCCGCAGTCGGGGCACGGCCGCGCGCCGCCCGGCGCGGACGGCGCACCGGCCGCCCCCGCGGCGCCGGACGGTATGCCGGCCGGTGCGCCGGACCCGGGTCCGGACGCGCCGCCGATTGCCTCGCCGCAGACGTCGCAGTAGTCCGGCGCCTGTGAGGCGTGTCCGTTCGGGCAGGTCGCCATGCTCAGCGCTCACCCGGCCGGGGGGTGGTCAGGGTCTCGTCCTTGCGCGTCCGGACGGTCTTGCTGGAACGGGTGTCGAGTTCCATCTCGTCGGCCTTTTCGATGTGCCGCTTCAGCCGGACGGTGCCGGTCGCGGGGTCGACGACGTCCACGACCTTGCGCAGCATCGCGGTGATCGCGTCGTTGCCGGCCTCGTCGGCCAGCACCACCGCCCGGCCGAGCCGCGCGGTCGCGGTGTCGAGGTCGCCGTCCTTGCGCGCCTGCAGGCCCTCCTGGATGGCGGTCGCGAGCTCGGCCTGCCCGGTGTAGTGCGCCACCCGCGGGTTGATCCGGGTGGACTGGGCCTCGTCGTCCGTCCACTGGGCGAGGACGTTGCCGGTGGCGAGGACCTGCGCCTCCTCGCCGGGAGCGCCCGGCACGACGAGCTTCACCCACGCGGCGCGGAGCTCCTTGCCGATCTCGCCGGGCGGGACCTCCACGCAGACGTGGTAGTCGCGGCTCTCCGCGCCCCACGCGCCCAGCGGGTAGTCGCCGGCCTGCGGCGCCGACTCGACGCGCTTGCCGGTCAGGTCCTCCACGGACGGCATGACCTGCTTGACGAACCGGAGCCTCGCGGTCTGCGGCGTCCACACCCGCAGCGCCACGTCGGCGACGGACTTGCCCATGGCCGCCTCCGTCATCGCCTGGAAGTCGGCGACGAGGCCGGCGGGGTCGGCGACGATGTCGACGGTGCCGAGCAGCGCGGAGGCGATCTTGCGCAGCTCGGCGACCTCCCAGTCGGTGCCGACGCCGCGGCAGTCGCACACGAACCGGCCGCCGCAGCGGGAAAGGACGGCGTCGAGTTCCTCGGGCGTCTCGTGCTGGTTCTTGCCGTCGGTCAGCAGGATCGCGTGCCGGATGCCGCCCTGGACGTCGTCGAACAGCTCGTCGGCGAGCCGCAGCCACGACCCGATCGCGGTGCCGCCGGACGCCCGCAGCCCGCTCAGCGCCCGCTTGGCCTTCTCCTTGGTCTGCGGGGACGCCGTGACGAGGCCGCCCTGGCGCGGGTAGACCATCGAGGCGGTGTTCGAACCGGAGATGACCGCGAACTCCACGCCGTCGCGCAGGGTGTCGACCGCGACCTGCGCCGCCGCGACCGCGGCGCGCAGCTTGGTATCGGGGTAGCTCATCGACCCCGAGGTGTCGATGATGATGACCTCGGACGCCTTCGTGGTGGCCGGGGCCGGCAGGGCGCCGCCCTCGGCGCTCGCCTCGACGGACACGATGGCGTGCACCTCGCGGCCGCCCTCGGGCAGGAACTTGTTCTGGTCGATCTTGACGGTGAACTGCGGCTGCTCGCTCATCGGGGCTCCGTGCTGTGCGGGATGCTCTCGTGGATGCGGCTGTGCGGGGAGCGTGGGGAGGGGATCGGGATGACCGCGACCGTGATGTTGTCGCGGCCGCCCGCGTCCAGGGCGCGGCGCACCAGCGCCCGTGCGACGCCGAGCGGGTCGGCCGCCGGGTCGTGGCCCGGATCGGGCGCGGAGCCGGGTGCCGTGCCGCCCGCCCCGTTCGCCGCGCCGGGGGTGTTCGCGGCCGCCGGGTCGTGCCCCGCGGCCGGGCCGGGCGCGCCGGGGCCGGCGGCCAGCAGCGCCGCGAGGTCGCGGGCCGCCGGGAAGTAGTTCCACAGGCCGTCGCTGCAGACCAGCAGCGTGCCGGGGCCCGCCGGGCGGAACGTGGCCACGTGCGGGCTGACCTGCCCGGCGTCCGCGCCGAGCCAGGCCGTGATGACGTGGGCGTTCGGGTGCTGCTCCGCCTCCGCCTCGGTCAGCGCGCCCTGGGCGGTCATGAACGCGGCCCACGAGTCGTCCTCGGTGAGCCTGCGGGACGGGCCGATCTCCGCCATGTCGCCGGTGCTGAGCTCCGCGGTCTCCGGGCCGGACTCGTCCGTGGCCGGTTCCGCCGCGCCGCCCTCGCCGGGGTCGACGGCGCCGTCCGCGGACAGCCAGTAGGCGCGGCTGTCGCCGACCCAGCCGACGGTGACGGACGCTCCGCGCGTCACCGCGGACACGTACGTGCACGACGGCGCGTCGCCCGGTGACGTGGACAGCGCGGCGACCGCCGAGGCCGCCCGGAGCGCCGCGGCCCGCGTCGCGTCCTCGGGGTCCTCGCCGGCGTCGAGGAGCGCGACGAGCTCGGCGGCGCCGGTGTCGGCGGCCGTGCGGGAGGCGTCCTCGGGGCGCTGCGACGAGCCGACGCCGTCGCACACCACGGCCGCGACCCCGGCGGCGTGGGCGGCGAGGGCGAGCGCGTCCTCGTTGCGGCTGTAGCGGCGGCCGCGGTCGCTGGCGCCGGCCGCGGCGACCGGGCCGGACCCGTTCCCGCCGCCGGGCGCGGGCAGTTCGACCTCGACGTGGTCGCGTTCGGCGGGCTGGCGCATCCCGCAGATCTCGCAGTAGCCCTCGGCGTCGATCGGCGCCCCGCCGCACCCGCGGCACGGGTCCCCGGCGGGGGCGCCCGCACCGGCGGGCACCGGCGCCGCACCCGCTCCGGCCGGCTCGGCGGGCTCGGCGGTTTCGACGGGTGCGGGGGGTGTCAGCCGGTGCCCGCACTTCTCGCAGAAGATCTCGCCCGGATACACCGTCTCGCCGCAGGAGGGGCAGGACGGCTCCGCCGCCTTGGCCCCGTCCGGGTCGGCCTGGCCGGGCCCGTGGTCACCGGCCCCGTGGTCACCGGTCCCGTCGCCACCGGTGCCGTGCCGCCCGCCCGTCACAGCAGCGTCCTCGGGCGCACGGCGTTGGCGGAGTCGACGAGCCGGCGGCACTCGTCCCGGTCGCGGGTGCGCCGCGCCAGCTCCCGGTACGTCGCCTCCAGCCGGCGCCGCAGCGGGGTCTCGGAGAGCTGGGCGTCGAGCAGGCGGCCGCCCGCCGGGCCCGCCGCGCCGGGGCCGTCGAGCAGCCAGTCGAGCGCGGCTTCGAGGACCTCCGCGGCGAGCCGGTCGCGGCGTTCGGCGTCCAGGTCCAGCGCGGTGAGCCGCTCGCCCGCGGCGACCAGCTCGGCGCCCGTCAGCTCGGCGGGGTTGCGGCCCCGCACCGCCGTCGCGACCGCCGACACCTGGGCGGCCACGTAGCGGATGGAGATCTCCGGCACCGAGTTGAGCGCGGCGACCGCCGCGCCCCGGTCGCCCGCCGCCAGGTGCACGCGGGCGAGGCCGAACGCCGCGTTGATGTAGCTCTGGTCGGTGCGCCACACCATCTCGTACAGGCGGATCGCGTCGAGCGGGGCCCGCAGCTCACGGCAGTAGGCGAGGGCCAGCTTGGGCGCCGCCTCCCCGGGCAGGAGCCCGTACAGCCGGTCGAACAGCGGCTCGGCCTCCTGGACGCGGCCCTGGGACAGCAGCGCGACCGCGCGGTACCAGTCGATCCGCCAGTCGCCGGGGCGTTCGGCGGAGAGCTCGTCGAGAATCCCGCCCGCCTCCCCGGCCGCGCCCAGCTCGATCTTGACCCGGGCGTGCGCCAGCTTCACCTCGGGCGTGCGCTGCGGCGCCTTCGCCGCGGCCTCGGCGACCTGGGCGGGCTCCAGGGCGGTCAGTCCGGACACGAACGCGGCGGCGGGGTCGGCGCCGTCCACGAGCGGCACCGGCAGCGCCGACGCGGCCACCTGCGGCGGGACGGGCGGCAGCGCGGACTCCGCCGGCCCGCCGCCCGCCATCCGCGTCGCGAACCGCTCCGGCCCGAACAGCCCGGACGGGGCGGGCCGCGGCACGCCGTCCTCCGCGGCGAGGACCTCGCGCAACACGCCGGTGAGCTGCTCGGCCATCTCCGCCGCGTCCTGGAACCGCTCCGCCGGCTCCTCGTGCGTGGCGCGGCGCAGGAAGCGGTCGAAGGACTCGAACCGCTGCAGCAGCGGGATCTGCGAGCGCGGCGGCAGGGAGTCGGCGAACGTCCGGGTGTAGCCCTTGAACGGGAAGCTCAGCACGGCGAGCGCGCGGCCGACCGTGTACAGGTCGGACGAAACGGAGGGGCCGGCCTCGGCGATCTCGGGGGCCTGGTAGCCGACCGTGCCGTAGATGGCGCCGTCCGGGTCGTCCAGGCGCCGCACGCCGCCGAGGTCGATCAGCCTGAGCTGCTCCTCGGACTGGATGACGTTGTCCGGCTTGAAGTCGCAGTAGACGAGGCCCTGCGCGTGCAGGTACTCGAACGCCCGCAGGACCTCCAGCCCGTAGGCGATGGCCTGTGCGAGCGGGAGGTGCTTCTCGCCGCGCGGCTGCGGCTGCTGGAGCAGGATGTCCTTGAGGGACTGCCCGCCCACGTACTCCATGACGATGTAGCCGTCGCCGTCGTGCTGGACGAAGTTGTAGATCTTGACGATGTTGGGGTGTTCGACCTCGGCGAGGTAGGCGCGCTCGGCCGCGGCCGCGGCCATCGCGTCGGCGTCGCCGCTGTCCAGCAGGCCCTTGAGCACCACCCACCGGTCGCTGACGTTCCGGTCCTTGGCCAGGTAGATCCAGCCGAGGCCGCCGTGGGCGAGGCAGCCCAGCACACCGTACTGCCCGCCGACGAGGTCGCCGGGGCTGAGCTTCGGGGTGAAGGAGAAGCGGGTGCCGCACTTGGGGCAGAACCCCTCGGTGCGGCCCGGCCGGTCGCCGCGCCCCCGGCCGACCGGTTCGCCGCAGCTGCTGCAGAACCGCTTGCCCTCGGCGACCTGCGGGTCGCTCATCACCGCCGTGGACGGGTCGCGGTACGGGACGCGCGGCACCTCGACGAGACCCGCGCCGAGCATGCCGCGGCGGCCGGAGGACCGCGCCGACCCGGTACGCGTGCTGCCGGTGCGCGTGCTGCCGGTGCCCGTGCCGCCCGACGTGCCCGTTCCGGACGTCCCGGATGCCGGGCGCGACCGCGAGGTGAGGCTGGTGTGGGCGGGCGGCGAGCCGCACACGTCGCAGTAGCCGTCCATGATCTTCCCGGTGCAGCCGGGCTGGCGGCACGCGTCGTCCGGCACGGCGACCGGGGGACGGGGCGCGGGCACGCTCGGCGCGGGGGGATTGCCGCAGACATCGCAGTAGCCGTCCGAGATCGTCCCGGTGCAGCCCGGCTGCGCGCAGGCGTTCGGGGAGGCCGGCGCGGACGGGGGACTGGGGGAGGCGGCCACGCCGCATAGGACGCAGTACCCGCCGTCGACGGTTCCGCCGCAGCCCGGTTCGGCGCACTGGCTCATCGCTTCGCTCCCTTCGACCGCGCGTTGACGGCCCGCTGGTATTCGGACAGCGCCACGGTCGCCTGGCGCAGGTCGCAGGGCGACGTCCACAGCAGCTCGCGCACCCGGTCGTGGATCCGCGCGAGCCCGGCGTCCTCGGCGTGGCCCAGCCTGGCGGCCTTCACCCGGTACGCCTCCAGCCGGCCGCGCAGTTCCGCGCGCCGGTCGAGCAGCCCGCGGATCACCCCGACGGTCTCGCGGGCCCGGGCCAGCGCGTCGTTCGCCGCCCGGTCCAGTTCCTCGACCCGCGCGGCGAGATCGTGCCAGCCGGTGCCGTGCCCCGGCCGGCCGACGGCGGCGAGCCGGCCGGCGAGGGACGCGGACCTGTCCGGCAGGTCGGGCAGCACCGGTGAGGCGATCTTGGTGAGCACCTCGTCCCGGACACGGCGGGCCTCCGCCTCCTCCTCGCGCAGCCCGTCCAGGACGGCGGCGATGGCGCGGAGCCGGTCGGTGAACCCGTCCCGTACCCGTTCCGCCTGCTCCAGGCCGCGCCGCACCTCCGCGAGGCCGGCGTGCACCGCGTCGAGGCGCCCGGTGTCGGCCCGGCCGCCGTCCGCCAGCGCCATCGGATCGCCGCGGACGACGGCGGCGACGGCGTCGAGTTCGGGGCGGAGCCGGTCGAGCTCCGGCTCGGTCCCGCCGAGGGATTCGAGTAGTTCGTCCGCCGCCCGGCGCTCGGCCTCGACCTCGGCGAGCCGCGACAGCAGCGCCGACCAGACCGCGTCGAGGGCCGCGACCGCCTGGGCGACCTCCTCGTAGAGAGGCGTCATCCGTTCGACCGCCGCCCGCAGCGTCAGCCTCTCACCGGACGGCACGGACAGCAGCGTCCGCCGCCCCAGCGGCACCTCCGTGACGGGCAGCTCGACCGACGGGCCGGCCAGCAGCCGGGTGAGTTCCGTGAGCTGCGCCTGCCCCGGCCTGGGGTTGCGGGCGCGGAGATCCTCCGCGGCGCCGACGACGCTCCCGTAGAGATCGAAGAGGTTCCAGAGGGAGGTCATCGCGGCGCGCACGTCGGCCTGCACGCGCCGGGTCTCACCGTCGAGGGCCGCGCCTTCGAGTAATTGGTAGCCGTGGTGGGCCTCCAGTTCGAGCAGCGCCGTGCTGATGCGGTCCCTCTCGTCCCGGAGCCGCGCGAGCGTGCGGTCCACCTCGTCCCGGCTCATCGGGGGCCGGCCCACGCGTGCGTCGTTCAACGCCGGTTCACCGGTCCGCCCATGGTCGCCCCGATTTCCCAGATTCAGCCAGTTCGGTGTTCAAGTTTTCACCATGCGAGGTCGCCTTCTCAAGCGGGCGGCCGCTCATCCGCCGCCGGCTGCCCGTACCGCGTCACGCGACCCGAATTTCCCGCGCCCGTAACCTCCAGAATGTCAGTGTTCGAACGTATGATCGAACCATGGCGAACGTTGCGACGCACCCCCGGACCGCATCCACCGCGCTCACCGCGGCGGAGATCGCCGCACTCGCGCTCTCCCTCGCGCACCTGGGCACCGGCCCGCAGGCCACGACCGCGCGCCGCGCCCTGCACACCCTCCTCGACGCCACCCCACACGACGACGCCCTCCACAACGACGTGGTCACCACCACGCTCGCCACCCTCACCACGCCCCTGGACGCCTCCACCTCCGACCGCGCCCGCGTGGTCGCCGCAGCCATCACCGAGCACCGCGTCGTCCGGCTCTGCTACGGCGACGCCGGCGCGAACGTCACGATCCGCGAGGTCGAGCCCGTCACCTGCCTCGTCCACCGCGACCACTGGTACCTCGTCGGCTGGTGCCGGATGCGCCGGGGCGTCCGCGCCTTCCGCTTCGACCGCATCCTCGCCGTGGAGTCCACCGGCCTCCTGGCCCGCCACCGCCGCGCCGACCGCTACCTCCCCTTCCAGCGGAAGAAGACCTGACCCGCGCCCCGGCCCGCGGCCCTCAAGCCGCGGGCCGGGGTCCCCCGCGGCCACAGGGGGCCAAATAAAGTACTTCGATGAGCACCCAGGATGTCCTTGAGCATTTGCAGCGGCTTGGCATGTCGGGGTACGAGGCCAAGGCGTATGTGGCGCTGGTGGGGGCGGGCCGGCCGGTCAACGGGTACGAGGTCGCCAAGCGTTCCGGGGTGCCCCGCAGCACCGTGTACGAGACGCTCGGCAAGCTCGTGGCGCGGGGGGCCGCCTACGAGGTGCGCGGGGCGTCCGACGCGACGGAGTACCTCCCGCTGCCGCCGGAGTCGCTGCTCGACCGGATGCGGCGGGAGTTCGACGGGTCGGTGTCGGCGCTGCGGTCGGCGCTGCCGGCGGTCGCGGCCGCGCCGGAGGGGCATCTGATCCACAACCTCAAGGACGGGCAGGCGATGCTCGACCGGGCGGGGGACGTCGTGGCGGGCGCCCGGCGGGACCTGTTCATGTCGATATGGCCGGACGAGATGCGGGTGCTGCGCGGCCAGGTCCTGGAGGCCGCCGCGCGGGACGTCGAGGTGTCCGTCGTGTCCTTCGGGACGGAGCCGTTCGACGGGCCCGGGAACGTCCATGAGCACCGCTACTCGGCGCCCGAGACGGTCCTGGAGGAGTTCGGGTACCGGCTCATCGTGGTGGTGGGGGACCGGCGCGAGGCCGTGGTCGGCGGTTTCGGGGACGGGGCGGCGTGGGGCGTCTACACGGCGGACCCGGCCGTCGCGCTGATGGCCGCGGAGTTCGTCCGGCAGGACATCGTCCTGCAGATCCTCGCCGACCGGGTGGGCGCGGCGGAACTGGACCGTCTCTTCGCCGCCGAGCCCGGCCTGCTGCGGCTGCTCAGGCGGCGCTGACGGCCCGGCTCATCCGCCGAGCCAGGAGGCGAGCAGCGTCCCGGTCTCCTCCAGCCGGTCGGTGTAGAGCATGTGCCCCGCGTCGATCTCGCTGAGGGCGAGGGCGGGGCCGAGGGCGGCGCGGCAGTCGGCGACGAACTCGGGCCGCACCAGGTCGGCCCGCGCCGCGACCACCAGGTGCGTGGGCATGCCCGGCGGAGGCGTCAGGTGGGGTCTGGCCATCTCCGAGTACGCGGTCACGACCGCGGCCGGCTCGAACCGCCACCGCAGCCGCCCGTCCGGCCCGGGTTCGAGGTGCTCGGCGACCTCGTCGTCCACCGCCTCGTCCGGCGCCTCCGGCCAGCGGGCCGCGAGGGCGGCACGGGCCTCCGCCGCGTCGGCGAACGACACCGGCACCATCCGGGAGCGCGCCTCCCCGGCGGCGTCCGCGGGCGCCAGCCCCGTCGCCGGGTCCAGCAGCACGAGGCGCCGCACCCGCCGCTGCGCCGTCCGCGCCAGATGCACCGCGATCATCCCGCCGTAGGAGTGCCCGACGAGGTCGGCCCGCTCGATGCCGTCCGCGTCGAGGACGGCGAGGACGTCCGCCACGTGCCGCTCGACCGTCCACGGCGGCTCGTACGGCGACCGTCCGTGCCCGCGCAGGTCGGGTGCCAGGACGAGGCGGTCCCCCAGGTACCGCTCGGCCGTCCGCCGCCAGCGGGCGCCGTGCCCGCTGACTCCGTGCAGCACGACGACCGGGGAGCCCGCCGGATCCCCGTACCGATGAACATGCAACGCCGCGTCGGTCATGCACTGAAGGTTATGCGGGACGGCCCCGGCCCAGCACGGCCTTCACCGGCCGGCCGGGTGCCGCGGCCGGTGACGGTCACGGGCGTTCCCAGCGGACGGAGCTGAGCGCCAGCAGCGCGACGTGGAGGGAGACGCAGGACTCCACGTCGTCGAGATCGGCGTCCAGGACGCGTTCGATGCGGCGGAGCCGCTCGTAGAAGGCGGGGCGGGAGAGGTGGGCGCGCTGGGCGGCGACGGCCTTGTTCCGCCCGGATTCCAGGTAGATCTCCAGGATCCGCGTGAGGTCGGCGCCGCGCTGGGCGTCGTACTCCAGCACCCGCCCCAGTTCGCGCTCCACGAAGGTCTGGACGCGGGCGTCGTCGCGGAGCAGGTGCAGCAGTCCGCGGAGGCGCAGGTCGGGGAGGCGGTAGAAGAGGCGGGCGCCGGAGCCGCGCGCGGCGACGTCGGCGACCTGCTCGGCCTCCAGGAACGAGCGGCGGACGTCGCGGATCGTCTCGACGACGGAGCCGGCCGCCATGACGGTGCCCTCCGACCGGCCGCGGACGCGGGTGGCGATCTCGGTGAGCGCGGTCTCCACGTCGGCGCGGGCGGGCAGCGAGGCCAGCACGCCGACGCGGGCGTGCGGCCCGCCCTCGTCGAGGACGCCGACGAGGGCGGCGAGCCGGGCGTCCTTGCAGGCGGCGGCGGCCGTCTCGGCGAGGGCGGACAGCTCGCCGACGGGCGGGGCGCCGGGGCCGCGGTGCCGCAGCACGGCGCCGAGCAGGCGGCGGCCGGACAGCGGGACGCCGAGCGCGCGGGCCCGCGCCGCGGCCTCCTGCGGGTCGGCGTAGGCATGCGCGAGGATCCGGGCGATGATCGTGCCGTGCGCCTGGCGCTCGACGCTCTCGGCGTGCCGGTCGAGGAGCCGGCCGAGCGCAAGGGTGGTGGCGGCCCGCTCGATCAGCACGGTCTCGCGCGGCGACGGCGGCGAGCCGAGGTCGATGATGAGGCGGCCCCAGTCCTCGCCGCGGGCGCCGACCATCGTCACCAGCCAGCCCGAGGCCGGGTCGTAGCCGGTGCGGCGGCCCGGCCGGACGGCGCGGGACCGGGTCTCCCACGCCGACAGCAGCTCCGCCGCGTCGGCGCCGCCGGCGTCCGCGGCGAGGACCTGGTGGGCGAGGTTCTCCAGGACGGCCGGGTGCCCGCCGAGCGCGGCGACCTGCCGCACGACCTCCTCGGTGGAGGCGCCCTCGACCGACAGCCGGGTGAAGATCTCGTGGAGCTGCTCGGAGGCGCGCAGCTCGGCGAACTGGTCCTGCAGGATGCGGGAGTGCACCGATTCGGTGATGTCCACGAACGCGGGCTCGTGGGCGAGCACGATGACCGGGAGGCCGTGCTCCTCGGCGGCGGCGATCAGCGCGGGCGGCGGCTCGGTCGCGTAGCGGCGGCCCAGCTCGATCATGAGGCCGCTCACCCCGACCTCGGCGAGTTCGCCGATGTAGGCGCGCAGCCGCGCGGGCTCGTCCGGGAGCGCGATCCCGGTCGTGAGGACGAGTTCGCCGCCGTGCAGCAGGTGCGCGATGTCGGCGATCTCCGCGACGTGGACCCAGCGGACCCGGTTGCCGGTGCGGTCGCCGCCCGCGACGACGCGGGGCTGTCCGCGGCGGACCGCCTCGAGCCGGAGGACATCGTCGACGGTGGGCAGCATCGACCCCGAGGATATCCGAACAGGGTGTCAGGAAGCGCGCCGGAATCCGTTACAGGATGTCAGCCGCCAGCAGACCGTTAACCGAACGCGCTGGGTCGTGACACTCTGCGGGTGGCCCGCCCGGCCTGCGCGAACGAGACTTGAAGCATGTCGGAACACGCGAACCTGCTCCGGCGCCACCGCGCGGTCATGCCGTCGTGGATGGCGCTCAACTACAGCGAACCCATCGAGATCGTCGGCGGCAAGGGCAACCGCGTGACCGACGCCGAGGGCAACGGCTACCTGGACTTCTTCACGGGGATCCTCACGAACATGCTCGGGTACGACGTGCCCGAGGTGCGGGAGGCGGTGGAGCGGCAGCTCGCCACCGGCGTCGTGCACACGTCCACCGCGTACCTGGTGCGCGGGCAGATCGAGCTGGCCGAGAAGATCGCCCGGCTGTCGGGCATCCCGGACGCGAAGGTGTTCTTCGTCAACTCCGGGACGGAGGCCAACGAGACGGCGCTGCTGCTCGCGGCGTACGCGCGGCGCAGCGACCAGGTCCTCGCGATGCGGCAGAGCTACCACGGCCGGTCGTTCGGCACGACCGGCGTCACCGGCAACCGGGCCTGGACGAACGTGTCCTACTCCCCGCTGAACGTGCACTTCCTGCACGGCGCCGACCGGCACCTCCCGCAGTTCGCCGGGATGTCGGACGAGGCGTACGTCGACGCGTGCGTGCAGGACCTCCGGCACGTGCTCGCCACCGCGACCGGCGGGGACGTCGCCGCGCTCATCGCCGAGCCGATCCAGGGCGTGGGCGGGTTCACGATGCCGCCGGAGGGCCTGTTCGCCGCCTACAAGAGCGTCCTGGACGAGGCCGGGATCCTGTTCATCTCCGACGAGGTCCAGACCGGATGGGGACGGACCGGCGAGAGCTTCTGGGGCATCGGGAACCACGGCGTGACCCCGGACATGATGACGTTCGCCAAGGGCCTCGGGAACGGGTTCACGATCGGCGGCGTGGTCGCCCGGGGCGACCTGATGGACCGCCTGCACGCGGTCGGCATCTCCACGTTCGGCGGCAACCCGCTCTCGATGGCCGCGGCGAACGCGACCCTCGACTACGTCCTCGACCACGACCTGCGGGCCAACGCCGCCAGGCAGGGCGCGACGATCATCGGCGGGCTGCGGTCGGCGGCCGGCCGGTTCTCCATCGTCGGGGACGTGCGCGGCAAGGGCCTGATGTTCGCGGTGGAACTGGTCGATCCGGGGACCGGCGAGCCGAGCCCGCCGCTCGCCGCCGCGCTGCTGGAGGCGGCCCGCGAGCGGGGGCTGCTGATCGGCAAGGGCGGCCTGTACGGCAACGTGGTGCGCATGGCGCCGCCGATGACCCTGACCGACGCCGAGGCCGCCGAGGGTCTCGGCATCCTGATCGCGTCCCTCGAAGCGGTGAACGGGGAAGCCGCCTCATGACCGCGGGCAAGCGCGTGACGCACTGGATCGGCGGCAAGCCGTTCGCCGGGGAGGCCGAGCGGCGCGGCGACATCTACGACCCCGCCTCGGGACGCCTGGCCGGCACGGTCGACTTCGCCGGGCGGGCCGAGGTCGACGCCGCGGTCGCCGCCGCCAGGGCCGCGTTCCCCGGCTGGCGGGACGCCTCGCTCTCGCAGCGGGCGCAGGTGCTGTTCAGGTTCCGCGAGCTGGTGCACGGGCACCGCGGTGAGCTTGCCCGGCTGATCTCGTCCGAGCACGGGAAGGTGGTCTCGGACGCGGCGGGCGAGGTGGCCCGCGGCCTGGAGGTCGTGGAGTTCGCCTGCGGAATCCCGCACCTGCTCAAGGGCGGGTTCTCGGAGAACGTCTCGACCCGGGTGGACGCCTACTCGATCCTGCAGCCGGTCGGGGTGGCCGCGGGGATCACCCCCTTCAACTTCCCGGCGATGGTGCCGATGTGGATGTTCCCCGTCGCGATCGCCTGCGGGAACACGTTCGTCCTGAAGCCCTCGGAGAAGGACCCGTCGGCGTCGGTCCGGCTCGCGGAGCTGTGGGCGGAGGCCGGCCTGCCGGACGGGGTGTTCAACGTCGTCCACGGCGACAGGACGGCGGTGGACGGCCTGCTGCACCACCCGGACGTCCGGGCGGTCAGCTTCGTCGGCTCCACCCCGATCGCCCGGTACATCTACGGGACGGCGGCGGCGAACGGCAAGCGGGTGCAGGCGCTCGGCGGCGCCAAGAACCACATGCTGGTGCTGCCGGACGCCGACCTCGACCTCGCCGCGGACGCCGCGGTGTCGGCCGGGTTCGGCTCGGCGGGGGAGCGGTGCATGGCGATCTCGGTGGTCGTCGCCGTCGATCCCGTCGGGGACGAGCTGATGGCGAAGATCCGGGAGCGGGTCGCGCGGCTGAAGGTGGGGCCCGGCGACGACCCCGAGTCGGAGATGGGGCCGCTGGTCACGCGGGCGCACCGCGACAAGGTCGCGTCCTACCTGGACTCCGGTGTCGCGCAGGGCGCCACACTCGCCGTGGACGGGCGCGACCCGGACGTCCTGGGCGGCGCGGGTGACGGGTTCTGGCTCGGCCCCACCGTCCTCGACCACGTCACCCCGGAGATGGACGCCTACAAGGACGAGATCTTCGGCCCGGTGCTGTCGGTCGTGCGGTCCGGCTCCTACGAGGAGGCCATGGAGCTGATCTCGGCCAACCCGTACGGGAACGGCACCGCGATCTTCACCAACGACGGAGGGGCCGCGCGCCGCTTCCAGAACGAGGTGGAGGTCGGGATGGTCGGCGTCAACGTGCCGATCCCCGTCCCGATGGCCTACTACTCCTTCGGCGGCTGGAAGGACTCGCTGTTCGGTGACAGTCACGCCCACGGGATGGAGGGCGTCCACTTCTACACGCGGACGAAGGCCGTCACCGCGAGGTGGCTCGACCCAAGCCATGGCGGAGTGAACCTCGGCTTCCCGACCAGCGGCTGAGCCTTCTCCTTCCCGCGCATTCCCCGAACGTGCGGCCGGTCACGGCGACCGGCCGCACGGTCGTGCGGCCGGAAAGGATGAAACTCTCAGATTGCGACACAACGGACAAACAGCGCGGATCGGGGTCGCGGTGCGTGAGAGCGGCTCGCCGCACCGTGAGAACGCCCAGGTCCGCGGCGTACGGGACTTTCCCACATCCGGTGGATTTCGTCGTCAATTTTCGTCCGGCGGCCGATGGCGAATAATGCCAACACCCATTGACGGAGTCTGTGGCGGGCGACACAATCTGACTGTCCGCATTAAATGGGGCGAAATTAAAAGTCAGGATCCATAGTCAACAAAAACGTGAGGTCCGGGGCCGCCGAAGCCGGCGGGGCGATGTGCAGGAGAGCCGCGCTATGACCGCAGCCGACCACGCAGCAGAGGTGGACGCGCTCGCAAGGCGCTTTCCGGGCTGGACCATTTGGTTCGGCCTGTTCACCGGCCGCTGGTGGGCGCTGCCGCCCAAGGACCGCGACCTCGGCGACTTCGTCGAGGCCGACACACCGCAACGGCTCATCGCACGGATCGAGGTGGTCAGGCGTGCCGCACCGGCGCGCCCCGTGATCGAGCACGACCGTCCGCGGACGTCCCGCGACACCCGGCCCGACGTGCGATGTCCCTCGAACCTCCGGCGTATCGAGGGCGTCACACCGTCGCCGTCCGGCCGGGTACCGGCGATCGCGTGGCCAGGCAGCACTGCAAGGTGATCCGCTGTTCCCCAACCTCGCCACGCCCGCCGGTGCCGCCGCGGCCCCGGGCAAGGACGGCAGCCCGCGCCATATCCCTCTCCGGCAACCTCCGTGTATGGCGCGGACGCCAGCACCCGCCGTCCCCCCGGGGTCGTGGCGGTTTCTCCGTTAACAACACGTCCGAAACCGCCCTTCCGGCAATCGGCCATGGAAACGCGAGACCGCCGGCCGTCAATGGACACAGAATCCTTACCTCCGGGAAAGCGGACGGGAAACACCGGAGTCGCGATCACCGGTAATCACCGCACGTTTCACCGGAAGCCGGAAGTGAAATCGAAGAAAACCGGCGATCGGTTCGTGCGCGGTCGCCGGCACCCCCGGGAATGACGGCCGGGCACCGCGCGAACCGCCGCCTCCGACGGGTACGGGCCGCCCCGGCGGCCCCGAGGCGCTACGCTCGCCGACGGGCCCGGTTCAGGTGGGGGAGGGCCCCGGGCAAGGATCGGGAGCGACATGCGGCTGACGGCCACGGCGCGGGTGAAGATGTGGTCCGCCCTGGTGGCGGCCGCCGCGCTCGGCGCCGCGGGCGTCGCGGCGTGCAGCGGCGGCGGCGACGGCGAGGAACCGGTCGGCGTCGCCAAGGTCGCGAGCAGCCTCGGCCCGGGCGAGGGGATGCTGAACCTCGTCACGCTGCCCGGATCGATCGAGAGCGGCAGCAGCGACCCGCGCGTCGACTGGGTCACCCCGTTCGAGGAGCGCACCGGCTGCAAGGTCGGGCTGAAGATCGTCCGGACGCCCGAGGAGATGGCCGATCTCATGCGCGACGGCGGCCGCCGCTACGACGGCGTCGCGGCACCGCCCGAGGTCGCCGGGCAGCTGATCGCCGAGAACCAGGTCACGCCCGTCAACACCGACCTCGTGGACGGCTTCAAGAAACTGGAGCCGAAGCTGCGCGGCCTCCTCAGGCGGGACGGCCGGCAGTACGGCATCCCGTACGTGTGGGGCTCCAACCTGCTCATGTACGACACCCGGGCCGTCCCGCCGCCCCCGAGCTGGGCCGCGCTGTTCGATCCGGGTCAGGCGAGCCGGTACTCCGGGAAGCTGGTCATGCGCGACAGCCCGCTGGCCATCGCCGAGGCCGCGCTCTACCTCAGGCGCGACCGGCCCAAGCTGAAGATCGACGACCCGTACTCGCTGACCCCCGGGCAGCTCAAGGCCGCCGGGCGCGTCCTCGCCAGGCAGCGTCCGCATGTCGGGGAGTACTGGGAGCGGCCCGCCGACGCCGTCAGCGCGTTCGCGGGCGGGCGCGCGGTGCTGGGCCAGGCGTGGCCCTACCACGTGGACGTGCTCACCCGCGCCTCCCGGACCGTGCAGGCCGCCGTCCCGTCCGAGGGCGTGACCGGCTGGATGGACGCGTGGATGATCGGCGCACGGGTCGAGCATCCGAACTGCATGTACCAGTGGCTGCAGTGGACCGCGTCGCCGGACGTCCAGCAGCAGGTGGCCGAGTGGACCGGGGTGGCGCCCGCCAACCCGCAGGCGTGCTCCGGAGACCGCCTCAAGCCGGGCTTCTGCACCGCGTACCACGTCGGTGACCGCGACTACCTCGGCAAGGTCATCTTCGCGCACGCGCCGACGAAGGCGTGCGACGGCGAGTCCGACGACAACGACTGCACGGACTATGCCGAGTGGAAGAAGACCTGGATCGAGTCCACCAAGCTCTGACCACCGACCTCGGACCACCGGGCCGCCACGACGGGCCTTACCACGGGCCTTCACGACGGGCCTTCACCACGGGCCCCGGCCGGTTCCGGTCAGGAAAGGTCTCTCCGGCGCGCCCGGCCGCCCCCAGCCGGGCGCGCCTGTCAGGTGGTCCCGGACTTCCCCCCGAACGCCCGGGTCACCCTTCTCCCTGGAGAGACCTCCACGACGACGGCGTCCAGCGCCGCCGTCCGCGCGGGCGGCCGCTCCCCGGCCGGCCGTCCGGCGTCCGTGACCCGCTCCCGGAAGCCCCGCCGTGCGCGGGGTACCGGCGGGGCGGGTGCGCATTCATCGCACGCGAACACCCCGGTCGAATCCGGCAGGCGGCCGACGCGTACGCGCGGCCGGGGCCACTTCTTGCGGCAGACGACGCAGGCGTCGCCCAGGCGCTGGGCTGTGCTCAGCCCGCCCGGGTCCACGGTCGGCTCGCCTGTCTGGCCCATGCCCTCCCCCTGACGGGAGTCGACGTCACGTGCCTCCTTTATAGGCAGGGAAGTGTGTTGCCACCGCTACTCAAAGTGAAAAATGCGGCAAAGCCTTACGTGTCGCCCGCCTGGTCAAGGTCATCCAGGTCACGCGGTCCGGTCAACCGCGCGCTCGCTTGGAAAGGCCCACGGACCAGGGCATACGCAGACCATGGCCATACGGTCCGCGACCGGGCGCTTTGCCCCTCCTTTGGTAGGTATTGCGTACAAAGGAGACATGTCGGTCCGGAGTGTCCTGGGGCGCGACCGGCCGCACAGGCCCGGCTCCGCCCGGGCGCGCGGAACGCTCTCGGTGCTCGGCGCGGCCGGCTCCCTCCTCATGGCCGCCGTGGTCGTGGCGGCGGTCGCGCTGGCCCTGTTCGCCGAGGTCTCCGGCATCGCCGTTCTCGTGGCGGTCATGGGCCCGCTCTGCGTCGTCGCCCTCGCACTGCTCGGCGCGGCCGTCCTGAGCTCCGTGCGTGCGGCCATGCGCCCGGTGAAGCGGCTCAACGCGGAGCTGGCCGGCGTCGAGGAACCCGACCTCGGCCGCCGGGTCGCCGTGCCGTCCACCGGCGACGACGTCGAAGAACTCGCCGGTCGCGTCAACGTGCTCCTCGGCCGGCTGGACGAGACCGTCCTGCGGCGCCGCTCCTTCATCGCCGACGCCTCGCACGAACTGCGCACTCCGCTCACGGGCCTGCGGACCCGCATCGAGCTGGCCCTCGCCGCCCCGGAGGACGGCGATGCCGGCGACACGCTGCGGCACTCGCTGGGCGACGTCGAACGCCTCCAGCAGATCGTCGACGACCTCCTCACTCTCGCCCGCCTGGACTCCGGCGAGGCCCCGGCCCGGGAGGTGCTCGACATCGGCGCGCTGGTCGAGACCGAGGTCGGCCGCCGCGACCCGCCCGTCCCGACCACGGTGAAAGTGGAACCGGGGCTGCTGGTCGAGGTCAACCGGCCGCGGCTGTGCCGCGTCCTGCTCAACCTGCTCGCCAACGCCGAGCGGCACGCCACGTCGCTGATCGAGGTCGAGGCGCGCGCGGAACGGGGCGAGGCGGTCGTCGAGGTGCGCGACGACGGGCCCGGCATCCCGCCCGCCGACCGCGACCGGATCTTCGAACGCTTCACCCGGCTCGACAGCGCACGCAGCCGCGCCGACGGCGGTTCCGGGCTCGGCCTGGCCATCGCGCGGCAGATAGCCGTCTCGCACAAGGGCCGCCTCTACGTCGGCGACGGTGCGACCGGCGCCCGGCTGATCCTGTGCATCCCCCTCGCGCGCCGCCGTTGACGCACCGGCCGCAGTCCGTCCGCCGCAAGGGCGGGACCCGGCCGCGGGAATGCCCGACAATGGACCCGTGCTCTCTCACTCAAGCTCCGACGCACCCGCCCGCGAGCTGGCCGTGCTCGGCTCCACCGGTTCGATCGGCACCCAGGCCCTGGACGTGGTCCGCCGCAACCCGGGCAGGTTCCGGGTGGCCGGGCTGGCGGCCGGCGGCGGACGGGTCGACCTCCTGGCCGAGCAGGCGCTCGAGTTCCGGCCCGACATCGTCGCCGTCGCCAGGGCGTCCGCCGCGCAGGACCTGCAGCTGGCCTTCTACGCCGAGGCGAAGCGGCGCGGCTACGCCTCCGGCGACTACCCCATCCCGAAGATCGTGGCGGGCCCGGACGCGGTCACCGAGGTCGCCGCGTGGCCGTGCGACGTGGTCCTGAACGGTGTGACCGGCGCGCTCGGCCTCGCCTCGACGCTGGCGGCGCTGGACGCCGGGCGGACGCTCGCCCTGGCCAACAAGGAGTCCCTCATCGTTGGCGGCCCCCTCGTGAAGGAGCGGGCGCGGCCAGGGCAGATCGTCCCCGTCGACTCCGAGCACTCGGCGCTCGCCCAGTGCCTGCGCGGCGGACGCGCCGAGGAGGTGCGGCGGCTCGTGCTGACCGCGAGCGGCGGCCCGTTCCGCGGGCGCGGCCGCGCGGAGCTGGCGGCCGTCACGCCCGAACAGGCGCTGAACCACCCGACGTGGGACATGGGCCCCGTCGTGACGATCAACTCCGCGACCCTCGTAAACAAGGGGCTGGAGGTCATCGAGGCGCACCTGCTGTTCGACGTCCCGATGGACCGGATCGAGGTCATGGTGCACCCGCAGTCGGTGATCCACTCGATGGTCGAGTTCACCGACGGCTCCACGCTGGCGCAGGCCAGCCCGCCCGACATGCGGCTGCCGATCGCGCTCGGCATCGACTGGCCGGACCGCGTCCCGGACGCCGCGCCCGGCATCGACTGGAGCACGGCGCACACCTGGGAGCTGTTCCCGCTCGACGACGAGGCGTTCCCCGCCGTCGCGCTGGCGCGCAGGGCCGGTGAGCTGGGCGGGACGTTCCCGGCCGTTTACAACGCCGCCAACGAGGAATGTGTGGACGCGTTCCGCGCGGCCCGGCTTCCGTTCCTCGGGATAGTCGACACGGTGGCGCGGGTAGTGGACGAGCACGAGGAGCACGCCCCTGGTCCGGCCGGGCGGCCGACGCTGGACGACGTCCTCGCGGCGGACGGCTGGGCGCGGACCAGGACCAGAGAACTGACCGCGGCCGGGCAGGCGACCGCCACCGACTGACCCCCGGGGGTCCGCCTCGGGACGAGCCTAGGGGACCCGCATGGCCTTCTTCCTCGGCGCGCTGGCGTTCGTCGTCGCGCTGCTGGCGTCGGTGATGCTGCACGAGGGCGGGCACCTGCTCACCGCCAAGCGGTTCGGGATGAAGGCGACGCAGTACTTCGTGGGGTTCGGGCCGACCCTGTGGTCCACCCGCCGGGGCGAGACCGAGTACGGCGTCAAGGCGGTCCCGCTGGGCGGCTTCGTCAAGATCGTCGGCTACACGCCGCTGGAGGAGATCGACGCGGCGGACCGTCCCCGCGCGTTCTACCGCCAGCCCGCCCCGCGCCGCGCGGTCGTCATCGGGGCGGGCGTCGCCGCGAACTTCGTGTTCGCGTTCGTGCTGCTCATGGTGATGGCCATGACGATCGGCGTGCGGGAAGCCGGCTCGGTGACCAGCACGGTCGAGGAGGTCAGCCCCTGCGTGCCCGCCACGCTGCGGTCCGCCTGCGCCGGGGACCGCCCGCCCTCGCCCGCCGCGCAGGCCGGGCTGCGCGCCGGAGACCGCGTCGTCTCCTTCGACGGCACGCCGGTCGCCGACTGGGACGGCCTCACGAAGGCCATCGGCCGGGCCGAGCCCGGCCAGCCGGTGCGGCTGGTGGTCCAGCGCGGCGGCGCGGGGCGGGAGATCCCGCTGCGGGTGACGCTCGCGGACGTGGAGGGGGAGCCGTTCGTCGGCATGTCGGCGAAGGTCGTCGGCGGCGGGTACGAGCGGACGGGGCCGCTGAACGCGGCGGTGTTCGCCGCGAACGGCATCGGCCGGACCCTCGCCGGCATCGGGGACGTCGTCGTGGACCTGCCGTCCGCGATCCCGCGGCTGTTCTCGCCGGAGCGGGAGAGCACGCCGGGCGGCCAGGTCGGCAGCGTGGTGGGCGCGACCGACGTGTCCGGGCAGATCTTCGCCTCCGAGGGCTCCACCACCCGGGACAAGATCGCCCTGTTCCTGTCGCTCATCGTGTCGCTGAACATCTTCCTCGGGGCGCTCAACCTCCTGCCCCTGCTGCCGCTGGACGGGGGCCATCTCGCGGTGGTCGGCTACGAGCGGGCCCGCGCCGGCGTCAACCGGATCCGCGGCCGGCCGGATCCGGGCACCGTCGACATGACCAGGCTCCTGCCGCTGACCTACCTCGTGGTGCTGCTGCTGGTGGGGTTCGGCGTGCTGCTGATACTCGCCGACCTGTTCAATCCGCTCCAGCTACCGGAATGACACAAACCGTTCACATAGAGTTGCCGAATGGTCACCGCATTGGCCGCCGGGCGCCGTCAAATCAGCGGTACGGGACGCTTAGGCTTTGTACGGGGCCGGCGAGCAAGAGGAGAGGGATGAGCGTTTCACTGGGAATGCCGAGCGTGCGCGGGGACGGGGACGGTCAGGGGGCGCGGCGTCCCGTCGCGGCACGCCGCAGCTCCCGGCAGATCATGGTCGGGAGCGTGCCGGTGGGCGGCGACGCCCCGGTGTCGGTGCAGTCCATGACCACGAGCCTCACCGCCGACGTGAACTCCACGCTGCAGCAGATCGCGGAGCTGACCGCGTCGGGCTGCCAGATCGTCCGGGTCGCGGTGCCGTCGCAGGACGACGCCGAGGCGCTGCCCGCGATCGCCCGTAAGTCGCCGATTCCGGTCATCGCCGATATCCACTTCCAGCCCAAGTACGTGTTCGCGGCGATCGACGCGGGCTGCGCGGCGGTGCGCGTCAACCCGGGCAACATCAAGAAGTTCGACGACCGGGTCGGGGAGATCGCCAAGGCCGCCAAGGACGCGGGCGTGCCGATCCGCATCGGGGTGAACGCCGGCTCGCTGGACAAGCGGCTCCTGGAGAAGCACGGCAAGGCCACGCCCGAGGCGCTGGTGGAGTCGGCGCTGTGGGAGTGCTCGCTGTTCGAGGAGCACGACTTCCGCGACATCAAGATCTCGGTCAAGCACAACGACCCGGTGGTGATGATCGAGGCGTACCGGCAGCTCGCCGCGGCGTGCGACTACCCGCTGCACCTGGGGGTCACCGAGGCCGGGCCGGCGTTCCAGGGCACGATCAAGTCGGCGGTGGCCTTCGGGGCGCTGCTCGCCGACGGGATCGGCGACACGATCCGGGTGTCGCTGTCGGCGCCGCCGGTCGAGGAGGTCAAGGTCGGCACCGCGATCCTGGAGTCGCTGGGGCTGCGCCAGCGCGGGCTGGAGATCGTGTCCTGCCCGTCGTGCGGGCGGGCCCAGGTGGACGTCTACACGCTGGCCGAGCAGGTCACCGCGGGCCTCAAGGACTTCCCGGTCCCGCTGCGCGTCGCCGTGATGGGCTGCGTGGTCAACGGCCCGGGGGAGGCCCGCGAGGCCGACCTGGGCGTCGCGTCCGGCAACGGCAAGGGCCAGATCTTCGTCAAGGGGCAGGTCATCAAGACCGTCCCCGAGGCGCAGATCGTGGAGACCCTGATCGAGGAGGCCATGCGCATCGCCGACGACATGGGCATCGAGATCGCCGAGGACGGCTCGGTCTCCGGCCCCGGCGCCGACGTCGTGGTCGGCTGACGCCGGCCCGCCGGCCGTAGCGCGGCCGGCCGGCCGGTCCGCCGCCGGCACGAGAGCGGGCGAGAGCAAAGGGCCTGGCAAAGGGCCTCGGGTCAGCTGACCCGGGGCCCTTTCGCGTGGTGCGCCCAGCATGGGCGATTGCTTGGGGGTGAAAGTCCCCTGGAGGAAGAGGTGGTGCTAACTCCGAGCCGGAGGCAAGGGCGTCGTTGTGAGGCGGGGTCTGGAGGAAGCCCGAGGCGAATCC
>NZ_SMLC01000127.1 GCF_004349245.1 Actinomadura sp. 6K520 | reverse complement strand
CCCACCCACCCGGCTGCCTGATCATCAGCGCCGCCACCAACGTCACCCCCCAGGACGCCGAAGTGGCGAGCTACCTACGCGACCTCCGCAACACCAACCTGACCCGCTTCGAGTCCCGCCTGAAGACGGCCCAACAGCAAGGCGAACTCCCACCTCACACCGACCCCCACGACCTGGCAAGGTACTTCGCCGCGGTGATCCAAGGCATGTCCCAACAGGCCCAAGACGGCGCCACCCCCCAAGACCTACAAAAAATAGCCGCCCTAGCCCTAACCACCTGGCCACCCCCCGAACCAACCTGAGCGGTCTATCCCTACCAAGCTCCGGGCGACAGCATGTGCTGGCCAGACAGAACACCGCCACATGCAACAGGCCAGCCTTGCGGATTCCTATTGAGTGCTTCCTGCGACACGAGCGCTCAGTTTTAAGCACGGGACGGGCCCCAGTTCTGCCTCCCGCCCACCTGAACGCCCGAGCACACCAGCTTATCGAAGAGGCAGACGCCCCAGTGGACGCCCTTTACTGCCGGGCAATATTTTTCTGCTCCGGACACCGCTAGCTAAGCACCTCACCCCTCACCAGAGTGGACCTGGACTGGCCCAAGTTAAGCGTCACGAACGCTTACGTCCGCCCCAAACTCAGGTCGCGATCACGAGGTGGCGGTGGCATCTGCTGCCCGACTAGTTCTTACGTTCTAGGCGATGGTGAGTTCGGTGATAGCGAATGTTGCCTATATCGATTTCGTGCTTCACGACAAGGTCGCCAACTTCTTCGCCATCGAGGTCGACGACAGTGTAGTCGTCCTCGATTGTAACCGCACCAAACCTGAAAAGGTCGCGATGGTTCGAGCAGAGGCAGAGCATGTTGTCGAGGGCATCAGTTCCCGAATGCGGCGGCTCAAGCCCTCGAATGTAGACTACGGAGGCGAACCGTTGGTAGCCTGGCGCCTCCAAGACAGTTTCACAGATCTGACAAGCGTACTCGTAGATCTTCTTGATCTCTTCCGCATGTGCCCGCAACGCGTAAACACCTTGCGTTAGTCGCTCAAAGCGGCCCGGCGAAAGCTCCCGACTGTCATGCTGCACCGACACTGCATTCCCGAGGTTGGCGATGCGCTCCAGGCGGAAGAGAAGCACGCTGGGCCCGTCAACACTCGGCTGTACCGAGTAGTCCGTCACTCGGAAGAGCCCGTCGTAACTGTAGCCCTGTTCGGGCGAGAAGAGTGGGTTACCGCCAGAACCACGAACGACCCGGACCGGTAGACCAGTCGTCATGCTTTTAATCAGCGCAGCGTTGCCCGTATCTTCCGGAGATTGATCCCGGACCTGTTGCCCAGTATTCGGATCGCGACCGCCATGGCCAGTGTAGATAATCGTTTCGCCGTAATCCCGGTCATCCTTATATCCACCCGAGACTACGATGGACTCTGCCCCTCCCCTTTCCGCGGTACCGCAAATACCCGCTTGCAGCGGACGATGAACACCAGCTTTGTGCAACTCCATCCGATTTCGGAAGACAGTCCCTGGCTTCACTCCGATCGTGGCGCCGTACATCTCCTTCTGCGGGACTAAATGAGCCCGATTACGAACGAGATGCAGCCCTGCACCGTGATCACTTTCCCGCTTTTGAGGGAGGGGGAGTCCCCTATCTTGCAGAGCAACTCGTGCCCCATCAAAGATGGAGTCGACGTCAAGAAGCTCACCACATTCTGGAATCCCAGATTCGATGATATTTATGAGCTCACCACTGAAAGCGGTATAAGTATCCCCCGCATTAGCCGTCTTGTTCTCGGCCGTAGATGCCATCAGGTAGACGCCAGACAACGCGGCACTATTCGCCACGCGACCAGTCGAGCCACCATCACTCATCGCATTAAGTGCACGGCCGCTGTAGCAACAATCGAGGATGACTAGCTTTCTACGGGCAGGACTATGCCGGATTTCGGTTCTAAAATTTTCATACGCAACCGAGTAGTACATTCGCTCAATGTTTGAGTCCACAAGAGTGATATAAAGTTCACTGCCCGTGGAGTGGAGCAGCCCATGGCCCGCAAAGTACACGATAAGCACGTCCGTCGCTTCTTTCGCGGCGTCTGCGACAGGATCGAGCATCTCTTTTATCGACGTGGGATTCGAAACAACTTCACAATGTTCTGGAGGTAATCCGCACACCTGTTCGTCCGTCAGAAGCCTAAAGAGCTTAGACAGATTGTTAGCAACGGACGGGAGGTCGTCCAGGTACTCGTACTTGCTTGTACCGATCAGTACCGCTCGTGACTTCAGCGGATCAGGAAGCGACATTAGGTCCCGTTAGTCGAATTGAGAATCTTAATGATCGTTTCTGGGTCGGTGTCAGTGAATGTAACCTTCAGATCACCGCGCTCGATCGTCATCTGCGGCTTGCGGCGCCTTGTCGCATGCCAGCCACGGATAACCTCGATCGTTGCAGGCAGTCCGATGGCGCTGGTCGTGACCAGAGATATTACATCGAAAGCGGCGCCCATCTCGCCGCTCTCTGGCTTCTTCGCAACCAGCTTCGGGTCTGCGTGATGGCGGATCTCTGGCTCGTTGAGAAGCCACTCGTACAGCGATCGCAGTTCGTCGTCTGCGGCGTCCCCGTGCATCCGAATGTCGACGGACATCTCCAGCCCCCTAGTGTCGTATCCACGATGGTTCCAGATTGACCGACATGTCGGACAAACCATGACGGATGAGGCGCCAGATGCCCCACGAGGTGGGGATACGTACGGCGCCAACCTCTAGTCGCTGACGAAGTGATGGTCTTCAGCTCCGAGAACCCACCTGAATGAAACCCCAGGTGACTCCTGTGTCGATGCGTGTCCCTACTGCTTGACTCGCGCATCAGGAGGCTTTGACCAGAAGTGGAAGGCGATCTTGGTCTCATCGCAGCATGGGCTGAACCACATCCCCGCTGTACTGTGCGGTGCTGTTCTTGTAATCGTGTTGACGGCCTCGCCAAGTTAAGGATTCAACTCCACCGGCCGCTCGGGCACCCTGGACCGGCTACTTGTAGACACACGTCGGTGGATCGTATGACGGGTAGGGCTGCGTTAGGCCTGTTGCGATAGTGCTGGAGCCACTCGTTGACGGTTGCAACCAGGATGCTCGCATGATGGCGGGCCGTGAGCCGCCCATAATGCCGTGCAGTCGGACCGGACGACGGGAGACACTGGCGCGATGAAGCAGCTCCAGGAGATCGCGGGATTGGCCGGTGTGTTGGGCGAAGATCTCATCGGCGCCTACCTTCACGGATCTTCCGTGCTCGGCGGTCTCAGACCAGCCAGCGACCTGGACGTACTGCTCATCTCCCGGAGGTCGATGGACGAGCGGGAACGACGGGCGCTTCTCGGAGGCCTGCTCGGGATCTCCGGCTCCCGGAACAAAGCCCGCCCGGTCGAACTCACCGTGGTCGTCCAGTCCGAGGTCCAGCCATGGCGGTACCCTCCGACCTGCGACTTCCTGTACGGCGAATGGCTGCGCGCCGAGTACGAGGCCGGAGAGGTCCCCCGGCCGGAGCCAATGCCCGATCTGGCCCTACTGATCACGATGGCGCGGGCCGGCGACTACCCCCTCGCAGGCCCGCGGCCGACACAGATCCTCGACCCCGTCCCGCACTCCGACCTGGTCCGGGCAAGCGTGGCGGGCATCCCCGACCTGCTCGACGACCTGGACGGCGACACCCGCAACGTCCTGTTGGCTTTCGCACGCATCTGGAACACGCTCACCACCGGCCAGATCCGGCCGAAGGACGCTGCCGCCGACTGGGCCCTCGCCCAGCTCCCTCCCGAACACCGCCCGGCTCTCGAGCACGCCAGGCAGCTCTATCTCAACTGCCGCTACTCCGAAGAGAGCTGGAGCCAGGCATTGCGGGCACAGGTTCGTCCGCATGTGGACCACGTGCTCGCCGAGATCGACCGGTTGAGCCCCCTGAGCCGGCGGACATAGGAACCGCTCCCAAGATCCTGATATCGGAGAGTGTTCCGAATGCGCTGGTCACAACAAACTCGTTGATGACCGCGACCAGTGCGCCCTTTGCGACGAACGCGGGGCTGATCGCGGCGCCGATGCCGCCGGCTCCTCCGGTGACCAGAACGTTCTGGCCGGCCAGTCCGGTATCGATCACGTCTGCTCTCCCTCAGCGCTTGACGACGGTTCGAACAGGCGCGGGTCAGGAAGGCCGCATCTCGCTGAGGCGGTGCGCGCGCAGGGCCGGAGGACGGACGCCGCCTGGAAGTGGATGGGCGGGCCAGGCCGAAGATCGGAGAGAGCTCAGAGGTGAGCACAGGGTCTAGATCTGCCGAAACTCTTCCCACCTGGCAGACGCCGACACGGGGCGGACAAGATCGAGAACGCATGTGCCGATGCCGCCTCGACTGCGCAGCTTCCAGATCGGTTCGGGCCTCCGCAAGGCCCGGAGACCTGCTCAGTCCGCGCACGTCTCACATCAACCGATCGGGTTGCCGTGTTCGAGGTAGCGGGACATGCCGTCGTGGTGGGCGGCGTGGGCTTGAGTGAGGCGGCGGGCAAGGCGGGGGATGGTGTGGGCGTGGATCTCGGTGACGTCGTGGAAGTCGTAGCCGCGTAGTTCGGTGGGGTCTAGGCGGATGGCTTTGAGTTGGTCGGTGGTCAGTGTGCCGCCGTCGAACAGGAAGAGGATCTTGTCGCCTTCGGACTCGTCGGGGGCCCAGTCGGTGACCAGGAGTCGGCCGATCTCAGGTTGGATGCCGAGTTCCTCGGCTACCTCGCGTGTGGCCGCCTGGTGGGGCGTCTCGCCGCGTTCGACGTAGCCGCCGGGGACGTCCAGGTAGTTCTTGTAGGTGGGCTCCACCAGCATGATGCGGTCTTGGTTGTCGAAGAAGAGGACACCGGCCGCTGCTCGGGCGTGGGCGAAGCTCGCTGCCGGGTCCTCGGGCACAGGGAACCGCCGTCCTACGGGGATGACCTCTATGGCAGGACGCTACTGATTGCCTCGTTGGGACTCGATGTGGTGGACGAGGGTTTCGGTGGTGTCATGTAGGTCGACTATGGGGCGGCGGTGGCGGGTGCCGTTGGGCAGGGTGTAGCTCAGGCGGCCTGGCTCTATCCAGATGTTCGTCTCCTGGTTGTTGCCGTAGGGGATGGTGACCAAGGAGACGCCTCGGCCGTGGCGGTGCGTGGCGTTCGTGATCCCGCGTGCGGTCAGCGTTGCGGCCAGGTGGCGGGCCGCGAGCATGGGTGGGGCCGTTGTGCGTGGGTCGGGCCACGGGCCGGGGAGAGGGAAGGCCGCCCAGACGGCTTTGCCCTGTGTGCCGCCCGTGCAGATTGAGCGGGATAGGTGCGCTCCCCATGCGTCGGCGAGCATGCCGACGATTCCGATGCCGCGGCCGTGGTCGTCCATTAGGTCGCCAGGGGTGTTGGTCGGCCAGGACGACCGGCAGGCGTCGTAGACGCTTATCACCAGTTGCGGTTTAGGGGTCGCTCTAGCCCAGACCCAGAGTTCGGGTGGGGCGGCGGCGCCCGAGTGGCTTAGCGCATTGGTGGCGAGCTCGCTGGCGGCCAGGACCGCGTCGTCGGTCGTGTCGCGGTCCAGGCCGAGCTTCGTCATGGCGATGCCCAGGAGGGAGCGGGCGACCGAAGCGCACCTTGCGTCGGTGGGAAGGCGCCAGGCACACATGCCTCCCATCGCGATATCAGCAGCATGACCTACAGTCATTTGTCCGGACTGCACCATCTGAGCCATTTTGGAACTCTCCTTCACAGGCAGGAGTTGCTTTCTTCTGGACATAGGCTGCGCCTTTCGCCATAGCCTTGTCAGAGTTGTTCGCAACTCCTGCAACTGCGGGAAATCCGGAGGCGCATGATGTCGCACGTCCCCTCGCCGGACCCGAAGTCCTCGATGTGGTCCCTCGTCGCGTACTACCTGCGCTTTTGCAGGTTGCAGCGCAAGCTCACGGGTGACCTGATGGGTGAGATCCTGGGGTGCTCGAAGTCCACAGTTTCTCGACTGGAGACGGGAACCTTGCAGCTAACCCCCGAGCAGGCCGCGGTCATTGATCGCACATGGGACACGGGTGGAATCTTCAGCTTTCTCGTCTGGTATGCCACGCTTGGGCACGATCCAGACTGGTTCCGGCAATACGTCGATTTGGAGTGCCGCGCGTCCGTCATCAAGACCTGGCAGGTCGACCTCATCCCTGGCCTGCTACAAACCCCCGACTACGCCAGAGCCTGCCTCGCTGCGGGCAACGTGAAGGACGTGGAGATGGCGCTTGATAAGCGGGTATCTCGACAAGCGATCCTGGAGCAGTCGGATCCCCCGACGCTGTGGTTTCTGATCTCCGAGACTCTGCTCGAACTACCATGTGGGGGACCGGAGGTTATGAGGGCGCAACTCGCTCACATACTTGACCTCTCACATCGTCCCAATGTGGGCGTGCGCGTGGTCCCCAAGTCCGTCGGTGCTCACCCTGGGCTGGATGGCCCCTTCATGCTGATGACGCTTGCCAATCCGCACATGGAGGTCGCTTATGTCGAGGCACCGGGTGGCGGTCGGCTCGCTTCCAGCGCCGCCGAAGTAGCGTCATATGCACTACGTTATGACCAGATCGGACAGCACGCGTTGCCCGAGAGGCTGTCCCGAGACCTGATCAAGAAGATCATGGAGAGCATGCGATGAGGCCCGTTTGGCGTAAGAGCAGCAAGAGCACCACACAAGGCGGGGAGTGCGTTGAAATCGCCGCGCTCACCCGCTCTGTCGGGGTACGCGACAGCAAGAACCCCCAGGCCGGCCACCTCACCCTCTCCCGAGAGAGCTTTGCGACACTCGTCCAGCGCATCAAAGACCACGCGTGACAACCTGCGTGGGGCAAAGGTGACCTCGACTCGTTCGGTATGGCGCAAGAGCAGTCGGTCGACTCAGGGGACTTCAGGCGAGTGGGTAGAGGTCGCGCGACTCACCCAGAGCATCGGTGTCCGTGGCAGCAAGCGGCCGGGTGACGCGCATCCTTCCCTCACGGCCGAGCGGTTCGCTGCGCTCGTCCAGCGCATCAAAGGGCTGGACTGACGGCTCGGCATCGCGGACGGGCAGCGTTCAAAACGATGTAGCCGCTGGTTGTCGCCGCCTTCCCGATGCCGGCCTTACAACCTGGCGTCCCGGCTGCCGGACATCGATGTGCTCTCTTCCGGCAAGAAGCCAGTTGGTCCGCCGCCAGCTCCTCTGAGCCCGGGATCGGCGGGGGCGAAGTAACGGCCAACGCACCAGGTGCTCCGGTGGCGCAGATTCAGCCCAGAGAGACGGCGGGTTGGGGAAGATCGCCGTCCACTGGGGAAGCGGCCGTTGCGCCGCTCGGTGGGTGCATAGGCGTGGCTGCTGGCCCGGGCGTGCCGCAGGACGCAGGGGGCCGAAGTCGCTGAGGCGCCGGGCTTATCGACGGACGAGTCATGGGCTGCCCTGCGGGTGGGAGGATTGCGGGCATGTCCGGGGACTTTGAGTTGAGCATGGAGGAGTTGCGAGTCGTTGCGCGTTATGTGACGGAGAGTGCTCAGGACGTGCTCCCGGTTTTCGAGGAGGCCGTCCCCGGTGATCCCCGTCCGCGCGCGGCCATCGATGCCGCATGGGAGTTCGTCAACGGCGCGAGGCGGACCAAACTGCAGCGCGTCACCTCGCTGGACGCACACCGGGCCGCGAAGGAAGCGGGCACCGAGACGGCACGTCTCGCGGCACGGTCCGCCGGTGATGCCGCGGCCGCCGCGTACCTGCACCCGATTTCGCGGGCCACCCAGGTAGGACACATTCTGCGCGCCGCCGCGAGTGCCGCGCGCATCGCCGAGATGGACGCAGGGGACGACCCGGCAGCCGGAGAAACGGTGATCGAGCAGGCTCGGCAACGTGCCACGCCGGTCCTGATCTCGGTTCTTTGCCGATACCCTCCCGCGCCGACCGCCAAGAATCGCGTCGCGCACCTCATGAGCTACCTGGACTCTTCGCTACGCGCGTCCTGTTGAGTAGAAAGACGACACCCGTCAGAGCAGCCGGCCATCCAGGCGTCCGGGCTGCTGGGGCCCGGTGCGAAAGTGCTGGTCACGAGCGGCCTGGCGTACATGGCGGCGACGTTGTCGGTGGTGTCGTGCATGATCGGCGCGTCAGTTCCTCAACGGGGATGGGAAGCGCCATGCCGATCACGAACCAGCAGGTAGCGGGGCACGTATTCCTGCAGCAGATGTATTCAGATTCGTACTTTCCCGATCACGTCGTCGACAAGGGCGGTGCGATCCTGTTGCGGCTGTGCGAGCGGATCGAGGCTGAGCAGCCGTCGAGCCTGGACGCTCTGTATGCGCTCACCCAGGCCGCAACCGAGGAATTCAACAGGCTGGATGCGGAATTCGCGGCAGCCGGGAGTGAGATCGAGACGGTTGCGCGTGAGGTGATCGCTGAGAACTTCTGGTTCGTCGCGTCGGCATACGGGTTCACGGACGCGGATGCAGAGAAGCTGATCGCCACCCGGGACTGGTGAGCGGCGACCGGAAGGCCCACCCGCCGGTCAGAGCCGTTCGTTGCGGGCTGCGATCAGGGCGGGTCGAGGTCTGGGATTCAGTCCCGGAGCCGCCGCAGCGCAAGTCGCCGGGCCTGGACGCGGAGGATGGGCGCGGGCTGCTCATCGTGGAGGCGTGGGCTGCTCATTGCGGCTGGCGGTCGGCTGAGGAGGGCAAATGGGTGTTCGTAGTCATGGAGGTGCCGCCCCATGAGTGAGCAGGTCGCCGTCGGCGACCGCGAGACGCTACCCCTAGGGGCAGCGCTGGGGATCGCGCACGGGGCCTATGAGCAGACGATGCGGCAGCAGGGCATGTTGCCCGACGCCATCAAGGTCATCCGGGCGATGGCCGAGCAGAACATCAACGAACTCGACGAGGAGGAGTAGTGCCCGCACGAATCCTCCCGGCGCGGGTTCACCGCCGTCTTCCGGCCCACCGGACTCGCGATGCAGACGCTACGGCAGGACCGGATCCGCGACGAGGGATTCGAGGTCGACGACCCGCTGCACCTGATGCGCCTGTTCGGTATCTCCTCGCAGACCGCAATGCGGTACATCACTGCGGCTCACCCCGAACGCACCGCGAAGCTTCCCCGCTGAGGCGAGCGGCAGCCATCAACCAGCAGAGCCAAGGTCAACGTTGCATGAAGACCGCGTGATGCGTCAGCCGCGCATCGCATACTTTGGCTGTACTCTCGCCTTACAGCCAAAGCATTATCCACTTCTGCCGACGCCGGCGCGTCACTTCACGGGCACTTTCATTCTGAACAGTTTCTCTGCATTTCGGAACGCAATCTTTTCCTTGGCTTCGCGTGGCAAATCGACTCCGCGGAACCAGTCGGTCTGCTCCTTTATGTCCGCGAACGGGTAGTCGGTTGCGAACATCACTCGATCCACGCTTATGTACTTCAGCAGGAGATCGAGCAGTTCGGTCTGGGCGAATGCGCTGGTTGTGACCCAGAAGTTGTCCTGGAAGTATTGCCCGAAGGGCTTCTCGAGCGAGTCTTCGGTCGGCTCGCCCATGTCATTGACGATCCGCTCGTAGTAGAAGGGAAGACCTTCGCCCATGTGGCCGATGATGATTTTCAGTTTGGGGAATCTGTCGAAAACCCCGTACGCGATCATCCGAATGCATTGGGTCAGCACCTCCTGGTGCCAGCCATATCCAGACCCACTGAAAATGTAGTCTTGGTACTCTTCCGTGTATTTAGACCGTGTGGTGCTGTAGTAGATCTTGAAGACCTCGTCAGCTGGATAGCCGGGATGCAGGTAGATCGGCACATCGAGAGCAACGGCACGTGCCAGCACAGGCTCGAAATCGGGATGATCGAGATACTTCTTCGCGATGTGTCCGTTGGTCAGTGCGCCCAAGAAGCCATCTTCCCGAACCGAGCGTTCCAGTTCGTCCGCCGCCGCCTCCGGGCTCTGCAAGGGCAAGGTGGCGAAAGCCTTGAAGCGGCCCGGATATTTGGCGATTGGCCCGTCTACAAGTTGCCGGTTAAGACGATAGGCAAGGTCGATGCCCCTCCGCCCAGGGACATTTTGTACGGAGGGTGTATGGGCAGAGAGGATTTGAACGTTGAGTCCCCCCGCATCCATATCGCCGATGCGGCGTTGGCCTAGATCCGAAAGACCAATTTCCTCGAGGAACGCTATGTGATCCTGATTGATGGAGTTCAGCTTCAACAACGTGGGAGTCGAAAAGGTCTCCTCCGTGCCGATGAAGGGCAGGTCCCGGTCTCGCGATGCAATGTCCGGAGTCTTGTCCGGAGTCTTGTTCCCGTCCGCTGCCGAAACGGCGGCATACGCGGACAAGCCGGTACCAGCGCCAAGCGCCGTGGCAGCGGCTAGAAAGCCGCGGCGTCCCATGGACTTCATGTCAGTCTCTCTTCAGGTGTTTGTGTGGCGGTATCCGTACGGCATCCGTCAGATGCTTCCGATCGGCCCTTCGCCGTTACCAGGCGCGCCCAGGTGTCCACCCACGCCGCGCCCCCCTTCGACCTCGACGCCGGCCGCGCCCGTTCCGCCGAAACACTGCCAGCCGAGACCACGGGTCTTCGCGTCCTGCTCGCGCACCACGACAACGCCGCCCGGCGGCACCGCGTCCACGACGGCGTGGTGCGCGATGGCGACGTTCTCCGGTGCGAATTGGGTCCCGGTCAGGAACGCCGTCTTGGTCAGGCCCGGATCGATCATCTGGCACCGGTACCCGTCCGAGCCGCCGCCCTCCGGCGGCGCGGGCGTGTAGCCCTCGGCCCTCCTCAGGTCGAGGAACCGCTCGCCGGCGCGCAGCGGCTGTGGTAACCCGCCCGCGTGCGCGCTGTGCGGGCCGGTCGCGGCGGGCGCCGCACTGTTGTCGGCGTGCGACCCGCGGGCGGCGACAGCGAACGTCGTCGCCAGCGCCCTGGTGGCCGTCCCGAACCTCAACCGCCCGGGCGGCGCTTTCCCTGACGGCGCTGGGTCGACTGCCATCACTAGCCTCCTTTACATACGGGTTGCATCGCTTACCTGGATGCCTACTTCCTACCGAGCGAACCTGAGACGAACGTTAGAACCCGTCCTTGAACCGTCGCGGTGCAGAGGCCGGACGGATGCTCGACGGCCGACGCTGTCGCATATGGCTCTCGTCGCCCCGTGAATCCATGTTGTGTACCGGTGCGAGAATCCCTGAATGCGCTCGACCGATGACACGATGCCGGTCACTCTCTGACTGCGGCGGAACTCCTGTCCTCGCTGGAGGATGTAGACACTTCAACTCTTTCCAAGGCGGAGTTGCGCCAGATCAAGCACTGGCAGCCCGCGACTCTTGGCGCGGCGATCTTCTTCAAGGTCCGGTGGTGCAGGGACAACCGTTCCACTCGTCGGCGCGTACACCGAGGCCCGGCGCTCCAACAGAGACGTCCTGCCAAGTGCCGTTGTGGCGGCTGCCGTTCGCCTGCCAGGCGGGCGATACGTCCCCCACCGTGATCGTGTGTCTGCACCGCCTGCGCCCCGCCGCCGACAGGGCCTCCGCCTCCGAACCGATGGCAACGGGCGCGGGCGCGATGGGCCGACCGGCACGCTCTGCCAGGCCTCGGGTGGACCCGGTCCCACGCCTGGGCTTCGGTCTTGCCGTAGTTGGTGATGTCGGTGACGGTGGTGATCGCCGCCTCGGGCCAGGTCTCGGGGTTGGCGAAGCGGAACTCCTTGCCGTGCTTCGGCGGTCGCCCGCCCTGGGGACAGGCCAGGGCGTACTCCTTGATCGAGGGCTTCGGCAGCCGCACCACCCGGTCGCTGCGGATCCGCCCCACCAGCCCGACAGGAGCTCTGACAGCTCATACCGCTCTGGCACGTCCCACCACGGGGCACCGGTCCTGGTTCGCCACCGTATGCCGTCTATCAACTGTCGCCGCGTCCGCACCGGTGGACGACCCGGCTTGTCGCCCAGCGGCAGCAAGGGCTCAGGCCGAGCCCACTGGTCGTTGGTCACCACTTCCCACGGCAGGTGATCATTTACAACCTAGATCCACTTTCGGAACAGGCCCTGGTACTCCGGTTGTCGTTCGGCCGAATGCTGCGGTGCTGTTGAGACGGCCGTGGGCGGCGCGAGTTGTGGTCAGGGCTTTGGGGTCGGTCGCATGCCGTCGAAGAGGATGGTCAGTGCGCGATGGCGGAATTGCTCGCTCCACTCTCCGGTCATCGCCTCCTGACAGAGCGCCGCGAGCAGGGCGATCAGCTCGGCGGATTGCAGGTCGTCGCGGACGGCTGCTGCTTTCTGGGCGCGTTCGAGCAGCAGATCAACGGCAGGGCTGAGGCGGGCCAGGGCGTCGCCGACGTGGACCCGGGTGCCGGTCTCGGCCAGTCGCTCGAACACGGCCCTGTTCTGGGCGCCGATAGCCATGACCCGGGTGCAGAACTCGAAGAGGGCGGTCACGTCTCCGGGGTCGTTGACCAGCGCGTCGACCTCGGTGACGAGCCGGTCCCACAGGTTCATCACCACGGCCTGGAGCAGTTCCGGCTTGGTCGGAAAGTGCCGGAACACCGTGCCGATCGCGACACCGGCGCGTGCGGCCACGGCCTCCGTCGAGGCCGAGGCCCCTTGTTCGGCGAACACGGCTTCGGCCGCCTCCAGGATGCGCGCCCGGTTGCGGCGCGCGTCGGCACGCACCGGTCGCCCACCGGCACCTCCGGCACCACGGGCACCGCCGGCAGGCGTCACAACGTCTCGGTCCATCAGCCCTCGATCCCTTGCCAAAGTGAGTCGCACTCATTATGTTCGATGTCGAGTCACACTCATCTTACTTGGGAGGTGCCGCCATGGCACAGTCGGCGACCGACACAGCAGGCCCGCTCACGATCTACCGGCGCATGCAGGAGGCAGTCCTGGGCGACGATGCAACGCTTCTCCCAGCCGAGTTGCTGGCCGAAGACATCGTGGTCGAGACCCCGTTCTCCCCACCGGGCATGGACCGCTACGACGGCCGCGAGGCGTGGCTGGCGTACTACCGCACCAATGGCGCGGCCCTGCAGGTGCGCTTCGAACAGTTCCGGGAACTGGCCACCTACCAGACCGATGACCCCGAGGTCATCGTCGTCGAGTACGAACTGACCGGAACGGTCATCACCACCGGCGTCCGGTCCTCGGTGACCTGTATCGGCGTGCTGCGGGTTCGCGACGGCCTGATCAAGCACTGGCGCGAGTACCAGAACGTCCTGGCGATCAGCGAGGCGCTGAACCGGCAGCCCGAGGACCTCGGCGGCGCGAACGCATCCGCCCACTAGCGCTTGGGCCTCATGCGGCCGAATCAAGCTGCCACTGGTGGCGGAGTCGCCTATCCCTCGCCTGGTGACTCCGCCGCAGGTCGATCGCGAGTGGAATGGTCATTTCGCCGCGCCGGTTGGAACGACTATGCGGTCCGTCGATGTCCTTGTGGTCGGTGCTGGTCAGGCTGGGCTGTCCGCGGGCTACCACCTGCAGCGTCGCGGGTTCGTCCCCGTTACGCGGGCGGCGGGGGACGCCCGGACGTTCGTGGTGCTCGACTCGGAGGACGGGCCAGGCGGTGCATGGCGTCATCGTTGGGCCTCGCTGAAGATGGCGACGGTCAACGGCATTTACGAGTTGCCGGGGTTTCCCGTGCCGCCCGCGGACCCGGACGCCAGTAGCCGCGACGTCCTGCCCGCCTACTTCGCCGACTATGAACAGCGCTTCGCTCTCGATGTGCAGCGTCCCGTCCGGGTGCAGGCCGTGCGCCGTCCCACGATGGCGGACGGTACGGACACGGACGGGCCACTGATCGTCGAAACGGATTCCGAGACCTGGTCGGCCGGCCACGTCATCAACGCCACCGGCACCTGGACGCGCCCACACTGGCCGTACTACCCCGGCATGGAGAGCTTTCGCGGACGCCAGCTCCACGTCCACGACTACGTGTCGGCCGACGAGTTCGCCGGCGAACGCGTCGTGATCGTTGGTGCGGGCATCTCCGCGACCCAACTGCTCGAAGAGGTCTCGCACGTCGCCGACACGTTCTGGGTGACGCGCACCGAACCCGTGTGGGAGGACGGCTTTTCCACACCCGGCATCCGCGCGGCGCTCGCCCGCGCGGAAGATCGCGTCCGCGAGGGGCTGCCGCCACAGAGCATCGTGCGGGTGACGGGCATGCACCGCACAGCGTGGACCGAGCGGGCCGAGGCGCGGGGTGTCCTGGTGCGGCACCCGATGTTCACCCGCATCGAAGAGGACGGCGTACGCATGCCGGACGGCTCGTTCGAACCCGCCGACGTCATCCTGTGGGCGACCGGATTCCGAGCCGAACTCCGGCACCTCGCTCCCCTGCGACTGCGCACCCGGCAGGGCGGCATCCGCGTCGCGAACGGCAGATCGCTCGACGAGCCGCGGTTGTTCGTGATCGGCTACGGCCCGTCGCAGTCGACGATCGGCGCCAACCGGGCAGGGCGGGACGCCGTCATCTCGATCCTGTCCGACCCAGCGGCCGTGGAGACTTCCGCTATTCCAGCTTGAAGGGCCGGACTGCTTGGACGCGCAGCCGAGCGCGTCCCATCCGGAAACCACCAGGAGCCCCCACTCTGCGTCCCCTGCCGTGCGGGAGCGCTGTGTTCACCGGGCGGGTGACCGCACCCGCTGCAACCAAGTCCGGCCGGGTGGGGTTCTTCAAGGCGTTGCCGATGAAAGGAATGGTGATGGCCTTGGAGGCTTCGGTGGGAGACGGAAGCGTCGCCGCGGTTGCGGATGAGCAGCCGGACGATGCGTGGTCGGTCATGCAGAGGTTCTATGAAGCCGAGGCGGCGTACGTGGCGGCGGGCGGTTATGGCAACGCCAGCTATGACCAGGTCGCCGCGTATCTGCATCCGGAGGTCGTGCTGCACCAGGCTCCGGGGCTGCCGTTCACGGGATCCGGGACGTGGAGGGGCCGGGACGGCATGGAGCGGTTCCTGGCGCTCTTCAGCCAGGTGTGGGAGTCGATGGAGTTCCTGGATCAGGACCACTGGGGCGATGGGCAGACCGTGGTGGTGCGCAGCCGGGTAAGGTTCCGCGCCCGTGCCACCGGCCGCCAGGTCGAAACGTTGATCTTGCAGCTGATCACCGTCCGGGATGGACGGATGCTCGAATGCCGCCCCTTCTACTGGGACCCCGCGGCGATAGCCGAAGCCTGCGGCCTGGCGTCTCCGACCGGCGAGGACACGGTCCGACAGGCCGGTCAACAGGGCGGGCCCACGCGCTGATCACCCTTGGGGCCACTGGACGGTGGGGTGCGTTGTTCCGCCCGGTTCCACCTGTCGGGTGGCGGACGATCTTCCCGCGTTCAGCTGCTCGTTGATCGTGGGCCCTAGGCATGCCTTGTGCGTTGCGTTCTTGGGGTTCTGGTCCTGGTTTTCGGGCTTGCGGGGTGCGGTGTCGCCGAGGCGTCGATCGCCGACCGTGACGTCATCGTGGTCGGGGTCAAGGCCGACCAGCCGAGGCTCGGGTTCAGGGAGAACGGGAAGTTCACGGGGTTCGAGGTCGACGTGGGGACGTACATTGCCCGGCATCTTGCGGCGACCCGGGTCGAGTTTCGCGAGGTCCGGTCGGACAACCGGGAACAGAAGCTGGACGATCGCGTCATCGATCTGGTGCTGGCGTCCTACTCCATCACGCCCGACCGGGCCAAGCTCGTGACTTTCGGCGGCCCCTACTACGTCGCCCATCAGGACATCATGGTGCGGCGCGGGGAGACCGGCATCCAAAGCGTCAGGGATTTGGCCGGACGGCGGATGTGCCAGGCGAGCGGGTCGGTTTCCACTGAGCGTGTGGTCGTCGGGTTGAGTGTTTCGGCCAAGCTCGTCCCCGGAGCGTCCTACAGCGACTGTGTGGCGAAATTGCGCAAGGGCGAGGTGGACGCCGTCTCCACTGGGGATCTCGTACTGGCGGGGTTCTCGGCACCTGACCTGAAAATCGTCAACGCGCCGTTCACCGACGAGCGTTACGGCGTCGGGATGCGTAAGGGCGACCTCGACGGGTGCGAGGCCGTCAACCGGGCCATCACGACCATGTACCAGGACGGGACCGCCGCCGAGCTGCTCCGCAAATGGTTCGGCCCCAGCGGGCTTGAGCTGGTCGAGGAGGTGCCGCAGTTCGAGGGCTGTTCGTAATGTCGGTGCCCGTGGTTATCGTCGGAGGGTGGCTGAGGAGCGGGTTGTCTGGGACGAGCTCTTGGCGGCGGGGTTCCTGCATGGGGTGCGGGAGGCCCACCGCGAGGCGACGCTGGCCCTGTTCAACGGGTTGAGCCGGGCGGCGGGGTTCAAGGAGCGGACGTACGGGGTCGGCGCGTTCGAACTGCTCGAAAGCCACCTCGATCGTGTCTTCGGCCGCGACGACCTGGCCCAGAAGGTCGTCCGGGACGACCTGAACGGCTCGCCCGGATGGCGATACGGCCCCTATCGCGTCCTGCTCAAGCGGCACGAGTTCGGCAACGTGCGCGGCATCCGGTGGGATCGCGACAGCCCCACCAAGCAGGCCGTCGCCCGGCAGGGCTACGTCGAAGACCCCCAGCTGACCCTGCCGCTCGGGCTCGAAGCGCACGACACGCCCGGGGTCGTCACGCTGGTCCTCGCGCACAGCGCCAGCGAGGAGCCGCTGGAGATGGAGCTCTTCCTGGGCCGCCCCAGGTGGAACGCGGACGGCGGCACGGCCTGGCACTGGGTGAAGGAGCTGGACGACACCCTCGGCCCCGATCCACGTCGTAAGCTCGTCGAGCGGACGATGCCGCTCTGGGACGACCACGAGGACGTCCCCATGCGGCTCCGCGGGGAGACGAAGACGGCCTAGGCAAAGGGTGGCGCGGGGTGCTGTTCGACTGCGAGCGGCTGACGCTTGCCCGGCGGCTCCGGGGCCTGCGTAAGAACCAGCTCGCGCAGGCCGTGGGGACGACACCGAAAGCGATTGGGCAGTACGAGGCGGGCGTCCAGCGGCCGGAGGAGCCGACGCTGAGGCGCCTGGCCATCGCGCTCGGTGTGCCGGTCGAGTTCTTCCAGGCCGGCCGCAGCCCCGTCTCCATGGACGGGGCGCACTTCCGCTCCCTGAGGTCCACCAGCCAGATCGAGCGGGACCAGGCCCTGGCGTACGGGCGCATCGCCACCGATGTCGTCGCCGTCCTGGAGTCGCTCGTCGACTTCCCCGCGGTGGATCTGCCCGAGCATCCCGTCCCGCCGGACGAGATCGCCGGGGACGGCCCCGTGGAGGCCGCCCGGCTGACCAGGAAGGCCCTGCTGGACGAGGCCGGCCCGGTACCGCATGTCGTCCGCCTTCTGGAGGCGCACGGCGTCCTCGTGCTCGTGCTTCCCAGCGCCGCCGAGCGGGTCGACGCGTTCAGCGTGGGCGTTCATCCGAGGCCGATGGTCTTCTTCAATCCGGCGAAGGGCGATTACTGGCGTAACCGGTTCGACGCCGCCCATGAGCTGGGGCATCTGGTGATGCACGCCGACGCCGAGCCGGGAGAAAAGGTCGTCGAGGACCAGGCGCACAGGTTCGCGGCCGAATTCCTGATGCCGGCGGACGACATCGCCGGGGAATTGCCGGAACACGCCGATTGGGAGCGGCTGGCCGTCCTCAAAACCACGTGGGGTGTCAGCATGGCGGCGCTGCTCTACCGGGCGCGCACGCTCGGAATCATGACGGAAACCGCATACCGCAACGCGATGAGCACGCTGAGTTCGCGGGGCTGGCGGCGCCACGAACCCGGGCCCGCGAAACCCCTTGAGCAGCCGACAATGCTGACGAGGGCGCTCGAAATCGTGAACCGTGCGGGAACGGACCGTGACGGAGTCGCCGAGCGGGCGCGCGTGACGAGGGCCGATTTGGACGCGCTCATCCCGATACGGTAATACCCGCGCAATTGGAACGGTCCCTAAAGGGCATTCGGCGCATCGTGCCGTCAGCGCGGAGTTACATATCTCTGACCGGAGGTTTCCTGCGCGGCGGCCATTACCTGTGAGACCCTCCGAGGGTTGCCGAGACAGACGAGAAGCTGGAGAGCCCGTGCTTGACAATCGGCAGGCCGGCCAGAACTCGACCGCGCTGCGCATGCAGATCGGTGCGCGGCTGCGGCGCATGCGCGAGGACAACGGGATCGGCCGGGCCGAGGCCGGGCGGGCGATCCGCGGGTCCGCCTCCAAGATAAGCCGCCTCGAACTCGGCCGGCACGGGTTCAAGGTGCGGGACGTCGCCGACCTCCTCGACCTGTACGGCGTCCACGACGCCGACGAGCGCGCGAGCCTCATCGAACTCGTGCAGGAGGCGAGGAAGCCCGGCTGGTGGCAGAGCTACGGCGATGTCGTGCCGAGCTGGTTCGAGCAGTACCTCGGGCTGGAGCAGTCCGCGACGACGATCCGCAACTACGAGGTGCAGTACGTCCCGGGGCTGCTGCAGACCGCGGACTACGCGCGTGCGGTCATCGCGCTGGAGCACCACGACGCGGCGTACGAGGGATTCGACCGGCGCATCTGCCTGCGGATGTCCAGGCAGCAGATCCTGCACCGGCCCGTCGCCCCGGCGAGGTTCTGGACGGTCATCGATGAGGCGGCGCTGCGCAGGCCCATCGGCGGGCCGGCGACGATGCGCGCGCAGATCGAGCACCTGATCAAGGTGTCGGAGGGCATGCCCAACGTGAAGGTCCAGGTGCTGCCGTTCTCGGCGGGCGGGCACGTGGCGCTCGGCGGCCCGATCACCATCGTGCGGTTCGCCGAACACGACCTGCCCGACGTGGTCTATCTCGAACAGCTGACCGGTGCCCGCTACCCCGAAGGCCAGGAGGCCGAGCGCTACCAGGAGATCATGGACCTGCTCGCGATCCGCGCCTCCCGGCCCGCCACCACCACCGCGTTCCTCAAGGACCTGCTGAACGATTTCTGACCCGCGCCGCGCTCCCCCGTCCGGGGTAGCGGTTCCCCCGCCGGCGGGAAGAGCGCCGCGCACGCCGGTCGTTAGCGTCGCCTCCGAACATTGGGCGATTCGGCAGGTGGTGGGCGGCTTTGGACACGTCGGCGGCGGTGCTCGCGTTCGTGGTCGGGACAGCGATCAACACGTGGGTGATGGCGTACGGGGCACGGCGGCTCCTCAACGTCCGGTTCCCCCTCTTCCGGACGGTCGCCGCGGGAGCGATCGGGCAGGGCGTCGCCAGCCCGATCATCACGTCCCTCATCGATGGCCTCGACAACGGGACGGTGACGCCGCTGCTCTGGTTCGTCTGCCTCGGGTTCGCGTGCGCGCTCCTCGTCTCCATGACCGTGCTGGTGCTCTGGGAGGCGTTCGTCCCGACCGGTTTCGTCCCGTCGCCGCTGTACTGGTTCGGCGGCCTCCGCTCGCGGGTCGCCCGCACCCGTCGCTACTGGCGGATCACGTTCATCTTCCTGCGCCACGGCCTCGGCCCCTACCTGCGGGGACGCGCCCGCCCGGCGTCCCCGCAGGGACGGGAGCGGCTGGCGCACGAACTGACGCAGGCGCTCGAACAGGCCGGGGTCGCGTTCGTGAAGCTCGGCCAGGTCCTGTCGACGCGCCGCGACGTCCTCCCGCCGGAGTTCGTGGCGGAACTCGGGCGGCTCCAGGACCGCGCCGCGCCCGTCCCGTGGCCGGAGATCGAGCGGGTGATCCGGGAGGAACTGGGCGCACCGTCCGCGGACGTCTTCGCCGCCTTCGACCGGACCCCGCTCGCCGCGGCCTCCGTGGCGCAGGTGCACGCGGCGACGCTCCGCTCCGGCGAGGACGTCGTCGTCAAGATCCAGCGGCCCGGCATCGGGCCGGTGGTGGACCGCGACCTCGACATCGTCGGCCGCCTGGCGCGGACGCTGCAGAGCCGCGCCGGATGGGCCAGGGCGTTCGGCGTCGTCGACCTCGCCGAGGGGTTCGCGACCGCGCTGCGCGAGGAGCTCGACTTCCGCGTCGAGGCCCGGAACATGGCGTCGGTGGCCGCGGCCGCGACGGCGCGCGGCGGGTCGGACGTCGTCATCCCGCACCCGTACGACGACCTGTGCACGCCGCGGGTCCTGGTGATGCAGCGCCTCCACGGCACCGCGCTCGGCAAGGCCGGCCCGCGCATCGACCGCGCGGCGCTCGACCGGACGAAGCTGGCGCACGCCCTCCTCGACACGCTGCTGCGGCAGATCGTCCTGGACGGCGTGTTCCACGCCGACCCGCACCCCGGCAACATCCTCCTCCTCGACGACGGCCGCCTCGGGCTGATCGACTTCGGTTCGGTCGGGCGCCTGGACACCGAGCTGCGCGGCTGCCTCCAGCGGATGCTCCTCGCCATGAACAGGGGCGACGCCGTCGCCGTGACCGACGCCTTCCTGGAGGTCGTGGCCCGTCCCGACGAACTGGACGAGCAGGCCCTCGTGCGGGCCCTCGGCGCCTTCATGGCCCGGCACCTCGGCGCCGGGTCCACACCCGACATGACGATGTTCACCGATCTGTTCCGCCTGGTGGCGCGGTTCGATCTGGCGGTGCCGGCGGAGGTCGCAGCGGTGTTCCGGGCGCTGGCGACGCTGGAGGGCGGCCTGACCGAGCTGGCGCCCGGCTTCGCCATCGTCACCGAGGCGCAGGAGTTCGGCGAGACCTACCTGCGGGAACGGCTGCGTCCCGCGTCCCTCCAGGAGGCCGCGGCCGACGAGATGGTGAGCCTGCTGCCGATGCTGCGCCGCCTCCCCCGCCGCCTGGACCGCATCACCGCCGCCGCCGAGGCCGGCCGCCTCACCATGAACATCCGGCTGTTCGCCGACGAGGGCGACCGCCGGACGGTCACCGGCCTCCTCCAGCAGGTGCTCCTGACCATCCTCGCCTCGACGGCCGGGGTGATGGCGGTGCTGCTGCTCGGCCTGCGGGGCGGGCCGACCATGACACCGGACGTGACCCTCTACCAGTTCTTCGGGTACTGCGGGCTGGTCATCTGCTCGGTGCTCTCGCTGCGCGTGCTGGCCGTGATCTTCCGTCGCTGACCCCGCCGCATGATCGAACACATGTTTGACCGGCGGGGTTACAGTGGGGACATGTTCCAAGGGTCGCTGCTGGACGACACGGACGAGCGCGGTCCGCGCCCGCTGGATCTGGCGCGGCGGACGCGGCTGGCCCACGGCGCCTGGGTGGACGTCCTGCCCGGCTGGATCCCGGGAGCGGACGCGCTGTTCGAGCGGCTGCACACGTCCGTCCCGTGGCGCGCGGAACGCCGCCGCATGTACGACCGGGTCGTGGACGTGCCGCGCCTGCTGGCGTTCTACGACGAGGACGACCCGCTGCCCGACCCCGTCCTCGACGAGGCCAAAGCGGCGCTGGACCGCCACTACGCCGCCGAACTCGGGGAGCCCTTCCGGACTGCGGGCCTCTGCCTGTACCGCGACGGCCGCGACAGCGTCGCCTGGCACGGCGACCGGATCGGGCGTGGGTCGACGGAGGACACGATGGTCGCGATCCTGTCGGTCGGGACACCGCGCAGCCTGCTGCTGCGCCCCCGCGGCGGCGGCCCGACGATCCGTAACGAACTAGGACACGGCGACCTCATCGTGATGGGCGGCAGTTGCCAGCGCACCTGGGAGCACGCGATCCCGAAGAGCACCCGCGTAACCGGCCCCCGAATCAGCATCCAATTCCGCCCCCGCGGCGTCCGGTGACGCCGGGGATCCCTTATGCGGGTCGCGCGTTCACGGGACCGCCATAGACGATGCGCTGTGCCAGCGTCCCGATGACCTTGAGCCGGGCCGTCCCCTTCCTGACGATCTGGAGGAAACAGTAAGCGCGCAGGCCCAGGGGCACGATGAACACCGTCGCGGCGAAGACGCTGACCGGCACATCCCCTTCCGGGATCTCTTCGGAGCCGTACCTCAGACCGCCATAGATCGCCATCACAATGCTCCCTCCCACGAGGTAGCAGGTGGTCAGGACGTCGGTGAGGGCGCTGTGGATCGCGTGGTATTTGACGTTCCGGCTCCGGCTGAGCAGAAACACCAGGCTGGTGAAGAACGGCAGGAAGTAGGCCAGCACCGAACCGACCCGGAGAGGCTCGTCCTGGGGGGTGCGGGGCGCCCTGGTGGTGGGCTGCCAGGGCGGCGGTACGGGGCCCTGGGAGAACGGCCTCTCAGGGGATGGCGGGGCGCCGGGCCAGGGCATGCCCGAGAGCGGGTTCAGCGGAGGCGGCACGGGTGCGGGGT
>NZ_SMLC01000126.1 GCF_004349245.1 Actinomadura sp. 6K520 | reverse complement strand
GCACCTCACCCCACGGCGGCGTCCACGCTCCCCCCACACCGACACCCCCGCCAGCGGCAACGGCGCCGTCATCACCCGAAAAGCAGCCGAACACGCCCATCAGCGTGCGGCTACCCACGGGCGCGCTCGTCGGGCTGAGCCTGGCCGCCGCCATCAGCATCGCCGTCGCCGCCTCCCGGCTGCATCGACGCCGTCGCCGAGTCCCTGCCCCCGATCACCTCGCAGCCGGCGAGCCCGAGCCTGCCTGGCCCCCAGCGATCCGCATCTTGCGCAAAGCCCACCTGGACACCTACGCCGCCACCGGTCAGTCTTCACCCTCGGACGTTCAACTGGTCGACGCCGCCTTCACCACCGAGGCACCGACCCACCTCACGGTCGGCATCCGCGACGATGAACGGCTCACCGTGGCCCTGTCCGGTCTGAGCGTGGGACTGGACGGCCCCGGTGCCACCGACGTCGCCCGCGCAATGGCCACCGAGCTACTCGCCGGCGCCCACCGCTCCCGGGTCGAACTGGTGACCACGCGCCGCGCCGCCATGGCGCTGTTCGCCCTCGCCAACGACCACCCAGACCAACTCGCCGACACCGTTCCCGGCCTGGTCGTCACCCCCGACCTGGGGACGGCACTACGCCACTTGGAAACCGAGGTCGTGCACCGCGCCCGCATGATGAACGACCACGACGCACCCCACGTGATTGCGTTGCGCGCCGCCGACCCCGCCGAACATCTGCCGACCGTCATGCTCATCGCCACAGCCCACGATGCCGAACGCTCCACGCCGACCCTGAACGCCACCCTGCAACTCGCCGGACGCTACGGCATCGGCGGCGTCCTGCTCGGCCCCTGGCCGGCAGGCACCACCTGCCGCATCGACACCGACGGTCAAGTCCTGGACACCGAAGGGCCACACGCCGACACCTGGGCCAACGCGCGGCTCTTCCACCTGACCCCGGCCGACACCGCTGAACTACTCCAGACCATCCGTGCCGCCCGCGACGTCGACGATGCCGCGCCCGCGCCGCCAGCCGAGGACGCCGTACCGGCCCAAGCTTCCGACGAACACCCGGCCAACACGCCGCCCACCCTCCAGCCACCGGATCTCAAGGACGAGCAGACGGCGTGCCCCGTACGCCTGCGCCTCTTCGGGCCGGTCAGCGTCGAAACCGCCGACGCCAAGATCACCACAGGCCTGCGCCGCATCTCCCGCGACCTCCTGGCCTTCCTCGCCCTCCACCCCGAGGGCGCCACCCGCGAGGAAGCCATCGACGCGATCTGGCAAGACCGCGACCTTCGCGGCGGAAGCACCATGTTCCACACCGCGGTCAACAACACCCGGCAGACCCTGCGCAAGGCCACCGGCCTGCGCGAGCCGATGTTCATCACCTACGCCGCCGGCCGCTACCAACTGGACCACAACCTCATCGACGTCGACCTCTGGCACTTCCTGCGCGCCCTGGATACCGCCGCCAACGCCGCAAACGACCCCGACCGCGTCCCCGCCCTGCGGCACCTCGCCGGCCTCTACACCGGTGAACTGGCCGACGACCTCACCTACGAATGGGCCGAACGCGAACGTGAACGCATCCGCCGCACCGCCCTCGACGCCCTCGTCCGTCTGGCGAACATCCTCAAGACCGACCACCCCGACGACGCCCTGACCGTGCTCGAGCAGGCCTTCGACCACGACCCCATCTCCGAACCCCTCGCCTGCGACCTCATGCGCCTGCAAGCCGACCTCGGAAACCTCGACGCCGTCCGCCGAACCCACCGACTCCTGGCCTACCGCCTCAACGACCTCGACATCGACCCCGCCCCGGAAACCGACCGACTCCTCGCCGACCTGTTGCGCGGCGGCAGAAAGCCGTCGGGCATTCGGCCGGCCTAACTCCACGACCCGGCGTCGGCAGCCCCCTGGACCGAGCTGAGAACTGCGCCCCCGCTGGCCCAATGTTGTCGAGGTGACGAAGTCGTTGGCGATAGCCTTCAGGCTTGCCGGTCGCATCGGGCTAGAGGAGCGCAAGGGGATGTTCGAACGGGGCATGCGGGTGCGACTTCGGGACCGGCTGTGGGAGATCGAGGCGGTCCGAGGAGGGGGCGCAGAGACCTTCCTCGAGTTGCGTCGATCGGATGATCGCCCGGGGCCTCGACGAGTTACGGTGCTGGCCGCACTCGAGCCGACCCTGCGCCTGGAGGTGTCCTCGGGGCTACGGTTCGAGCCGGGGAACCCAGTGCGGCTGGCCGAGCTGCACGACGCCCTCGCGCTCACGATGGCTCACGGCCGCGGAGATTTGCTCGCCGTCGAGCACGGCCGCATTGACGTCGAGCCTTACCAACTCGTGCCGGTACTCACCGGGATACGCCAACCGCGGGTGCGTGTTCTGATCGCTGATGATGTCGGTCTCGGTAAGACCATCGAGGCCGGGTTGGTGCTGCTGGAGCTGGCGCGGCGGGGGCGTGCGGACCGAGTGTTGATCGCGTGTCCGGCCGGTCTGCAGGATCAGTGGGTTGACGAGATGCGGTTTCGGTTCAACCTGGACTTCGCGAAGGTCGACAGCAAGAAGTGGCTGGCGCTGCGCCGTGACAACCCGACCACGGTGAGCCCGTGGACGGCGGTGCCCTACGCGGTCTCCTCGATTGACTATCTCAAGAACAACCTGGGTGCCATCCAGGCTGCGCCACCATTCGATGTAGTGATCATCGATGAGGCGCATCACGTGGCGCGCGCTTACGCCGGTGAGGGGCGTTCGTCGGCCACGGACCGGAGCCGCCTGGCGCGGGTGCTGGCCGATCACGGCCGGGAGCTGCTGCTGTTGTCCGCTACGCCCCACAACGGCTATCAGGAGTCGTTTGCGAGCTTGCTCCAGCTGCTGTCGCCTCACCTGGCGGCGGATGATGGCCGGCTGGACCCGGAGTTGGTCCGCCCGTACATCGTGCGTCGACTCAAGGACGATGTGGCACGTGGTGACCCGCCTCAGCCGATCAGTCGGCGGCACCCTCCGCAGCCGATCGAGGTGAACCCCACCGCACGGGAGAAAGAGATCCATCAGCGGCTGCGCGGCCACAGCAAGCGTGTGCTGCGTGCGTTGCGTGACACCGACTCCTATCACGTCCAGGCGTTCGCGCTGGAGGTCCTGCGGAAGCGTGCGCTGTCCAGCCCGTACGCGCTGCTACAGAGCTTGCGTCGGCGCGCGGAGAATCTCGGTGTGCCCGCCGTAGGCCACACCGGACGCAGGCGGTTGGACGCGCTGCAGCAGTACCGGGGCGACACCGCACTGCCGGAGGCCGAGCTGCTGACGGTGGAAGATCTGGCCCTGCAGGGCGTGGCCGCTCATCTGCCAGAGGAGGACCTGTGGGAGGAACAGCGCCTTATCGGCACACTCTTGCAGCAGGTCGAGTCCCTGACGGCTGGCGACGACAGCAAACTGACCCGGCTGCGCGGCTGGCTTGAGGGCTTTCGATCCGGCCGCCGTGGTGAGCGCGTGATCATCTTCACCGAGTATCGCGACACGTTGGACTACCTGGAGCAGAACCTGGGGCTTGGCCCGGTGTTGCGCATCGACGGTACGGTGCCGCTTGCCAGGCGGCGAGGCGTCCTCGAGCGGTTCGCCAGCACCCCCGGAGCTATCTTGCTCGCGACCGATGCTGCTGGGGAGGGGCTTAACCTTCAGGAGTCCTGCCACGTTGTAGTGCACTATGAACTGCCCTGGAACCCCAACCGATTGGAGCAGCGGAACGGCCGCGTGGATCGCTACGGCCAGCAGAACGTCGTAGAGATCAGCTACCTCTACCTGGCCAACACACGTGATGAGGAGATCCTGCAACGGCTTCGGCAGAAGCTCGCCGTGATCACCCGCCAGCTCGGCTCCAGCAGCGATGTACTGGGCGTAGCCGGCCGCAGCGATGTCATCGATGGCCTTCTGGAGGACCTGCCCGAACACGAGCTGGAGGAACGCCTGGAGCGGGCGGTCCATCAAGTCCGCGAGTACCTGGAGCGCTCTGGCGCCCTGGTTCTCATGCAGGGCATGCGCAACGAACCACAAGCCGAAGCCGAAACCAGTACCGCTCGCGAGCTCGCCCGCTGGCTGCTACCGGACTTTGATGAATTCCGCCGACTGGTGACCTCGGTCGTCCAGCAAAGCGGCGGCCGGGTGACCGGCAGCGGCGAGGTCATCGAAATCAGCCCGGGGCCGCTGCTCACCCAGTACCCGCAGGTCCCCACCGAGCCGTTCAAGGCCACATTCAGCCGCGCCGTCGCGCTGGACCCGGCCAACCGCGGGCTCGCCTTCCTGACACCGGTCCACCCTCTGGTTCGAGCCGTACTTCAGCGTGTCCGCACCCGCCTGTACGAGGAACACGCCGCCGACCGCGTCGCGGTACGACCGGTCGCCGGTGAGGACGAAGGATGGCTGTTCACGTTTGTCGGGCGCATCGTCTCCGACGACCGCAGGATCTTGGAGGAACCCCTGATCCCCGTGTTCATCCCGCTGGCGGCCGGCCGTCCAGGAACAGCGAGTCAGGACGAGAACCTCGACCTTAAACGGCTGCGTCAGCGCGGCGTCGCCGACGGAAACGGCGCAGTCGATCAGGCATGGCACAAGCTTTCCGGCGGATTCGAGGACGCCGCCGAACTCGCCCGGGCCGAAGCATCCCGCAGGCTCGCCCAGCACGCCGAAGACCTGCGCGCCCAGCTGGCAACGGAAGCTGAACGCCTGAACCGGGACCTGGATCGCTGGCACACGGCCGAACTGGCCGAAGCCGAGCGGCGATTCAGCACCAGCGTTGGTGACGTAGTGCAGCTGGGGCTGTTCGCCGACCTTGGCCACAACGGCTTCCACAGCCTCGAGGAGGCAAAAGCCGGAGTCGACGAGGAGTTTGACCGGCGACGGCAGACGCTATCGCGAGGCTTCCAGGTCGCCGAGGTGCAGCCGGCTGAGCCGGTGGGCTGCATCGTCTGCGTGGAGGCCTGAGCATGCTGAACATCACCGTAGCCGGAACCTTTCTGTCCACTTACTACCTCTCCGACCCTGGTCTGTTCCTGCGTGATCAGCACGGCTGGATCGGAGCTGAGGATGCCGACGAGGGGATCCGTACCGCGCGCCGGGAACTGCGACGACTGATCGCCGACATCGACGAAACCAGCACGGTCGGGCAAACCCGCCAACGCATGCTCACCTGGCTCGCATGCTTCGGCTGGCGATACCCGACCACTCTGCCTGCGGTGGAAGAACCGGTGGCCGCCCACTCGCACGACCAGCCGGACGAGGACCGGGTCTGGATCCTGATCGCCCCGGCCGGACAGCACCTCGATGCCGCACGCAGCGGCCGACGCACAGGCAAGCTACGCCCCCAGCGACAAGCGGAGGTGTGCGCCCGCGAAGGCGCCCTGCCCGCCGTGCTGCTCAGCAACGGCTCCGAACTCCGTGTGATCCGCCGCGACCCCGGCCTCGGCGGCGAGGCCAGCTACCTCACCGTCGACCTTGCAGGCCTCGCCGACCTGGGAGACGACCATGAATGGCGTGTGCTCTGGGCCCTGCTTCGTCCCGAAGCATTCCCCCGGAAAGACTCCGATGAATCTCTATGGGACCGGGTCGAGGCAGCCAGCGTCGATGCGGCGACCTCGGTCAGCGAAAACCTGTCCGGCGGGGTCCGCACCGCCATCACCGCCATCGCCAACGGAGCACTCACCGACTGGCGCCGCCGCGACCAGCCGACTCCTGCCCCGCGCGACCTGTTCGCCGACGGCCTCAAGATCGCCTACCGACTGTTGTTCGTCGCCTACGCCGAAGACCGCGGTCTACTCCCCGTCGGAACACCGGCCTACGACCACGGCTATGCCCTGCGCACCCTGCGGCGCCAGATCCTCGACCCCGGCGCCCCATGGGAACCCGACAGCGGATACCTGTGGAACACGCTGCGCGCCCAATGGGGCCTGCTACGGGACGGCACCGACGCGGGCGAACTTCAAATCACCGGCTTCAACGGCGGACTCTTCGACCCCGACAAGTGCCCACTGCTCGATGACCCCGAGCTGACCATCGGCGACACCTTCGTGCGGGACGTCATCGACGCCCTGTCCTACACCGAGCCAATGACCAGCATCAACCGGCGAGACACCGTGGGACGGCGCCCAGTCAACTACCGTGAACTCGGCGTCGAACAACTCGGCAGCATCTACGAAGGCCTCCTGTCCTTCGAACCTCAGATCGCCGACGCCGGAAAGGTCCTCGCCCGTGTCGGCCGGGGCCAGTCCGCCATCGTCCAGGTTCTCAGCGCCGACCGCCTGCCAGAGAAGGCAGAGGCACTGGAGCAGTACGAGGCCGGCTCCTTCTACCTCTTCGAAGCCACCGGGCAACGCAAGGGATCCGGCTCCTACTACACCGCCCGGCCCCTAGCCCACTTCGTCGTGGGCGAAACACTGCGCCCCCTGGTCGAAAACGCCACACCCGAGCAGATCTTGAACCTGCGTGTCTGCGACCCAGCCATGGGGTCCGGGGCCTTCCTGGTCCCGGCGGTACACCAGCTCACCGAAGCCTATGGCGAGGCGCTGGCACGCGCCGGCGAAGCTCTCGACCACAAGCTGGACGACACCGAGCGCGCCGCCTACCGCCGTCTGATCGTCGAACGCTGCATCTACGGCGTAGACCTGAACCCGATGGCCGTGGAGCTGGCCAAGGTTTCGCTCTGGCTGGCGACAATGGCAGCAGGTAAACCCCTGTCCTTCCTCGACGCCCACTTGCGCTGCGGAGACGCCGTGATCGGCGCCAGCCTGGGCACCTGGGAAGGTGTGCCAACACCCGCCCAGGGCGGCCGCAACGGTGAGGTAGCCGCATCGACCGACAACGACCTACAACCCAGCCTCTTCGACCTCCCGGCCCCCGACCTTGCCGGGGTGATCAAAGTACGACGCAGGCTGGCCACTGCCCCATCCGACGATCGGCTCGACATACGCGAGAAGGAGCAGGCCTTCGCGCGCCTCATCCGGGGCGACGATTACAAACGCCTGCAGGCGCTCGGAGACTGGTGGGTCGCCCCGTTCTTCGAAAACGAACAACTGAAACGCAATAGTGCCCAATGGATATCTGGACGCCTCGACATCGAGCACGGTAACGAGCTCGCTCCACACCTCTCCAGTACCCCCGACCGGATTCGGGACATGATCCGGCCACTGCATTGGGAAGTGGAGTTCCCCGAGGTCTTCTACGACACCAAGGGGGAGCGTCGTCCCGACGCGGGCTTCGACGCGGTGATCGGTAACCCGCCATGGGAGGGCATCACCTTCAAGGCAGCTGAATTCTATGGGAGATTCGACTCCTCCTACTCGCTGTTGAAAAAGAAGAACGAGAAGCTGGAACGACAGGCTGAGCTTGAAGAGCTTCCTGAAGTCCGTGCAGCCAGAGCTCAGGTGGATGCGCACCTGGCGGGCGCCAAGAGGTTCATTGGAAACTCAGGCGCATATCGGATGCTGTACTCCCACGGGACCACATTCAACTACTATCGGACCTTCCTGGAACGGGAGCTAACGCTGCTGGCCCCTGGTGGCAGGGTCGGACTAGTGATCGACTCCGGTGTGGTGTCGGATGCCGCGACCGCGGAGCATCGTCGCGAGCTACTCGAACGCTGCACCGTTGAGCAGTTCGTGCTTTGCGACAACGTCAATGGCATCTTTCCTATCCACCGGAGCGAACAGTTCCTGCTGCTAGTGGCGAAGACTGGTGGTGCGACCGATCCGCTGCCATACACAAGCGATGTCTCCAAGCTGGAGCACCTGCTCGATCTAGAGCGACGCACGTTGCCCATCCCGCGCGCGACCATCGAAGCGCTGGCGCCGGAGACACTCGCTATCCCCGATACCCGGGATCCAGCTCTGCTCGACCTGCTTACCACGATCTATGCTGGTCGGCCGTACTTCCTGGACAAGATGGAGAAAGGGGGCTGGCAGATAGATTGGGGGCGGGAGCTTGATCTTCATGACGATAGAAAAATTCTAGCAGCTGACGGTACTGGAATGCCTCTGCGGGAAGGCAAGCATATCCATCAGTATGTTCACGACTTCTCCGCTCCCACCTATTTTCTGAAAGGAGAAGTCGGCGAGCAAGCACTTGTCAATCGCGCCAGGAAGCGAGCCAAAAAGAAAAACGTGAACAAGCTCGCCAGACATGTGGGAGAGAGAGGGCTCCTTGCCCTGGAGCCGCGAACCGGCACTCTGGAACTTCCGGCCGATCAATATCGTCCCTGTTTTAGGGAAGTGGCCAGGCCGGGCGACGAACGAACACTCATTGCGGCGGTCATGCCGCCAGGCAATGCAGTCACGCATGCTCTGCATTACTTTTATCGCTCAAGTTGGGATTCGGTTAGTCATGGTTATCGCACCGTTCTGAATGCTGGTGCAATGGTTTACGTTGTGGCGCTTATGAATAGTCTCGTATGGGATTTTATCGTGCGACGTAAGGCAAGTGCGCATGTAACCAAATCGATCATGGCTACTTTGCCCGTTCCAGATGTTCCGCTTGACCGTGGCGCGGGTGCGGAGATCGTACGGCTCTCGGGCCGGCTGACCTGTCGAGGGACAGAGTTCGACGATCTTGCTGAGGTGCTCGACGTCGAGTGTGGTCCACTGACCAGGGAGTTGGAACGCGATCTTCGTGCTCAGCTCGATGCCCGTGTGGCTCATCTGTATGGGTTGTCGGAGCAGCATCTGGGGCTGGTCCTGGCTGACTTCAGGCAGAGTGCTGATCGGGAAGGTAGCCCGGTACGTCCGGACGAGGCATACAAGCAACTCGTTCGCATGCATTTCGCTCGCTTGACTGGTTGAACTCGGTCACGTTGTAGGGCCCGATTGTCGGTGTTGACCGCTACATTGCTCGTCTGGGCATCCTCCGGTTTGAGAGGAAAGCCGTATACAGGATGGATACGGTGAGTGGGAGGCGACGGGATGAACCCCCTTGAGCTGGCCGAACGGTTGCGTGATGACTATCGACGGTTCACTTGGACCACGTACCCGGTCGCCGACCCTGGACTTCATGCCCAGTTGGAACGCATGGTCGAGGAGGACGCGCTGCTGTGGCGCGGGCCTTACCTGTCGGTGCAACCCAGGTTCCAGCTTGATGCCTCCATGGCCGAGCTCGCTGACCGGATCGGGTTGCCGACAGAGATCGCCAAGGCTTTTCCCCGGGTGGAGCGTCTGTTCACCCACCAGGTTACGGCGGTCACCAGGATTCATAGCGGCCAGAACACCCTGGTGGCGACCGGTACCGGGTCGGGTAAGACTGAGGCGTTCCTCATCCCTGTGGTTGCGCATGCCTATCTCAATCGGCATCGCCCTGGGGTCAAGGCCATCGCGTTGTATCCGATGAATGCTCTGGTCAACGACCAACAGGATCGGGTGCGAGCTGCGTGCGAGGCCCTGGGATTGACCTACGGGGTCTACACCGGCGCGACTCCGCAGCATGAGCGCGCCCGGATGCAGGAGAACCCGCCCGACATCCTGCTGACGAACTACTCCATGCTGGAATACGTCCTGACCCGGCGCGATGACCGTCAACTGTTTGGCTCAGGCGTGCTGCGGCACCTGGTCCTGGATGAAGTGCACACCTACCAGGGCGCCCTCGGCACCGAGATCGCCGGCCTGATCCGCCGGCTTCGCGGCCATGTCGACGCGGCTGGCCTGGTGTGTATCGGGCTGTCGGCAACGGTCAGTGCCGGGGGAGATCACGCGGCGGATTTGCGGCGGACCGCCGACTTCGCCAGCCGCCTGTTCGCCTCCGCCTTCGATATCGACGCGATCGTGGAGGAGACGGCGGTTGTGCAACCTGCTCCTTCTCCTGAGGCAATCGGTGCTACCCCTGACCGGCAGGCACTACGGCAGGCCTTGGCCGACGGTGGAAGTATCGCCCAACTCCGGACGATTCTTGGTGACCCGCAGGCAAGCCCAGTCCTCGATCTGATCCGTGCCCGGCTCGCCACGCCGACCACAATCGAGGAGCTGGTAGAGGCCCTTGCCGCGGCTCCCCAGCGATCGGGTGTGGAGCAGGAGGCCGTCCATGATGAGGTCGCTGGCTGGCTTCTGCTGGGCGCGGGCACCCACACCTCCGAGGGCCCTCCGGTACTGGAGGCCAAGGTCCACCTGTTCCTCCGCGGCCTCCCCAATCCGGTACGGTGCGCTTCCGAGGCTGAGCATCTGCTGCTCGATGGCGCCCTGACCTGCACCGTCGAGGGCTGCGACGCCCGCTCCACAACCCCGGTTGGTGTGTGCCTGGGCTGTGGCCAGGATTATGACCTGGAAAGCGACGAGCCGGGTGGTCCGCAAGTGCGCTACGTGGCGCGCCGTTTGATTACCGAGGAACCGCTGGAGGAGCCAAAGCCGCGAAGTAACGAGTGGTATCCGGCGCGGCGCTGCACCGTGTGCGGCAAGGACGCTCATGGCGACACCTGCCTAGGTTGCGCTGCCCCCACCCGCGCGGTGTTCGTCGCAGTCCCCGAACCTGGCCGCCCGCTCACGCGGTGCCGGGTCTGCGGCTACCTGCGTCCCAACGGCGGAGCCGTCCAGGAGTTCACCGCGCGCACGGCCGCGGCGGTCACCGCAGCGGCGTTCAGCCTGCACAGTGGGCTGGCCGAGCAGAGCGACGACGAGATGCTCCGGCGCCTGTTGGTGTTCGCCGACTCCCGACAGGACACCGCCTTCCAAGCTGGCTATGTACGTGACCGCTCTCGCGCCGTTCAGGTACGACGCATGATCGTCGAGAGCGTTGCAGCTCGCGTCCGAGTCGGTCGGCCGGACGCCAGCTTCAACGGCCTAGTCGAAGACGTGTTCCGCCGTGGCCAGGGGTCGGGTCTCTACTCCGATCCCGCCGGTGCGGATGCTCGTCAGCGGGCACTGCGGGTGTGCGAGTGGGACGTGCTCGGTGAAATAGCCAGTGATGAGCGGCGTCCGCCCACATTGGAACGCCTCGGTGTCGTCACCGTCGGCTACCCCACCTTGGAGGCTCTCAGCGGCGGTGATCTCGAGCCGCTGACCGTTCACTTGGGCGGTGGCAACGCCGCGGCTCGCTGGCTGCTGGCCCGAATCCTGGACTTGGCCCGTACCCGCGGTGGCGTCGCCCACGAGTTGCTGAGCGCGCGGCTGGACGCCAAGGTGGAGGCCGAACTGGCCGGGGCCGGAGCCACCCTACGCCGCGGCAACACGGTGACCGGTTTCGGCGACACCACGGTCAAAGCACCGGGAGCCAACGCCCTGAGCTTGGGCGCCAAAGGCTCGGCCGCCCGGCTGGTCAAGATCGCGTTTCCGCTCGTGACCAACAGTGACGCTGTGGAACGCGGCGCCCGCAGCGCGGTCGAGTTGCTCGCCCGACATGGTCTGCTCCGCGACACCCAGGTGGGGAGTGGACGCTCCCGGGTGCTGCTGCGGCAGGTCGACCCCCAAGAGATGGAAATCCGGCCAGCCGCCGCCACGCTGCACCGCTGTCGCGCCTGCCGAACCGTACAACCCGAACAGTCACCAAAAGGGCGCTGCTCCACCTTCAACTGCATGGGCCGCCTGGAACCCTGGCAAGGCGATCCCGACGACCACGAACGGCAGCTTGTCACCAGCGACGCTCCACTCGTAATCAAAGCCGAAGAGCACTCCGGTCAGATCCCGCTGGAGACCCGCGAGCAGATCGAGGAACGCTTCAAGACCGGCGAGTTGAACCTGCTGGTGTGCACCATGACGCTGGAACTGGGCGTCGACCTCGGCCAACTCCTCGCCGTTGTTCTCCGCAACGTCCCGCCGCGGCCCAGCAACTACGCCCAGCGCGCCGGCCGCGCCGGACGCCGGGAAGAACGCGTCGCTCTCGTCGTCACCTTCGCCGGGGGCATGCCTCACGACAGCTACTACTACGCCCGCCCCGTGGAAATGATCCGCGGAGCCATCCGCCCACCAGCCTTCCTCCTGGACAACAAAAGGGTCCTCACTCGCCACGCGCGCGCCATGGCCCTGGAACTATGCGGCCAAGACCTACCGGTATGGATGCGTGACCTGGTCACCGAAGACCAAGCCGGTGACCTCCACGGCGTCGAAGACGTCCAAGCCGCCCTCGCCGAAGACGCCCCACGCATCGCCGCGCGTATCCACAACTCCTTCCGGCTCGGCCTCACAGACGACGACCTGCCATGGCTGACCGAGGACTGGGCCCGCTCCGTAGTCGACTCCTGGATCGACGACCTCAACAAGGCAGTCGAGAAGTACCGGATCCGGCAAAAAACCCTCATCGAGGAATGGACCCAGGCCGCCAACCGCCCCGGTAACAAGGAAGCCACCCACGCCCTGGCCAGCATCGGCGCCAGCCTGGAGGCCATGCGCCGCACCGACCGCAACCGTGCCTACGTCCTGTCCTACCTCGGCAACGTCGGCTTCCTCCCGTCCTACGCATTCCCCACCGACACCACCACCCTGGTCCTGGAACGAGAAACCACCGAGCTTGCCCAAGACTCAGTGCAAGCTCTCAAGGACTACGCGCCCGGCCAATTGGTCTACGCCCGCGGCGCCAAATGGCTCGTGGACCAGGTCGACTTCCGCCGCGCCAACCTGATCAACTCCGATGGTGTCGGCGCCCTAAGCCACATCAATCTCTGCACACGATGCGACACCGTCAACGCTCCCACCGACGCGCACTGCATGTCCTGCAACAGCGACGAGCTGAACCCCCAGCTCAGCGTCCCCATGCGCGCGATGCGCGCAACCCGACGCCAACGCATCGCCGCCGACGAAGAACACCGCGCCCGCACCCCCTTCGACGTCACCCACCACCTCGGCGCCCCCAACACCGCCGAGACATGGCTCTTCGAACGCCCCGGACTCGTCCTGCACTGGGAGCGCGGCGCCGACCTCACCATCCTCAACCGAGGACGCATCGCCAAAGACCACCGTGACAGCGAACGCTTCATCGTCTGCACCGGCTGCGGTCTCTGGTTCGACGACATTCCCGGCCCCAAGCCCACCCAGGCCCAAAAGAACCGGACCAAACTCCACGACGCGATCTGCACCAACCAACGCCTCGACCCCAGCGTCCTGCAAACCGAACGTCGCGTCGACTGCCTGCAAATCCTCCCTGACCTGGAAACCTTCGACATCCGCCCCGACCACCTCGAGGAATTCCTCGCCAGCACCCGCGCAGCTCTCGACCTCGGCTGCCGTGTCGTCCTGCAGGCCGGGGAAGACGAGGTCGCCGGATTCGATTGGCCTCGGCCAGACCCCGAAAGCGAAGACGCCTCCATGCGCCTCGCGGTCCTGTACGAACAGGTCCCGGGCGGAGCCGGCTACCTGCGGCAGCTCGCCGAACGCTTCGGTGAAGTTGCGGCCGTCCTCGTCCCCGTGCTCGACAACTGCTCCTGTGAACGGTCCTGCTACGCCTGCCTCCGCTCGTACAGCAACCAACTCGAAGGCGACCTGCTAGACCGACACGTAGCAGCAGACTTCCTCCGCCAGTTCATCGACGCGCCCGACGTGGCTGGACGTCGTGTCCCCACCTACTCCGACGTCTTCGTCGGCCGGCCCCGCTCGGCCATCGAAAGGCGCCTGGCGATCGCCCTGATGACCCTCGGAGTCCCGCGAGGACATGCCCAATACTTGTGGGGCGACCGCGGCTCTACCGACGGGACCCCACACCCGATCACCGTCGCGGACTTCGCCTGGCCCGAACAGAAGGTTGCTGTCTTCTGCGACGGCTGGAAGCACCACCACACCCAAGAACGCCAAGAAGCCGACATGGCCAAACGCAACGCCATGCGAGAGGAAGGCTGGACCGTCCTCTCCTTCTGGGGCGGCGAGATCGTCCGCAACGTCGAACGTTGTGCCGCCGAGATCAAGGAGCACTTCAAGAGCGCCTGAATAGCTAACAGATCGAGTGCCGAAGATGAACAGGATCAAGGGTTTGCGCCGTCAGCCATGGAGACTACCGAGTCGACCGCGGCTCTAGGGTAAACGGAGGCCTGCCCCTGCCTCGTCTGTGACGGGCTATGGTCACACTGCGGTCATGCGGTTCGCGGCACGTCTCTTGGGTCGCAATCCCCGCTTCCGCCGCCTTGCTAGAGGAGAGGATCATCGACTACTGGCATACGAGGCATTGCTGACGCTGAAAGCCGGGACTGTCATGCGGTCCACAGGCCGCTCTGGCTAGCCGGACGAGCACGCCCCTGCCATTTCAGCTTCGGCTTCTCAACACTTATGCCGCACTCCCTGTGGAGCGCTGTCATTGGCCATACGATTCGAGAATGACTGAACCGCTGTCCCTCCGGGCGTGCCGGCGCGGGCATGTGATCCACTACCCTGCGGTGCTCGACGAAAGGGCAAACGAAGAAGGTCAGGAAGTAGCCTTCTGCTCGGCATGCGAGTGTGGCACCGTGTACTTCGTGGTGGTCGACCCGGGTGATGGCGCGCGGGTCCTACTGTCGGGAGGGAGAGACCTCCAGGAGCGATTCGAGGCCCAGGCATGGCCCGGGAGGATTCATTCCGATCATGAAGGAACCTTCTTCTACCGGTTAGTGCCCCACCCACTCGACATCACGCTGTTCCTTAAGGCTTGATTCATGACCGATCCACGGCCGTGGATATCCATACCGACGGCGCCTGCCTGCGCAATCCAGGGCCTGGCGGCGGTGGGAGTACTGATGGAGTACGGCGACGCCACGAAGGACCTCTACGGCCACGAGTTACACAGGGTGATAGCCGGGCCCTGGTGAGTTGGACTGGCGGTATGGGCGAGCGCAAGCCGTACCTCAGCGATTTGTCCGATAGTCCGACTGGAGGGCACGCGGCGGAAACCTCCACGCGTGTGGTGAACGACGGCCTCGTCATCCGCGGCGGAGGAGCTTGACGACGTCGAGCTGCCGTGCGGGTCAGAACCGCCAGCCCTGTTCACGCACGTAGTCGAAGAACTTCATCGTCTCAATGCCGTGCTCGTCGGCGACGTTCGGGATCTTCTGGTTCTTGTCCAACGTGTTCGGACCCTTGCGGGTCTCTTCCGTCACGATCGTGGACTTCTCCGCCTTGGCGTGGGCGATCACGAACGGGTCCGCCTCGTTGAGTTGTCCCTGGACCCAACCCGGGTGGGCGAGGGCGATTTCGGCGACCGATGCGAGCTCCTCGTCGGTGGCCGGGCACACGAACCCAGGGAGGTCCTTCGCCCACTTGTGCAGTTCGTCCCCGCCCCGGTGCACCTCGCGCAGGATCGCCTCGCAGATGCAGCTGTCGCCGGCCTGGACGGACGACTCGATGTTCGACCACATGGCGGGGAATATGTCACGCGGGTACCGCTGCACCAACCCGATGAGGATGTTGGTGTCCAGGGTGAAGGTCACTCGGCACCGCCTGTGCGATAGTACTCGTCGAGTAGCTGCTCGACCATCGGGAGGCGGGCGTTCAGCAGGTACGTGGCGTCCACGAGGTCGATGCGGCGGTCCTCCAGGGCGCGCGCCACAGCGCCGATGTACGTGGGACCGAGGTCGCGGTACCGGAGCCTCCACGGCGGCACGAAGCCCTCCTTCTGCTTCTGCGCCTCGCGGAACCGCTGCCAGTTCTCGTCGCTGGCGGATCGGACAGTCTCAAGGTCGTCGTCGTCGATGATTTCCAGTCGGCGGAGCCGGACCGCGGCGGCCAGCATGCTGACCTTGAAGTGGCTGGCAAGCTGCTCGCCCGCGGCCTCGGGCTCGGCCGGGCCGCTCAACTGGGCCCGGACGGCGGACTCCGGCATGAGGAAGTTCGCGGCGAAGTTGTTGGCGATCGCCTCGTCGTCAACTGACTCGCTGAGCGCGCACAGACCACTCGTCCGGTTGATCAGGTGAGCGACCTCGTGGAACAGCGTGAACGTCCGGCCCATTGGGCTGTCCGCGCCGTTGACCAGGATCAGTGGGAGGTCATCGTGATGGACGGACAGCCCGCGGAAGGTGTCCAGGGAGATCTTCGTGGCCTGGAAGACCAGCACGCCGTTCTCTTCCAGCAGCCCCCTCCAGAAGTTGAAGACCTGGTTGTTCTGGGACTCGGGCGGGACGAACGCGTCGGTGAGCCCGAAAAACTCTCGCAGCGCAGCGGCGCGTGTCGCCACCGTCTGCCAGGTGATCGCGCCGTTCGAGAGCCGGCGCGCAGGAGCCCCGGCGAGGTCCAGCATCGCGTCGCGGTGCTGCTCGGCCCGCCGCATCTCCCTCGCCAGGTCAGGAGGCAGCTCGTCGTGCCCGCGACTCCGGAAGTCGGCCGTCTCGGGGACGTCGGGCACGGTCGGCGGCGGAGCGAAGAAGAACCCCAGCGGTCGGTCGAGCTTGGCCGCCATGAGGGTGAGCTGACGGAACGTCGGCAGAGCGTCGCCGCCTTCGAACTCGGCGACCCGTCCGGGCTTAACATTGAGCGCAGTCGCGAGCTCCTCCACGGTGACATGGCTGACTTCGCGGGCCCACTCGAGGGCAACGGGATTGATGGGCGCTCTAGCCACTGATCAAACCTCCCGTCGCGCCAGATCCGCACCGCTGCCGTCAGTGTAGAGGCGCTCCTACCCACCAGCGGCGAGGTCTCGCCCAATCTACGGTGGACCTCCGACAGCCCGTTGGATTGGGCCCGTCAGCCACGACCCTTCAGCTCGAGCGTGAGCCCGAGCGCCTCGGCGATCTTGGCGAGGGTTGCTGTCGTGACATCGCTGTCCGACTCGACCCGGGCGATAGTCGGACGGGATACGCCCGACTTCTCGCCGAGTGCCGTCTGAGACCAGCCGCGCTCCTTGCGAGCGTCGCGGATGACCGCGCCGAGGCTGAGCTGCTCAGGCTCACTCATGACTCCGGAGCCCTGCATCGGGCGGCGAGTCGGACTCCCCATGGACCTCAGCGTGTAGGGCATCCGCTGCGATGTCTGCGATTTGCTCGACGAACCCGGGATCTGTCATGTAAGACTGAATCTCCTTCGACTCCTGGAACGTCTTGAAGACCGCCAGTCCGACCGCGTTGCTGAACCCGTCGGATGCCTTCAGCTGCGCGACGGTGTTGTTCCTTCTGACAGACAGTGCTGGCCTCGATCAGCGCACCGGCGGATCCGACGGGGCTGGATGCGGGCAAGAGGGACCGGAGCCGCAAGCGCGGCCTGGAGCAACAGGGACCGTCAGCGGATATGTGTCAGGCGGAGACGGTGGCGGCTGCGATGTCGTTGACGATGTTGGTCGGTAGGTACGCACGAGCCGGCTGGCTTGCGGTTGAGGCGAGGAAGTTCAACAGGTTATTGGGGTGTTCGGGCGGGCCGAGCGGTACGGGCTCGAGGCGTCGCCAGCCCCTGGCTGAGGCGGCCTTGACGGCGGTCAGGTAGGTGCTTTCGCTCATGCGGTTCAGCGTGCGGGCGCGCATGAGCAGGGCAGCCAGGGAGACCTGCCAGTACCGTTTCAATTCGAACAACCTGGGCCAATCAACGGTGGTCGGCAACTGGTCGCGGATCTCATCGGCGGGCAGCAGGAATGCGGCCGCGAACCGGTGTGCTTGGGACTCGACCTCTTTGATTCCCCAGATTTGCTCGCCGTGCATGACCAGGTGTGCGAGTTCGTGGGTGCCGTCGAACCTTGATCGGGCGCGGTCGTTCTTGTCGCTGCCGAGGACGACTACGGGATGGTCGGCGAACGGCAGGGAGAAGGCGTCCACGTCCGTGCTGTTCAGCGGGAGTCGTATCACGACCACGCCATGCGCCTCTAGGAGTTTGACGACGTCGGTGATCGGGCCGGGTGGCACGCCCCATCGTGCGCGGACGTGCGCGGCGATGTTCTCAATCTCGTCAAGGGACGCCTCCAGGCCGCTGCTGGGGATCCGCGGCACGTCATAGGCGGGGAATCGGTCGGCTGCGGCGGCGGCCAGGGCGAGGTCGTGGGCGACATGCGCGATGGCGCGGGCGCGCCGTCGGTCCGCGACGGCGGTGCGGCGGAGGGACCGGAAAAAGCCCTCGTGGGTTTGGGTGACCGGCTGGGCGAAGAACCCGGCCGGTACCGTGAGCACTGCGCTGAGGGCAGCGACAGTCTCGGGGCTGGGCCGGGCCGCCCCGCTCTCAAACTGGCTGATCGCAGCTGGTGTGAGGCCGACCCGAGTGGCCAACTGTTTCTGGCTGAGCCCGACGAGTTCGCGGGCCACGCGCAGTCGGGCCCGTTCGAACGTCGGCGTGTCCATCGCTCTCCTAATCCGATCTTGCCTCTGCATCACGGCCGATCCCGGCCTGGACCAGTGTGGCCGTAGGCTACCTACCCATTGATGCGGAACAGCATGCCGAATGATGTGCTTCAATATTAAGCGGGTTCGAGAGCGCTGGTGGGGTGGAGGAGCATGAGGGGATCAAAGCGGTTGGGTGGCGTCGGGTGAACGGCGGTCGATTCCAGATCCTGTCGTTGGACGGCGGAGGGCTGCGCGGGATGTTCTCCGCGGCGGTGCTCGCGCGGCTGGAAGAAGACCTCGACGTGCGGGTCGTTGACCACTTCGACCTGATCGCGGGTACCTCGACCGGCGGGATCATCGCGCTCGGTCTCGGCCTGGGGATGTCGTCAAGGGAGATTCTGCAGTTCTACACCGACCACGGGCCGCGGATTTTCCGGGACCGCAGCCGGTTGCGGGGCGTACGGCACCTGCTGTGGGCCAAGTACTCCGCCGCGCCGCTGCGCGCCGCGCTCACCGAGGTACTCGGCGAGCGAACCTTCGGGGAAAGGGCCAAGCGGCTGGTGATCACTTCCTACAACATCGGCACCGACGACGTGTACCTGTTCCGCACCCCGCACCTGCCGACATTGACCCGAGATTGGCGCGAACGCGCGGTCGATGTTGCGGTGGCCACGTCCGCGGCCCCGACGTATCTGCCGGGGATGTCGCTGGACGGCGCTCGCCTGGTCGACGGCGGGGTCTGGGCGAACAACCCGGCGATGGTGGCGCTGACCGAGGCCGTCGGTCCGCTCGGCATGCCGCTCGACGCGGTCCGGGTGTTCAGCGTGGGCACCACGACCGACCTGCCCCACCGCAGCCGCCGCCTCAACCGTGGTGGCCTGCTGCCGTGGGCCCGCGACGCGGTGGAGGTGTTGATGCGGGCCCAGAGCGAGAGCGCGACCAAGCAGGTCCGCCATTTCCTGAGCAACGACCGGGTGCTGCGACTCAACCCAACGGTTCCGACCGGCGTGCTCGCCCTGGACAAGGTCGACGCCGACGAGTTGATCGGCCGCGCCGGCCACGAGAGCCGCACGGCATCGCCCGCCTTCACCCGCTGCTTCGCCGACCACACCGCGCCGGCGTATGTGCCCTGCTATCCGGCCCGGAAGGACTGACTGTGGACACCCTCGAAGAAATGCTGTCGATGCTGCTCGACGGCGCCGTCGAGACCCTCGACATCTCGCCGGACCTCCAGCAGGTCGCCATCGAGCGCTACGAAGAGGTCGGCACGTGGCTCGCCGAGCACGGCGGATACCGGTGCCGTATCTACCCGCAGGGCTCGTTCCGGCTGGGAACCGTTGTACGCCCCCATGGCAGGACCGGCGAGTACGACATCGATCTGGTCTGCCGGCTCCTGATCACCAAGGAGAACACCACCCAGGCCCAGCTGAAGCAGCACGTCGGCGACCTGCTCCACCAATACATGCAATGGAAGCAGCAACACGGCCACACCGACGGCCCGAAAACCTGTGAGCCGCGCCGCCGATGCTGGACGCTGACCTACCCCGATCAGGGCTTCCACCTCGACGTTCTGCCCGCCATCCCGGACGTCGAGCACCCGCCCACCGGAATCCTGCTCACCGACAAGCAGCTGTACCGGTGGCAGCACAGCAACCCGATCGGCTACGCCAGTTGGTTCCGCACCCGTTCGGAGGAGTTGCAGCGCCGGCTGATCGAGGCGGCTCAGAAGCGGCATGTCAACGTCGCGGACGTACCCGAATGGGAGGTCCGCACCACCCTGCAGCGTGTCGTCCAGGTCCTCAAGTGGCATTGCATGCTCCGCTTCGCACACGAGCCGGACAACCGGCCGCCGTCCATCCTGATCACCACGCTCGCCGCCCAGTCCTACCGCGGAGAACTTGATCTGTTCACCGCGACCCGCAGCGTGCTGGCCGGGATGGAAGGCCACATCGAGAACCGCCACGGCACCTGGTGGATCCCCAACCCCGCGCACGAGGAAGAGAACTTCGCCGACAAATGGAACGAATACCCCGAGCGGCGTGAGGCGTTCCTCGCCTGGCACCGTGACATCACTGGCGTGCTCGACGACCTGATCCACCTGCAGGGCAAGGGCCTGCACGTGGTGGCCTCCCGGATAGCGGAGAGCTTCGGTCACGACGTGGTGCAGCGGTCCGCGCAAAAGTACGGCGACCGGCTGCGGGCCCACACCGCAGCGGGCACGCTCGGGATAACCAGCACTGGCCTGCTCACCACCACCGCAGCCGCCACGCCGGTGCGCGGTCACACCTTCTATGGCGCGCACGCCGACCCGCGCGATTAACCCCGCCCGGCAGCTGACCGCCATCCGCTCCGTACTGCCCGCCGCCACGGGGACGGTCCGCAAAGGCCGGCTGGACTGCATCCTGCCCATCCAGCCGTCCCCGGCCAGCCAGACCTACATGGTGCGCCTGCGCTACCAGCATGGCCGCCACCCCCAGGTCACCGTGAGCGACCCAGAGTTGACTCTCCACCCCGACGCGCAGACCCTGCCCCACGTCTACCCCGGCGACCAGCTGTGCCTGTACTACCCCGGCGAGTGGCGGCACGACATGCTGTTGGCCACCACGATCCTGCCCTGGACCGCCGAGTGGTTGATGCACTACGAACTGTGGCTCATCACCGGCCGCTGGACCGGCGGCGGTCACACTTGACCGGACACGCCGTTCACCCGGGAGACATATTCGAGACGCGGCGCCCGCCATCCGATGTGCAGGACATCACACCCACGCTCACCTTGGACATCGGGCACCAGTAACGGCCTGGACGTGCTGATCCAACGGCTGCTGATACTAGGCACGGTATGGCGCTCTTGAATGCGCGCAGGACCCGCGCTGCAGGCGGGTGTCCCACCCAACGGCAGATACTCATGGTCAAAGCTGGGGCTACTACGACCAGTCGGCCGGGCGGAGCCGCTGGTCGTGGCGTCGCAGTTCTGGTGCGCGCCCCCGGCCCGCGACCAACCTGCGACGGCTACTCATGAGAACTAACGCGTTGTACAGGAGTATCGAGATCACTACAGCCGATCGGCGCTGCCGACGGGTGCGCAGATCTGGTGGGTGCCCCCTGCAGGATTCGAACCTGCGCACACGGCTCCGGAGGCCGTTGCTCTATCCCCTGAGCTAAGGGGGCCCTGCGCCCCTTGGGCGGCGCGGTAGAAGGTTACCAGGGTTGGCGGGGTGACGCGCGCGCGGGCGTTCGCCGTGCGTTCGCCGTGCGTGTGGGCTAACTTCGAGGCCGTGACCGAGCCACTGGGACGCGTGCTGGTCGTTGACGACGACGAGGTGATCCGCCAGCTCATCGCCGTGAACCTGCAGTTGGAGGGGTTCGAGGTGGCGACCGCGGTGGACGGCCAGGACTGCCTGGAGAAGGTGGCGGAGGTCCGGCCCGACGTGATCACGCTGGACGTGATGATGCCGCGGCTGGACGGGTGGGTCACCGCCATCAGGCTGCGGGAGGATCCCGGGACGGCGCACATCCGGGTCGTGATGATCACGGCTCGGGCGCAGGAGCATGATGTGCGGCGGGGGAACGAGATCGGGGTGGACGCCTACGTAACCAAGCCGTTCGACCCCAATCAGCTGATCCAGACGGTGCGGAAACTCGCGGCGGTGTCCAGATAGTGGTCGGATAGTCTCACCAGGGTGACTCCAGGCGACGTTGGCGGTGCCCTCGTGCGGGCTGTGCGCGACGCTGTGGCGGACGGTGAGATCGATGTACCCGTGCCGGTGGGTGTGACTGTTTTCAGTCGGGGGCCTGGGGTTTATGAGAGTCCTGTGGCGTTGAGGCTCGGGGTTGAGCCGGGGGTCATCGCGCGGCGGGTCGGGGGTGTCGTCACCGGGAGCGGGTTCGTTCGCGTTGTGGTTCCGGTGGGCCGTGTTGTAGCGGCCGTGGTCCGGGATCCTGGGGTGGTGAGCGTGCCTCCAGGTAGGTGGAGTGAGTGGCCACGGACGTTTGAGAATCCGGGGTTTTCTGTGCGGTACGCCTATGCGCGGGCCTGTTGGGTGGGGCGCTGGGCCAGGGAGCTGGGGA
>NZ_SMLC01000125.1 GCF_004349245.1 Actinomadura sp. 6K520 | reverse complement strand
CCCCTCGACGATCAACCTCCCCGTCGTCCGCCCGTAGGCTCAACGAGCCTTCAGGGCCTCCAGGGCCTTGTCGGCGTGGGTGTTCATGCGGATCTCGCTCTTGACGACCGCCAGGACGCGGCGGTCGGTGTCGATGACGAAGGTCTGGCGCCTGGTGGGCAGGAGGGCGATGCCGCGCTTGACGCCGAAGCGGTCGCGGACGTGGCCGTCCGGGTCGGACAGCAGGGGGTAGCCGAGGGTGTTCCGGTCGGCGAACTCCTTCTGCTTGGCGACGGGGTCGGCGCTGACGCCGACCGGGTGGGCGCCGACCTTGGCGAGTTCGGCCGCCACGTCGCGGAAGTGGCATGCCTCGGCGGTGCAGCCGGGGGTCAACGCGGCCGGGTAGAAGAACAGGACCACCGGGCCCTTCTCCAGGAGCCCGGTCAGCGTGCGCGGCTCGCCCGTCTCGTCGGGCAGCTCGAAGTCGTCAACGACGTCACCGACGTTCATGGGACGAATCTACCGCCCCCGGCCATACCGCCCCGCCGGGCCAGCCGTGAGCCTCGCGCAGGCCGCCGCCGAGCATGGTCAGGACCTCCCCCCGGAGAGGTTCGATCCGCAGGCCACGTGCACAGAGCGGTTCGTCGTCCGTCTCGTCCGGTATTCCAGCAGGTGACGGGCGGTCTCGCGGGCTCCGGGCGGCACGGGGAGCCGATTCGCGACGTTTGACGCGGAGTGCGGACGGTTATAGAACATTGCGAGCAGGTGTCTACGACGCAGATACCTCCGAGCTTCCCCTGTGATGTCCCGGAGGATCCGTATGCACCGCCAGCTTCACATCGCGCTCGTGTCCGCCTCCGACCTTGACGGCGAACACCTGCAGTCAATCCATGTTCGGGACCTCGCCCGTTCGCTCACCCGCCCGCTGACCGCCGACGGCGAGCCGAACCAGGTCACGGTCTACACGCGGCGGCAGGACCGCGCCGCCCGCGGCCGGATCCGGCTCGCGCAGGGCGCCGCCCTCGTCAACCTGGACGCCGGGCCGGCCCGCCCGCTCCCGGACGACGAGCTGCTCAAGCACGTCCGTGACTTCGCCGACGAACTGCGCCGCCGCTGGTCGGGCGCGGGACGGCCGGACATCGTGCACGCGCACGGCTGGATCGGCGGCCTCGCCGCCTGCGCCGTCGCCCGCGAGCTGGACATCCCGTTCGCGCAGAGCTACCACGGCGTCGCCGCCGCCGAGCGCCGCGCCGGAACCCCGGTGCACCCGCACCGCGACCGCCTGGAGAAGGCCATCGCCCGCGGCGCGGACCTGGTGATCGCCGGGCACGCCGAGGAGGCCACCGCGCTGGTGCGGATGGGCATCCCCCGCCCGGCCGTCTCCGTCGTCCCCTACGGCGTGGACGGAGACCTGTTCTCGCAGGTCGGCCCCTCGATGCCGCGCGGCGACCGGCGCCGCCTGGTGATGGTCTGCGACGACCTGGAGGCCGGCGACGTCGCGACCGCCCTGCAGGCCATGGTGCACGTCCCGCACGCCGAGCTGGCCATCGCCGGCGGCCCCGCCCGCGAGGACCTGGACCACGACCCCGTCGTGCACCGGCTGACGCTGCTGGCCAAGGAGCTGCACGTCGCCGACCGCGTGATCTTCCTCGGCAGGATGCCCCGCAAGTCGCTGCCGAAGCTGCTGCGGACCGCGAGCCTCGCCCTCTGCCTCACCCCCCACCAGCCCTGCCCCTCGACCCCGCTGGAGGCCATGGCCTGCGGCGTCCCCGTCGTGACCGCCCCGGTGGGCGCGAGCGCCGACGAGGTCCTCGACCGGATCACCGGCCTGCACGTCCCCGCGGGGCGGCCGGTCGTGATCGGCCGCGCGATCCGGCGGCTGCTGTCGGAGGAGACCACGCTGCACGGCTACTCCATCGCCGCCGCCGACCGCGCCCGCTCCCGCTACTCGCTGGAGCGGATCGCCGCCGAGACGCTCCGCGCCTACCAGAAGGTGCTGCCCGCGCCCGAGCCCGAGCCGGTCACCGAGCCGGTCACCGAGGACGTGGCGGCGCGTGAGACCGACAGGACCCCCGCCCTGGTCGGCTGACCGTCCTCCACTCGGCGCCCGGCCTCCAGCCCCCACCCACCACCATTCAACGAACGAGCTCCACTCGGCGCCCGCACGGGCCCCGGATCCCCCGCCGGATCCGGGGCCCGCTCATGTCCCGCCGGTGGGATACTGGGCCGGATGACCGGAGGGGACGGCCCGATGCTGATCGGCAGGACAGCCGAGTTCGCGGAGCTGACCGCCGCGCTGGAGCGGGCCGCCGGTGGCGGCGCCGGCCTCGTGCTCGTCAGCGGCGACGCCGGGGTCGGCAAGACGCACCTGGTGTCCGCGCTCACCCGCACCGCCCGGGACAGGGGCTGCGCCGTCCTCGTCGGGCAGTGCGCCGAGCTGGGCGAGAGCATGCCCTACCTTCCGCTCACCGACGCGCTGTGGGCCGCCGCGCACGACGGCGGCCCCGAGGCGGAGGAGGTCCGCGCCGCGGTCGCCGCCCGTCCCGTCCTCGGGCGGCTGCTGCCCGACGGCGGCGGGGACCCGGAGGCGGCGTCCGAGCTGGGCCAGCAGCGGCTCTTCGGGGCCGTGCTCGGGCTCCTCGGCGAGCTCGGGGCGGAGCGGCCCGTCCTCCTCGTGCTGGAGGACCTGCACTGGGCCGACCGGTCGACCCGGCATCTGCTGACGTTCCTCGGCCGCGTCCTCCAGCGCGAGCGGGTGTGCCTCGTCGGCACCTACCGGTCGGACGACCTGCACCGGCGCCACCCGCTGCGGCCGGTGGTGGCGGAGCTGCTGCGGCTGCCGAACGTGACCGGCGTCCAGGTGCCCGCGTTCGGGCCGGGCGAGACCGCCGAATACCTCGCGGAGCTGTCGCGCGGTGCCGCGCCGGCGGCCGCGCCGGTGACCGGGGAGGTCGTCGCGCGGGTGCACCGCCGGTCGGAGGGCAATCCCTTCTACGCCGCCGAGCTGTACTCCGCCGGGCTCGGCTCTCCCGGCGCGGAGTCCGCGGGGCTGCCGTCCGGGCTGGCCGACCTGCTGCTGTCGCGGGTGGACCGGCTGTCGGATACCGGGCGGCGGGTCGTGCGGGCCGCCGCGGTGGCCGGGCGCCGCATCGACGACGAACTCGTCCGGCGCGTGTCGGGGCTGGACGAGACCGCGGCGGGCGAGGCGCTGCGGGAGGTCGTCTCGCACCAGCTGCTCGTCCCGTCCGGGGACGGGTACACGTTCCGGCACGCGCTGCTGCGCGAGGCCGTCTACGCCGACCTGCTCCCGGGCGAGCGGACCCGGCTGCACGCCGCCTTCGCGCGGCTCGCCGACCCGCCGGACGGGACGCGCGGACCCGCGGCGGAACTGGCCCACCACAGCCTCGCCGCCCACGACCTGCCCGCCGCGTTCGCCGCGTCGGTCCGCGCCGCGCGGGACGCCGGGCGCCTCGGCGCGCCCGCCGAGGCGTTCGAGCACTACGAGCGGGCGCTGGAGCTGTGGGAGGCGGTCCCCGGTCCCGAAGCCGCCGCCGGGACCGACCGGGTGCGGCTGGCGCTGGCCGCCGCGCAGGCGGCGGCGGAGGCCGGTGACCTGCGGCGCGCCGTCCACCGGCTGCGCCGGCTGCTGGAGGCCGCCGACCCCACGGACGCGCCGCTCGGCTCCCGCATCCGCGAGCAGCTCGCCACCTACCTCGGGGAGCTCGACGACTACGGCCCGTCCGTGGCCATGGCACGGGAAGCGGTCGCGATGCTGCCCGCCGACCCGCCGACGGTCGAGCGCGCCGAGGCCCTCGCCACCTACGCGCGGATACTGCTCTACCGGGACGACGACGGCGAGATGCCCGGCGTGGCAGAACGGGCCGTCGCGGCCGCCCGCGCCGCCGGGGCCACCGGCGCCGAGGCGAGCCTGCTGGTGACGCTCGGCATCTTCCGGGAGGCGGGCGAGGCCGACCCGGACGTCGCGGAGGTGTTCGCGCGGGCCCGCGACCTGTCCGCCGCGGACGGCGGGAACCCGCTGGTGGCGGGCCGTGCCGCGTTCCACTACGCGCGCACCAAGTTCGACCGCGGCGACCTCGCGGGCGCCGCGCACGCCGCCGAGGAGGGCGTGAAGTACGCCCTGGAGAACGGCCTCGGCTGGAGCACCTTCGGGGTCGTCCTGCGGTCCCTGCGGTACCTGATCCACTACACGGCGGGGAACTGGGCGGAGGCGAACCGGCTCGCCGCGGACTTCGCGGTGCAGGTCGTCCGGCCGCTGGAGGCGCAGATCTCCGCGTACGCGCTCTTCGTCGAGGTGGCGCAGGGCGGTCCCGGCGCGGACGAGCGGCTGCGCTGGATCACCCCGCTGCTGGACGAGGACCTGTTCCTCAACTACCTCGCGCGGGGCCTCGCCGCCGAGCACTCGCTGTGGCGCGGCGATCCCGAGACGGCCACCGGGCACATCGGCAAGATCCTCGACACCATCTACGGCACCTCGGTCGGTGTCATCCGGCCCGCGGCGACGGGGCTGTGGGCGCAGGCCGAGATCGCGGCGCGCGCCCGCGCCGCCGGCGACGACGCCGCCGCGCGGAAGGCGGCCGAGACCGCGGACGACCTGCTCGCCCGGGTCCGGCAGGCCGTCGCGTACACGACCAACGGGCGCCGGCGCGCCTGGATGGGCCTCGAAGCGCACGCGTGGCTGGCCCGCGCGGAGGCGGAGCGGCGCCGGGTGGACGGCGTCCACGACGTGGACCTGTGGCGGAAGGCCGCCGACCTGTTCACCTACGGCGAGCCGGACGGCGGGTTCGTCTACGAGGTGGCGCGGTCGCGGTGGCGGCTCGCCGAGGCCCTCGCCGAGCACGGCGACCGGGACGGCGCCGCCGGGCAGTGGCGGTCCGCCGTCCGCACCGCCGAGCGGCTCGGGGCCGCGCCGCTGCTGGCCGCGCTGCGCGACCTCGGCGCCCGCGCCCGGCTCGGCTCCGCGCGTCCCGCGCCCGCGGCCGGCCCGCTGGGCGCGCTCACCAGGCGGGAGCGGGAGGTGCTGAAGCTGGTCGCGGAGGGCCGCAACAACCGGGAGATCGCCGCGGCGCTGTTCATCTCCCCCAAGACCGCCAGCGTCCACGTCTCCAACATCCTCGCCAAGCTGAACGTGACGAGCCGCACCCAGGCCGCCGCCGTCGCGCACCGCGCAGAAATCTGATCTTGCGTTGCATCGGCGGTGGCGATAACGTCGAATTCGTGACTGCCGGGTCGGCCATGGGCCACGAGCGAGTGAGGTTCCCGGCCTCCGAGTGAGGCCGGAGCGGGCGCGAGGCCCGCCCATTCCCCTTCTCGTCCCATCTTCTTCTTTCCTCTTTCTCGCGCGCATCGCGCGATGTCATCGGGCATGCCCCGCCCCACCGGCATGCCCTGCCACGCCATTCCTGCAGCCACGGGCGGCTGCCGTCTCCGTGGCTCATTCGTCATGCCAGAAAACTTTCAGGAGACATATGGATTTCAATGCACAGGTCATCGAGGAGTTCCGTGCGAACGGCGGCCGCGTGGGCGGCATGTTCGAGAACGGGCGGCTGCTCCTGCTGACCACGACCGGCGCGCGGTCCGGCCGCCCGCACACGACGCCGCTCGGGTACCTGCCGGACGGCGACCGGGTCCTGGTCATCGCGTCGGCCGGCGGGTCGCCGAAGCACCCGGCGTGGTTCCACAACGTGGTGGCGAACCCGCGCGTCACGGTCGAGTCCGGCGCGTTCACCTACGAGGCGGACGCCGTCGTCCTTGAGGGCGGCGAGCGCGACGGCGCCTTCGCCCGCGCGGCCGGGTCGGACCCGGGGTGGGCGGAGTACGAGACCAGGTCGGGACGCGTGCTGCCCGTCGTCGCCCTCGTCCCCGCCGAGGGCGGCCCGCACGCCGGGCCGAAGTAGCACAAGGTGATGCAGGGGCTCCTGGACGAGCTGCGCCGCGTCCTCGACGCCGGAGATCCCGCGTCACTGCTCGCCGGGGTCGACCGGCTCACCACGGCGGTCCTCGCGCACCTCGATCACGAGGAGGAGAAGCTGGTCCCGCTCCTCGACGCGGTCGAGCTCCAGGGCCGGGCCCTCAGAGCAGGCCGCGCCCGGGGATCAGCGGGAGGTCGAGGGCGGTGAGCAGGCCGGGGGGCGCCTGGACGACGGCGGGCACGGCGTTGACCAGGCGCATCGCGGTCGCCTTCAGCCCGGCGGTGTTGTGGTCGCCGTCGGTGCCGAGGAGCCGCAGGTCCACGGTGTAGTTCGGCTCGCCGCGGACCTCGACCCGGTAGCAGCCGGCGCCGGCGGGCTGCGGCCAGTCGGGGGCGAGGTCGTCGCGGAGCCGCGTGACGTGCTCCAGGACGACGACGGCCTCGCCGCCGCGCATCCCGCGGACCTCGAACCGCAGCGCCGCCGCCGTGCCCTTCGCGATCGTCCCGGCGGAGACGGCGAAGGTCTCGGGGGCGGGCAGCCGGGTGTGCCACTCGGCGACCTCGTCCAGCTCCACGCCGAGCCCGGCGGCGATCTGCCGGACGACGCTGCCCCACGCCATCGTCAGGACGCCGGGCTGCAGCAGCATGGGCGTCTCGTCCAGGGACCCGCCGAAGCCCATGATGTCGAACAGGACCGTGCCCTGGTCGTAGGTGGCGTAGTTGAGGATCTCCATGCAGCGGACCTGGTCGATGCGCTCGCTGATGCCGGTGACGGCGAGCGGGAGCACGTCGTTGGCGAACCCCGGGTCGATGCCGTTGACGAAGATCGATGCCCCGCCCGCGGCGGCGGCCGCGCGCACCGGGTCCGACATCTCGGGCGGGACGACGCCGTCCGGGAACTGCAGGAACACCGGGCTGCTGGAGACGACGTTGACCCCGGCCCGCAGGATGCGGCACAGGTCGTCGATCGCCTCCGTCAGCCGCACGTCGGCCATCGAGGTGTAGACGACGCAGTCGGGCCGCAGCGCGAGCAGCGCGTCCTCGTCGCCGGTCGCGGTGACGCCCAGGTCGCGGCCGAGACCGGCGAGTTCCCCGGCGTCCCTGCCGACCTTCGCCGGGTTGGACACCCACACGCCCGCGAGTTCGAGGTCGGGCCGGGCGTCGATGCCCGCGAGGGCGTGCCGGCCGACGTTGCCGGTGCTCCATTGCACGACGCGGTACGTCACAGGTCCTCCAGGCCGAGGTCGAGGTTGGGGGCCTCGATGCCGCCGTCCACCCGCAGGAGGGCGCCGGTGACGTAGGCCGAGGCGGGCGAGGCGAGGTACAGGACGGCGGCGGCGATGTCCTCGGGGTCGCCGACGCGGCCGAGCGGCGTCTTGCGCTCCATCTCGGTGCGCAGCTCGTCGCTGGTCATGACGACGTCGAGCGCGGACGTCGCGACGGAGCCGACGGCGATCGCGTTGACGCGGACGCGCGGCGCCAGGTCGAACGCGGCGAGCCGGGTGTAGTGGGCCAGGGCCGCCTTGGCGCTGCCGTAGGCGAGGTACCCGCGCCCGGCGATCCGCCCGATCACCGAGGAGATGTTGACGACGCTGCCCGCGCCCGACTCCAGGAGGTGCGGGACGGCCGCGCGGGTCAGCGCGTGCGTGGTACTCACGTTGAACTGGAACGCGTTCTCAAGATGGCGCGGCTTGGTGTTCATGAAGGGGGCCGGCATCGCGCCGCCCATGTTGTTCACCACGATGTCGAGGCGGCCGAGACCGTCGGCGGCCCGGGCCGCCAGTTCGGCCGCGGCGTCCGGATCGCTGAGGTCCGCCGGGACGACCAGCGCCCGCCGCCCCGCCGCCTCGATCTCGGACGCGACCTTGCGGAGCTGGTCCTCCGTCCGGGAGGAGATGACCACGTCGGCGCCCGCCTGGGCGAGCGCGACCGCGGCCGCGGCGCCGATGCCCCGCCCGGCGCCAGTCACCACCGCTACCTTGCCGTCGATTCGGAACCGATCCAGGATCACCGGCGTCACCTCCGGGGCCGTCAGCCGTGCCGCACAGCCTACGCAGAAGGTAGAACGTGTTTCAATATCTACGCCGGTCGCTCCTCAGCGAACCGGGACGTTGTAGGACATCAGGGCGGCGGAGTCCCCCGACATCCGCAGTTCGGTGACGGCGCAGTTGCGCACCTGCGGGAACACCGCCCGGTACGCGGACGGCGCGATTCCCAGCAGTCCGCACAGCGTCAGCCGCAAGAGCGTGTTGTGGGTGACGACCAGGACCCGCTCGCCGGGGTGGCGGGCGGCGATGCGCCGCAGCGCCGCCATGCCGCGCTCGACGGCCTTGCGGGGGTCCTCCGATCCCGGGAACGCCCCGGCGACCGGGTCCGCCAGGAAGGCGGCCACGTCGGCGGGCGGCAGTTCGGCGAAGGTGCGGCCCTCCGCGGCACCGAAGTCGACCTCCGTCAGGTCGCCGTCGACCGTGATGGGGAGCCCGAGGGCGGACGCGGCCGGCGCCGCCGTCTCCCTGCACCGGGTGAGCGGCGAGGCCCACACCGCGGCCGCCCCCGTCCCGGCCGCCCACCGGCCGAGCCGTGCGGCCTGCTCGCGGCCGGTCGCGGTGAGCGCGACGTCGCTGACGCCCGCGTACCGGTGCTCCGTGTGCCACTCGGTCCGGCCGTGCCGGGCGACGTAGAGGGTGGTCTCCAAGGCGCTGCTACCCCCGGCTCTCGTGCGTGTCCGCCATGTCCGAGGGTAGCCAGCCGCGGCCCCTGCCGGTGCCGCCGCCGGGCGTCAGCGCCGCTGCCGCCGGGCGGCCAGGGCGTCCCAGTCGGTGAGCCAGTTGCGGCCCTCGTCGTCGATGAACGACCCCGGCGGCGGGGTCACCCGGTGCTCCCGCAGCCACTCGCCGGGGCGGCGCATCGCGGGGCGCAGGCCGCCGTCGCTCGGCATGAGCTGCGGCGGGATCGGCGCGGGCATCGACTGCGGGACCGCCTCGGCGGCGGCCTCGGCGAGGTCCTTCTCCTCCGCCATCCCGATCGGCCCCTGGCGGCGGGCGTTGAAGAACTGGTTCACGGCCGGGTGCGTGCTGGACAGCACCATCTCCCGCGGCCCGAACATCACCAGGCCGCGGCGGAACAGCAGGCCGAGGTTGTCCGGCAGGACGCGGGCGGTCCCGATGTCGTGCGTGACGATCAGGAACGTCGCGCCGAGCCGGGTGTTCAGGTCCACGAACAGCTGGTTGAGGTAGGCGGTGCGGACGGGGTCGAGGCCGGAGTCCGGCTCGTCGGCCAGGATGATCTCCGGGTCGAGGACGAGCGCGCGGGCGAGGCCGGCGCGCTTCTTCATCCCGCCGGAGATCTCGCCGGGCAGCTTCCGCTCCGAGCCGGACAGGCCGACCATCTCCATCTTCTCCAGCACGATGCGCCGGATCTCGGCCTCGCCCTTCTTGGTGTGCTCGCGCAGCGGGAACGCGATGTTGTCGTAGAGGTTCATGGAGCCGAACAGGGCACCGTCCTGGAACAGGACCCCGAACTGGCGGCGCAGCGCGTACAGGTCGCTCTCGCGCAGCCGCGGGACGTCGGCGCCGCCCACGTAGACGTGGCCGCGGTCGGGACGCAGCAGCCCGACGAGGTTCTTGAGGAACACCGACTTGCCGGTCCCGGACGGCCCGAGCAGGGCGGAGATCTCGCCCGCCGGGATGGTGAAGGACACGTCCTCCCAGATGACCTGCCGCCCGAACGACTTCCTGAGCCCTTCCACCCGGATCTCGACACCCATGCGCACTCCCGTGCGGGGAACCGGGGACGGGGGATCCGCGTCTTTCGTCCGGCCCCCGTCGCCCCGACTGTACGTCGGGCCCGGCCCGCCGGGGAGGCCCATTGGACGCCAAATCCACCCCAAAGTGGGCAATAGTCGACACCCTTCCCCCGGGTGGACCACCACGGATCTCGCACCCAATGTGACAATCCGTACCCGGCCGATTAGTCACTTTGTTGCCTTACGTCGCATTCAGGGTTCTTCCAGCATGTGCGGTGACCTCCGGCGCGCCAGTCCGGGTGCGCCCAATCCCCCCTGGAGGCACAGTGAGAATCCGTCCATCCCGCATCGGCGGCACCGCCGCCGTCACCATGGCCGCGTCCGGGCTGGTGGCGACCGCCCTCGTCGCCGCTCCCGCCGCGAACGCGTCCCACACCACGGCCGCCGCGCCCGTCGCCGCCACCTCGGACACCGGCGCGGTGGCCGCGAAGCTGGCGGGCCGACTCGGCTCCCGCACCGCGGGCGCCTACCTCGACCAGGCCACGCGCGACCTCGTGGTCACGGTCACCGACGCCAAGGCGGCGCAGGCCGTGCGCGCCGCCGGGGCCGTCCCGAAGACGGTCGCGCGCAGCGGCGCCGACCTGCGGAAGGTCATGGCGTCGCTCAAGCGCGACGCCGCCGTCCCGGGTACCGCCTGGGCCGTCGACCCCGCCGCCAACCAGGTCGTCCTCACCATGGACGGCACGGTGAAGGGCGCCGCGCTGAAGAAGGTGCGGAGCGCCGCCGCCAAGCACGGTACGGCTATCCGCACCGATCGCGTCGCGGGGAAGTTCCGGATGTTCGTGCTGGGCGGCGACCCCATCTTCGCCAACGGCGCCCGCTGCACGCTGGGCTTCAACGTCACGGACGGAACCGACTACTACTTCCTGACCGCGGGGCACTGCACGGCGGCGGGCTCGACCTGGACGGACAGCTCGGGGACCCCGCTCGGCACCAACGCCGGCAGCAGCTTCCCCGGCAACGACTTCGGCATCGTCCGGTACACCTCCACCCCTGAGGACACGCGGGGCGGTGTCAGGGGGCCCGGCGGCGGCTTCCACGACATCACGCACGCGGCGAACCCGACGGTCGGGCAGACCGTGATCCGCAGCGGCAGCACCACCGGCGTCCACAGCGGGCGGGTCACCGCGCTCAACCAGACGGTGAACTACGCCGAGGGCAGCGTCAGCGGCCTGATCCGGACGACGGTCTGCGCCGAGCCGGGTGACAGCGGCGGCCCGCTGTACTCCGGCTCCGCCGCGCTCGGGCTGACGTCCGGCGGCAGCGGCAACTGCTCCACCGGCGGCACCACGTTCTTCCAGCCCGTGACCGAGGTGCTCTCGGCGTACGGGGTCAACGTCTACTAGCCGCGTCCGCCCTGCTCACCGCGTCCCGCCGGGAACCTTGAGCCGGCGGGACGCACGCGCCGGCCCTTGATCCACAACATGAAGGCCTTTCACGGTCTGACCACGGGGCTGTTGTCAGGATGCCAACCACATCGTCCTGAATTGGTCACCTTCTGCGTCTTACATCCGCATTGACGGTTCTTACACCATGTCGGGGACCTCCGGCGCACCACAAGGGTGCGCCTGACCCCCCGCTGGAGGCACAAGTGAAGATCCGTTCCAAGCGCGTCGGCGTCGTCGCCGTCACCACGGCGACGTCCGCAGTGGTGGCCGCCACCCTCGCCACCGCACCCGCCGCGTTCGCGGCCCCCGCCGCTCCCGCCGCTCCCATCGACCACGGCGCTGTGGCGTCGGCGCTGGCGAGCAAGCTCGGCGCCCAGACCGCCGGCTCGTTCATCGAGTCCGGCAAGCTGGTCGTCACCGTGACCGACGCCGACGCCGCGCAGACCGTGCGGGCCGCCGGCGCCGTCCCGAAGACCGTCGCGCGCAGCGGCGCCGAACTGAACCAGGTCATGGCGGCGCTCAAGCGCGACGCCACCGTCCCCGGCACCGCCTGGGCCGTCGACACGGACTCCAACCAGGTCCTGCTCACGATGGACAGCAGCGTCAAGGGCGCCGCGCTCGCCAAGGTGAAGGCCGCCGCGGCCAAGCACGGCGCGGCCGTCCGGACCGAGCGCGTCGCCGGGACGTTCAAGAAGTTCACCCTCGGCGGCGAGGCCATCCGCACCGGCGGCTCCCGCTGCTCGCTGGGCTTCAACGCCCGCAGCGGCAGCACGTACTACTTCGTGACCGCCGGGCACTGCACCAACATCGGGGCCACCTGGACCGACGGCTCCGGCCGGGTGCTCGGCACCAGGTACGCCAGCAGCTTCCCCGGCAACGACTACGGCGTGGTGCGGTACACCTCCACGCCCACCGACACGCGCGGCGCCGTCAGCCTCTACGGCAGCGGCACCCGCGACATCACGAGCGCGGGCAACGCGACGGTCGGGCAGACCGTCTACCGCAGCGGCAGCACCACCGGCTACCACAGCGGCCGGGTCACCGCGCTCAACCAGACGGTGAACTACTCCCAGGGCAGCGTCTACGGCATGATCCGCACCACGGTGTGCGCGGAGCCGGGCGACAGCGGCGGCTCCCTGTTCGCCGGCTCCACCGCGCTCGGCCTGACCTCCGGCGGCAGCGGCAACTGCAGCTGGGGCGGGACGACGTTCTTCCAGCCCGTCACCGAGGTGCTCAACCGCTACGGCCTGAGCGTCTACTGACCGGCATCCGCCGACCCGGCCACCGGCCGGTACCAGAGATGAGGCGGGCCGCCCCCGGCACGGACTCCCGTGGGGGCGGCCCGCCGCCGTCTCACCGGCCGCTCCCCCTCAGGGGACGGCGGGGACCTCCAGGGCGCGGTGGACCTCCGCGATGACGTCCCGCTGCCGGTCCGTCAGGTAGAAGTGGCCGCCCGGCAGTACCTTCAGGGCGAAGCCCCCGTCGGTGACCTCCGCCCAGCGGGCGGCCTGCTCCCGGGTCACGTGCGGGTCGGCGTCCCCGATGATCGCGGTGATCGGGACGGTCAGGCGCGGCCCCGCGGCCCGGTGGGCGTAGTCCTCGATCAGCTTGAAGTCGTTGCGGACGTACGGCAGGACGAGCTCGCGCAGTTCGGGTTCCCGCAGCGCCTCCGCGTCGCTGCCGCCGAGCTTCACCATCTCCGCCACGACCGCGTCGTCGTCCTTGTCGGAAACGCGGTCGCCGCCGCGGTCGTGCGGCGGGCGGGCGCCGGAGGCGAACACGTGCACCGGGGCGCTGCCCCGCTCCTGCAGCAGCCGCGCCACCTCGTAGGCCAGGACGGCGCCCATGCTGTGCCCGAACAGGGCCGCGGGGCGGTCCATCAGCGGCGCCATCGCGCTGGCGACGAGGCGGGCGAGCTGGTGGGCGTCGCCGACCATCGCGTCGGCGATCCGGTCGGCGCGGCCGGGGTACTGGACGGCGTGGACCTCGACGGCCGGGCTGATCTCCTTGGCCCAGGGCCGGTAGAACACCGCCGACCCGCCCGCGTGCGGCAGGCAGAACAGCCGCATCGACGCCCAGGGGCGGTTCTCCGGGCAGCGGAACCACGTCACGTGATCAACTCCTCCTCCTTGGGTCGGCGGGCGGCCCCGGCCCCGGCGGCCGCGCGGTCACCGGCGCGGTCACCGGCGCGGTCACCGGCGCGGGCGCGCGGGTCGTGCGGCAGCGGCCACGGCGCGAGCCGCGGGTCGGGGACGGGCTTGTCCACGACGCTCTGCGCGGCCACCGCGAAACCCCGGCGCCGGTAGTTGGCCATCGCGTTCGGGTGGTCGAGGCTGCTGGTGCGCAGCCACACGCGGGTGGCGGGGCCGGCGTCCAGGGCCCACAGCTTCCCGCGCTGCCAGGCGCGGCGGGTGCACTGCTCGACGAGGTAGCCCCCGTAGCCGCGGCCGACGAACGCGTGGGTGAGCCCCACCAGGTGGATCTCGGTGTCGCCGCCGGGCTGCGCCTCGATCTCGAAGAAGCCCGCGATGGTGCCCTCGGCCATGGCGATCCACGTGGACAGCTCGGAACGGTCCACCCACGCCTGCCAGTCGGCGTGCGACCATCCGAACCGGTCGGTCCAGCAGACGCGGGCGCCGACGGCGGCGTACATCGCGCGGCTGACCTCGGGGGACGGCAGCCTCGACAGCGTGAACGTCATCTCGACGCCGGGCAGCGGCGCGGGACGCAGGTCCGCCGCGTCCAGCATCTCCATCGTCCACTCGATGACCCCGGGGATCTCGATCTCGTCCCCGCGGAGCGCCGGCGTGCCGCCGTCACTCACCCCGGTCACTCACCCATCGCCTCGATGAGGCTCTTGGGGCGCATGTCGGTCCAGATCTCGTCGATGTAGTCCAGGCACGCCTGCCGGGTGTCCTCGTTCTTGGCGACCGTCCAGCCGGCGGGGACCTCGGCGAAGGACGGCCACAGCGAGTGCTGACCCTCGTCGTTGACGAGGACGAGGTAGGTGCCGTCCGGGTCCTCGAAGGGGTTCGTCATGTGGGTCCCTCTCAATCCGTGCTCTGTAGTTTGTCGAGTTTTGCGGCCAGGACGGCGCCCATCTCGGCGGCCGGGCCCGGCTCCATGAGGAGGTGGTGGTCGATGTCGAGGGGGTAGTCCTCGATCTCGCCCTCGACGAGCGGCCCCCAGTTGGAGCGTCCGGTGGGCGAGTCGGCGGTGCGGCCCTGCAGCGCGGTGAAGAAGACGATGTCGCCGCGGAACCGGCCCGGCCGGTACTCCTCGGCCTGGCGGAGGCCGTTCTCGTAGTTGCGGTAGACGTTGACCAGGTCGTCCTCGCCGAGGGTCGCGAGGGCGTCGTCGCGGGCGGCGAGCACCGCCATGATCTGCGCCATGTCGGGGTTGCCGTCCGCGGCGATCATTCCGGCGTCGACGCCGATGGCCTCCAGCAGCTCGGGGAGGATCTCGCGCCGTTCCGATTCGAGGTCCTGGCCGTGGTAGGCGTCGATGAGGGCGAGCAGGCCGACGCGCTCGCCGGCGGCCTGCAGCCGCACGGCCATCTCGTAGGCGACGAGCCCGCCGAGGGACCAGCCCGCGAGGTGGTAGGGGCCGGCCGGCCGGACGGCCCGGATCTGCGCCAGGTAGTCCTCGGCCATCTCCGCGACGGACCCCGGCAGGTCCGACCGGGTGAACGCGCGGGCCTGGAGCCCGTAGACCGGCTGGTCGGGGCCGAGGTGGCGCTGGAACTGGAGGTAGCCCCACGCCAGGCCGCCGGCGGGGTGGACGAAGAAGACCGGCGGGCGGGTCCCGGACGTCCGGATGGGCAGCAGCACCTCGAAGCCGAGGCGGTCCTCGGGCTCGCCGACCCTGGTCAGCGCCTCGACGGTCTGGTGGGTGAACACGTCGCGCGGGGTGAGCTCGATGCCCTCCCGGCGCGCCCGGGTGACGAGCTTCAGGGCGGCGATGCTGTCGCCGCCGAGGTCGAAGAAGCTGACGTCGGCGCCGACGCGGTCGAGGCCGAGGACATCGGCGACGACCGCGCAGAGCCGCTCCTCCTCGGGCGTGCGGGGGTCGCGCCCGGCGGCGGCCTCGCCGTAGTCGGGGACCGGGAGCGCGCGCCGGTCGAGCTTGCCGGTCGGGCCGACCGGGAAGGTGTCGAGCCGGACGAACGCGGCGGGCACCATGTACTCGGGTACGCGTGCGGCGACGAACTCGCGCAGGCCATCGATGGAATCGGCGATGACGTAGGCGACGAGCGTCTTGACCCCGGGCGTGTCCTCGCGGGCGACGACGGCGACGTTCGCGACGGCCGGGTGGGCGGCGACGGCGGCCTCGATCTCGCCGAGCTCGATCCGGAAGCCGCGGACCTTGACCTGGAAGTCGACGCGGTCGAGGTATTCGAGGGTGCCGTCCGCCCGCCACCGGACGAGGTCGCCGGTGCGGTACATGCGGTCGCCGGGCGCGCCGAACGGGTCGGCGACGTAGCGCTCGCCGGTCAGCGCGGGCCGCCGCAGGTAGCCGCGGCCGAGCCCGGCGCCCGCGATGTACGCCTCGCCGGCGACGCCGGGCGGGACGGGACGCAGCCCCTGGTCCAGCACGTGGACGCGCATGTCGTCGATGGGGCGGCCGAGGACGGCGGACGTCTCCGACGGGTCGCCGAGCGGGGCGCGCTGCCCGGCGATCGTGGTGTACGTGGTGGCCTCGGTCGGGCCGTACACGTTGCCGACCTCGGTGTCCGGGCAGGCGGCGAGGACCTTGCGGATCGCGGCCGGCGAGCCCGCCTCCCCGCCGGTCAGCACCTCGCGGAGCCGCGCGAACGCGTGCGGGCGCTCGTCGGCCACGAGGTTGAACAGGGTCGTGGTGAGGAACAGCCCGGTCAGCTCCTCCGCGGCGATGATCGTTTCGAGGGCCTGGCCGTCCAGGTGGCCGGGCGGCGCGACGACGGCCGTCCCGCCGTGCAGCAGCGGCGTCCACACCTCGTAGATGGACGCGTCGAAGGCGTGCGGGGAGTGGACGAGGACCCGGTCGTGCGCGCCGCCGCGCAGCCGCCCGTCGGTCGCGAGGTCGAGCGCGTCGCGGTGGCGGAGCATGACGCCCTTGGGGACGCCCGTGGAGCCGGACGTGAACAGCACGCAGGCGAGCTGCTCGGGGTGGCACGGGACGCCGGGGTCGGTGTCCGGCTGCGCCGCCGTCTCCGGGTCGTCGTCCACGACGAGGATCCGGGCGGCGGTGCCGAGCGCGGCGACGCGGTCGCGCATGGGGGTGTTGACGACCAGGACGGGCGCGGCGACCTCGGCGACCGCCCAGGCCAGCCGCTCCGGCGGGTAGCCGTGGTGGATCGGCGCGTACGCCCCGCCCGCCTTGAGGATCGCCAGCGACGCCACGACGGTGTCGGCGGAGCGTTCGAGGAGGACGGCGACGGGCGTGTCGCGGCCGACGCCGAGCCCGATCAGGCGGTGCGCGAGCCGGTTCGCGCGGCGGTCCAGTTCCGCGTAGCCGATGGATTCGCCCGCCGCGCGGACGGCGGTGGCCCGCGGCGCCTCGGCGAGCCGGGCGGCGAAGCGCGCGGTGAGCGTGCCGGGGTCGCGGCCGGTGACGGGGCCCTGCCACTCCTGGAGGACGCGGGCGCGCTCGTCGCCGTCCAGGACCTCGATGCGGCCCAGCGGGAGGTCCGGGCGGTAGGCGACGGCCTCCAGGATGCGGACGAAGCGGCGCATCAGGCGTTGCGCGTCGTCCTCGGTGAAGAGGTCGGTGCGGTGGTCGATGCGCAGCGACAGGCCGCGGCCGGGCACGGCGGCGAAGGTGAGGGGGTAGTGCGACGCGTCGTAGCCGTCCACGTCGTGGAGGGTGAGGCCGCCGAGGTCGGTGCCGGCGGCGTCCGGGTCGAAGGGGTAGTTCTCCAGCACGGTCATCGTGTCGAAGAGCGTGCCGGCGCCGGTGAGCCGCTGGATGTCGGACAGGCCGAGGTGGTGGTGCGGCATGAGCGCGGCCTGCTCGTCCTGGAGCCGGGTCAGCGCCTCGGCGACGGTGTCGGCGGGGCGGACGCGGACCCGGATCGGCAGCGTGTTGATGAACAGGCCGATCATCTGCTCGACGCCCGGCAGTTCCGGCGGGCGGCCGGACACGGCGGCGCCGAACACCACGTCGGTCGACCCGGTGAGGCGGCTGAGCAGCGTGCCCCAGGCGAGTTGCAGGACCGTGTTGAGGGTGACCCCCTGGGCGCGGGCGCGCGCGCTGAGCGCCGCGGTGAGGTCTTCGGTGAGGCGGATCCGGACCCGTCCGGGGCTGTCGGCGCCGGGTTCGGGTGCGCCCGGTGCCACGAGCGTGGGCTCGTGGACGCCGTCGAGGGAGCGGCGCCAGGCGTCCTCCGCGGCCGGCCGGTCCTGCGCGGCGAGCCAGGCCAGGTAGTTCTTGTACGGAGCGACGCGCGGCATCCCGGTGTCGTCGCCCTTGGCCAGGTAGAGCGCGAACAGTTCCGTCTGCAGGACGGGCGTGGACCAGCCGTCCAGCAGGATGTGGTGGTTGGTGAACACCATGCGGTGCAGGCCGTCCGCCAGCTTGATGAGCAGGAAGCGCAGCAGCGGCGGTTTCGTCATGTCGAACGGCCGCGCCCGCTCGGCGTCGGCCAGGTCCCGCGCCCTGGCGCCGCGCTCGCCTTCGGGCAGGGCGGAGAGGTCGGCGTCGTTCCAGGGCAGGCGCACCTCGCGGTGGACGACCTGGACCGGCGACCCCTCCTTGCGCTGCCGGAACCCGGCCCGCAGGTTGGCGTGGCGGCGCAGCAGCGTCGCGGCGGCGGCGCGCAGCGCGTCCACGTCCAGGGGCCCGCGCAGGTCGAACACGATCTGCGCGGTGTAGACGTCGTTCTCCGAGTCGTACAGCGCGTGGAAGAAGAGCCCCTGCTGCAACGGGGACAGCGGGAGGATGTCCTCAAGCTGCGACTTGCTCAATCCAGCTCCCATTCGCCGTCGAGCTCGGCGGCGAGCTCGTCGATCTCCTCCTGGCTGACGTCCACCAGCGACAGGTCGGACGGGGTGAACCCGCCGACGGGCCCGTCGGACGCGCCGTCCGCGACGTGCGCGACCAGGCCGCGCAGGGCCGCGAACCAGCGCCCGGCGAGGTCGTCCATCGCGGCCTCGTCGAACAGGCCGCCCGCCCAGGTCCAGGTCGCGGACAGTTCGGGGCCGTCCGGCAGGTCGCGGGTGTGCGCGTTGACCTCGATGGCGTGGACGAGGCCGAGCGCGCCGTCCTGCCCGGTGCCGAGGGCGTCGCCGTCGGCCTGCGCGGCCGGTCCCCAGTCGGTGGCCTCGGGCACGGCGGACCGGCCGAGGTAGTTGAACGCGATCTGCGGCGTCCCGGCGAGCCGCTCGCCCGCCGCGGGGCCGAGGTAGCGCAGCAGGCCGTACCCGATGCCGTTGTCGGGGATCTCGCGGAGCTGCTCCTTGACCCGTTTCAGCGCGGTCCCGACGGCCTGCCCGCCCTCGCGGACGTCGGCGGGCTCCACCCATCCGGCGTCGAGCCGCACGGGGTGGATCGAGGTGAACCAGCCGGCGGTGCGGGACAGGTCCACGCCAGGGACGATCTCCTCGCGGCCGTGGCCCTCCAGGTCGATGAGGACGGCGGTCTCGTCGCAGATACCCCGGTCGCGGCGCCATTCGGCGACGGCCAGGGCGAGGCCGGTCAGCAGCACGTCGTTGACGCGGCCGTGGAAGGCGGCGGGGACCTCGGTGAGGAGCGGCGCGGTGACGTCGGCGGGCAGGTCGAGCGTGCGGTGCCGCGCCGTGCCGAACGTGTCGGCCGCGGGGTCGAGCGGGCGGGCGCCGAGCGCCGGGTCGGGGGTGGCGAGGATGTCGTCCCAGAGCGGCAGCTCGGCGGTGCGGGCCGGGTCGGACGCCTCGGCGGCCAGGCGCTGCGCCCAGCGGCGGAACGAGGTCGGCACGGGGTCGAGGTCTCCCCCGCCCCACGCGGTGACCAGGTCGGGCAGGATGATCCGCCAGGAGACGCCGTCCACGGCGAGGTGGTGGACGGTGAGCAGCAGGCGGCCCGAGTCGCGCTCGCCGGCGTCGAACCAGACGAGCTGCGCCATCGTCCCCGCGGCCGGGTCGAGGCGGCGGCGGGCGGCCTCGGCCTCGGCGGCGAGGACGGAGCGGAGCGCGGCCGCGTCCAGGCCGGTGACGTCCACGCGGCGGACGAGCGCCGCCGCGTCGACGGTGCCGGGCTCGGTGACCTCGAACTCGGGGCCGGTCACGCGGAGCCGGAGCATGTCGTGGTGGTCCAGGACGCGCTGCAGCGCGGCGGTCAGCCGGTCGAGGCCGACACCCGGCGGGACCTGGAGGAGCATCCGCTGGCTGTAGCCGTCGACCGGGCCGTTCAGGTCCTGGAACCAGCGCATGATCGGGGTCGCCGGGATCCGGCCGACTCCGGCGCCGGGCGCCTCGGCCTCGATCTCCGCGCCCTCGCCGGCCGGGCGCGCGGCCGCCGCCAGTTCCTCGACGGTCTGGTGCTGGAACACCTCGCGCGGGGTGATGACCAGGCCGCAGCGGCGGGCACGGGAGACGAGCTGGATCGCGATGATGGAGTCGCCGCCGAGGTCGAAGAACCCGTCGTCGATCCCGACCCGCTCCAGCCCGAGCACCTCGGCGAACAGGCCCGCGAGCACCTCCTCCCCGGGCGTCCGGGGCGCGCGGGACGACACCTTCGCCGCGAAGTCGGGGGCGGGCAGCGCCGCGCGGTCGAGCTTGCCGTTCGAGGTCAGCGGGAGGGCGTCCAGCTCGACGACGGCCGCCGGGACCATGTAGTCGGGCAGCGACCTCCCGGCGAAGCGGCGCAGCTCCGCCGGGTCGGCGCCGGTCCCGGCGACGTAGGCGACCAGGCGGTCGTCGCGGACGAGCACGGCCGCGTCCCGGACGGCCTCGTGCCTGGTCAGCACCGCCTGGATCTCGCCCAGTTCGATGCGGAAGCCGCGCAGCTGCACCTGCTGGTCGGCGCGGCCCAGGTATTCGAGCGTCCCGTCGCGGCGCCAGCGGCCGAGGTCGCCGGTCCGGTACATCCGGGTGCCGGGCCCGCCGTGCGGGTCGGCGACGAAGCGCTCGGCGGACAGGCCCGGTCGGTGGAGGTAGCCGCGCGCCAGGCCCGCGCCCGCCACGTACAGCTCACCGGCCACACCGGGCGGGACGGGCTGGAGGCGGTCGTCCAGGACGTACAGCTTCAGGTCCGGGATGCCGACGCCGATGAGGCTGCCGGGCGCGGTCGCCGCATACGCGCGGTCGAGCGCGATGTAGGAGACGTGCACGGTGGTCTCGGTGATCCCGTACATGTTGACCAGCGTCGGCGCGTCCTCGGCGTGCCGCGAGTACCAGTCTTCGAGACGGCCGAGATCCAGGGCCTCGCCGCCGAAGACGATGTAGCGCAGCGCCAGATCGGAGCCTGGGTCGTCCCTGTCGGCCGCCATCAACTGGTAGAAGGCCGAAGGAGTCTGGTTCAGGACGGTGACGCGCTCGTCCACCAGCAGCTTGAGGAAGTCCTGCGGCGAACGTGAGGTCTCGTAGGGGACGACGACGAGGCGTCCCCCATAGAGGAGCGGCCCCCAGAGTTCCCAGACGGAGAAGTCGAAGGCGTAGGAGTGGAACAGGGTCCACACGTCGTCGGGGCCGAAGTCGAACCACTGCTCGGTCGACCGGAGCAACCGCACCACGTTCTGGTGCGGAACCACGACGCCCTTGGGGCGGCCCGTCGAACCGGAGGTGTAGATGACGTACGCCGGGTGGTCCGGGTCAATGGTGACACCGGGGTTGGTGTCGGGGCGTCCAGGTGCATCCAGGTCGTCCGGGCCGAGGGTGAGGACCGGCCGGGCGTCCTCCACCATGTACGCGATGCGGTCTTCGGGGTAGTCCGGGTCGATCGGCACGTACGCCGCGCCCGCCTTCAGCACCGCGAGGATCGCCACCACCAGATCCGCCGAACGCGGCAGCGACAGCGCCACGAACTGCTCGGGGCCCACTCCCCGCTCGATGAGGCGGTGCGCCAGGCGGTTGGCCTTCGCGTTCACCTCGCCGTACGTCCACGACACACCGTCGCACGTCACCGCGGGCGCGTCCGGGCGCGCCGCCGCCTGAGCCTCGAACAGCGCCGGGACGGTCGCCCGCTCGGCGCCGCCGCCCTTGCCGCCCGCCCACCTGCGCAGGATCGTGCGGCGCTCGGCGCGGTCCAGGATCTCGGCGGCGCCGATGGGCGCGTCCGGGTCGGCGACCAGCTCGCGGACGAGCCGCTCGAAGCGGTCCGCGACGGACCGGGCGGTGTCGGGGTCGAAGAGGTCGAGGGCGTATTCGAGACCGGCCTCGATCCCGGCGGGCGCGCCGTCGTCGCCGTGCCGCTCCGCCAGGTAGAGCGACAGGTCGTACTTGGCGATCCCCGACCCCAGCGGTTCGGCGCCGCCGGTCAGCCCGTCCAGCTCAAGGCGGGCCTCGGGGTTGTTCTGGAACGACAGCACGACCTGGAACAGCGGGTGCCGCGCCATCGAGCGGGCCGGGTTGAGCACCTCGACCAGCCGCTCGAACGGGAGGTCCTGGTGCCCGTAGGCGGCGAGGTCGGTCTCCCGCACGCGTTCGACGAGTTCGCGGAACGACGGGTCCCCGGAGGTGTCGGTCCGCAGGACGAGCATGTTGACGAACATGCCGACGAGGTCGTCCAGGGCCTCGTCGGTGCGGCCCGCGATCGGCGACCCGATCGGCACGTCGGTCCCGGCGCCGAGCCGGGTGAGCAGCGCGGCGTACGCGGCCTGCACGACCATGAACAGGCTCGCGCCGCTCTCCCGGGCGAGGGCCAGCAGGCCGGCGTGGACGTCGGCGTCCAGCTCGAACGCGTGCGTGGCGCCCCGGTACGTCGCCTCCGGCGGGCGCGGCCGGTCGGCGGGGAGCCGCAGCTCCTCCGGCAGCCCGGCCAGGGCGTCCCGCCAGTAGGCGATCTGCCGGGAGATCAGGCTGTCCGGGTCGTCCTCGGAGCCGAACAGCTCGCGCTGCCAGAGCGTGTAGTCGGCGTACTGCACGGGCAGCGGCGCCCACTCCGGCTCCCGCCCCCGCGACCGGGCCGCGTACGCGGCGATCACGTCGCGGGCGAGCGGCGCCATCGACCAGCCGTCCGCCGCGATGTGGTGCAGGACGAGCATCAGGACGTGCGTGTCCCCGCCGAGCGCGAACAGCCGGGCCCGCAGCGGCGGCTCGACCGACAGGTCGAAGCCCTGCCCGGCGGCGGCCGCGAGCGCCATCGGCAGCGCGGCCTCACCGGTCTCGGCGACGTCGAGGCGGGGGCGGGCGGCGGCCGGGTCGAGGACGAGCTGGCG
>NZ_SMLC01000124.1 GCF_004349245.1 Actinomadura sp. 6K520 | reverse complement strand
CCTCCTGCGGGAACCGCGACTCCTCGTCCACCTCCGCCGCGAAAGGAGCGATCCTGGCATCGGCCAGCTCACGCACCGTCCGCCGCAGCAGCTCATGCTCCGCAGACGGCGCGTACATGGGAAAGTCGCTCATGGCTCCTCCGCGGTGCCCCCGGCCGCGTCCGCGGCCATTTAGTTTGACGGCCAATATTTGGACGCCAAAGTAAGCGAGACCACCGCGCGAGGTCAAGGCGGGACCGGGCGACGCGCGTCACACGGGTCCGGCGCCGTCCCCCAGGTGACGCAGGAGCCTGGCGAGCGCCGGATTGTCGTTGTCGCGCCGCCAGGTCAGGCTCAGCTCGACGGGATCCGGTCCGGCGATGTCCACCGGCCGGAACGTCAGGCCCGCGTAGCGGAGCCGGGCCGCGGCGGCGGGCACCAGCGCGAGCCCCCAGCCGCAGTTGACCAGGGCCAGGATGCTGTGGACCTGGCTGAGGTACTGCGCGTACACGGGGGTGACGCCCGTCTGCCGGAACAGGCTGATCAGCAGCTCGTGGAAGTAGCGCGCCTCGACCGGCGAATACATGATGAACGGCTGCCCGTCGAGGTCGGCCGGCCGGACCGGGCCGTCCCCCGCCGCGAGCGGGTGGTCGTTGGGGATCGCGGCCAGCAGCGGCTCACGGTCGGCGCCGCGCTCCGCGAGGTCCGGGTCGGTCACGGGCGGGCGGACCAGGCCGAGGTCGAGGGCGCCCTCCGCCAGGGCTTCGACCTGGTCCCTGGTCACCATCTCCCGCAGGACGATCCCCACACCGGGCAGCTCCGTCCGCGCGACCTCCAGCAGCCGGCCGAGCGTCGCGTACGCGCTGGCGGCGGTGAACCCGATCGTGATGCTCCCGGCCTCCCCCGCCGACACCTGCCGGACCGACATCGCCGCGTGGTCGGCCTGGTGCAGCAACCGGCGGGCTTCGACCAGGAACGCGCGCCCGGCCGGGGTGAGGCGCACCGAGCGGTTCGTCCGGTCGAACAGCCGCACCTTCAGGTCGTTCTCCAGCAGCTGGATCTGGCGGCTCAGCGGCGGCTGCGTCATCCGCAGGCGCTCGGCGGCCCGGCCGAAGTGCAGTTCCTCGGCGACGGCCACGAAGTTCGCGAGCTGGTGCAGCGTGAACATCGATTCCCTACGGGTATCAGTGAATGCCTTTTTCGTGTTGGACCTGGATCAATCGGCCATCCTAGCCTCGGGCCATGAAGCAGACCGCGCCCGACGAGATCGCCCGCAGGCTCGGCTCCGGGCTCCTGTCGTTCCCCGTCACCCACTTCCGCGACGACCTGTCCTTCGACGAGCCCGCGTACCGCGAGAACATCGCCGGGCTGGGCCGCGAGGGCCTCACCGGCCTGTTCGCGGCGGGCGGGACGGGCGAGTTCTTCTCCCTCACCGCCGACGAGGTCCGGCGGGTCGTCCGCGCGGCCGTGCGGGACGCGCCGGACGGCGTCCCCGTCATCGCGCCCGCCGGATACGGCACGGCGACGGCGGCCGAGATGGCGCGCGACGCCGAGCGCGCGGGCGCGGACGGCATCCTGCTCTTCCCGCCCTACCTGACCGAGGCGTCGCAGGAGGGGCTGGCCGCCCACGTGCGGGCCGTGTGCGCCGCCACCCGCCTCGGCGTGACGATCTACAGCAGGGCGAACGCCGTCTACCAGGACACGACCGTCGCCGAGATCGCCGACGCCTGCCCCAACCTGGTCGGGTTCAAGGACGGTGTCGGGAACCTGGAGCTGATGACGCGCATCCGGGCCAGGCTCGGCGAGCGCCTCGTCTACATCGGCGGGCTGCCCACCGCCGAGACCTTTGCGCAGCCCTACCTGGAGATGGGGGTGACCACGTACTCCTCGGCCATCTTCAACTTCGTGCCGGACTTCGCGCTCGATTTCTACAGGGCCGTCCGCGAGCACGACCGGGACGAGGTGCGGCGCCGTCTTGCGGAGTTCGTCCTGCCCTACTGCGAGATCCGCAACCGCCGCGCCGGATACGCCGTCAGCATCGTCAAGGCGGGGATGCGGGCCGTGGGCCGCCCTGCGGGGCCCGTGCGACCGCCGCTGACCGACCTGACCGAGGACGAGTTCGGCGCACTGACCGAGCTCGTGAAGAAGGCGGGATGACGGGGCCCGCCGAGCGGGCCGTACCTGGACGCAGCTCGGACGCCGTCGGCGGGAACCGTTGACCGGACAGGACTCGAACCTGCGACCCGCTGCTTGTAAGGCAGCCGCTCTTCCGGACTGAGCTACCGGTCACGGGTGCCCTCCGGCGGGCGGTGGCGTCCGCCCGCCTGGGCACGGGAGGACCGGCCGGGGGTCGTTACTCCCGCCGGTCCAGTCCAGAGCCGCACTCGAGAATCGAACTCGATACTCCTGGGTGGAAGCCAGGTGCCTCACCATTTCGGCTTGTGCGACATAGCACGCTTTCGTTACTCATATGGTGCGGCAGGCACCCGATGAGCGCAATTGATTTTCCCCGCGCCCGCACCGGGGCCCGCCGTTCACAGGCCCCGGTGCGGAGGGGATATCGCGCGTCAGACGGCCCGGCGGCGCGAACGCGTCCGGCCGCGCCCGGGGCCCAGCAGCCGCTGGATGACCCTGAGCGGCAGGGTGACGATGCTGACGAGCGTGCCGATGATGGCGCTGAGCGCCCCGCTGATGCGGCGCATTGGATTCACTCCTTCGAGTCGTCCTATCCGCCGTTTACCCGCACATGGCGTTTTACACAGGCTTTGTCGCAATGACCACTGTGACGTAGAACTCGGCGGAGACCGAAACGGCGGCGGACAGGCCGCCGCGCTCGACGGCGGCGACCGCGTCCGGGGCCTGCCGCTCGCTCGTCTCGAACAGCAGGTGCCCGCCCGGGACGAGCCACCGCGACGCCTCGGCGGTGACGCGGCGCAGGACGTCGAGGCCGTCCGCGCCGCCGTCCAGCGCCGTGCGCGGCTCGTGGTCGCGCGCCTCCGCCGGCATCAGGCGGAGGTCCCCGGTGGGCACGTACGGCACGTTGACGAGCAGGATGTCGACGCGTCCGCGCAGCGCGCCGGGGAGCGGGTCGAAGAGGTCGCCCTGATGCACATGGCCGCCGAACGGCGCGACGTTGCGGCGGGCGCAGCGCACCGCGGCGGGTTCGATGTCGGCGCAGTGCAGCGTGAACTCGTCCAGCCCCGCGACCAGCGCGACCCCCAGTGCACCCGAACCGCAGCACAGGTCGACGACCACGGGCCGGTGCGGGACCAGCGCCGCGGCCTCCCGGACGAGGAACTCGGTGCGGCGGCGCGGGACGAAGACACCGGGGTCCACGGCGATGCGGAGGCCGCAGAACTCCGCCCAGCCGAGGACGTGTTCGAGGGGCAGGCCGGCGGCGCGCCGCTCCACCATGGCGGACGCCTCGTCCGGCGTGCGGGCCGTGGCGAGGATCAGCCGCGCCTCGTCCTCGGCGAACACGCAGCCGGCGGCGCGCAGCCTGGCGACGATGGCCGGCTCGGTGGGAAGTACTGACATGAGCGTCGGCAACTATATCCCGGCCAGGGTGGTCCGGAGCATGGGCGGCCGGGCGCGACAATGGGGTGCCGCCGAGGAACGGGAGAGGATGTGCCGGACAGGCTCGACCTCAAGGCCGACTGCGCGAACTGCTTCGGGCTGTGCTGCGTGGCGCTGCCCTTCGCCAGGTCGGCCGATTTCGCGGTGGACAAGGACGCGGGCGAGCCGTGCCGGAACCTCCGCGCCGACTTCCGCTGCGGCATCCATGCGAACCTCCGCGAGGAGGGGTTCCCCGGCTGCACGGTCTTCGACTGCTTCGGGGCCGGGCAGAAGGTGTCCCAGGGGACCTTCGGCGGGCGGGACTGGCGGCGGGCACCGGAGGTCGCCCGCCAGATGTTCCAGGTCTTCCCGGTCATGCGGGCGCTGCACGAACTCCTGCGCTACCTGGACGAGGCCCTGGCGCTGCCGTCCGCGGAGCCCGTGCACGGCGAGGTCCGCCACGCGCTGGACGACGTCGTCCGCCTCACCGGGGCCGGCCCCGATGAACTCGCGGACGTGGACGTCGCGGCGGTGCGGGAAAGGGTGAACGTCCTGCTGCTGCGGGTCAGCGAACTCGTCCGGTCCGGTGTCCCCGGCCGCCCGAAGAGCATGCGGGGCGCCGACCTCATCGGCGCGAAGCTGAAGGGCACGGACCTGCGCGGGGCCGACCTCCGGGGCGCGTACCTGATCGCGGCCGACCTGCGGCGCGCCGACCTGCGGGCGGCGGACCTGATCGGCGCGGACCTGCGGGACGCCGACCTGCGCGGAGCCGACCTCACCGGGGCCGTCTTCCTCACCCGCGCCCAGCTCGACTCCGCGCGGGGCGACGCCAGCACGCGCATACCCCCCGCGCTGGGCAGGCCCGCGCACTGGTGACCCGCGCCCCCGGGCGGCCGCTGAGCTCGTTTAGTGCCGCGGCCAGGGGGCATTCCCGCAGCGCACGTCATCGGGGGGCTGCATGACGCGGGTGAGATGGTGGGGTACGGGCGTCGTGGCGCTCGTCCTGCTCATCCTCTGCGGCGGGCTGGCCCTGGTGAACGCGGCACTGGGCAGCGGCGGCCGGCCGCTGGCGCCCGGGACGGTCCTGTCGGCGGGCACGCCGCGCGACGGGGTGCGCCCGGTGACGTTCGTCGTCCCATCGGCGGGTTGGCTGCTCAGCGCGGCGGACACCTCGCTGACCAGCAACATCAAGCTTCTCAGCCGCGACGTCACGGTCAACCTGAACGTGGTGGTCCCGCTCGGCCGGCTGGACGCGCGCCGGCTGTGGGACGGCCTCGGCCGGATCGTCGAGGCCGGCGGGCAGACGCGGCTCGGCGCGGGCCCCGTCCCACTCATGACGGCGGACGGCCTGACCGGCCTGACCGGGAGCATCACCGGGCGGGACCGGGCGGGCACGGCCTCGGTGTTCGCGACGGCCACGCTCGGCGCCACGATGACGGCCGCGGGTCCTCCGCACGCCTACGCGCGGCTGGCGCCGGAGATCGAGGCGATGATGCGGACCGTGCGGATCAGGTCGCCGTGGCCATGACGCGCCGTCCCGCGTTCTGGCTGTGGGCGGCGGTGTGCCTGATCGGAGCCTGGATCGCGTGGCGGGGGCTGGACACGGTGGTGCGGGCGTTCCCGGTGGGCTCGATCGCCGGGCTCGCGCTGCTGGTCCCGACGCTGGCCATAGGGTTCTGGCTGCTGCGGCGGCTGCATCCGGTCCGGTCGCTGCCGGCCGGGTACGCGCTGATCGCGGTGGCGTGGGGCGGGCTCGCGGCGTTCGGGCTGGCGCTGCCCGCGAACGCCGCGTTCCAGGCGGTCATCGCGAAGACGGCCGGGCCGGTGTTCAACGCGGCGTGGGGCGCGTCCATCGCCGCGCCGGTCGACGAGGAGATCCTGAAGCTGCTCGGCGTCGTGACGCTGGCGCTGCTGGCGCCGTCCGCTATCCGCGGCCCGCTGGACGGCTGGGGCTACGGCGCGCTCGCCGGGCTGGGCTTCCAGGTGTCGGAGAACTTCCTCTACGTGCTCAACACCATCGTGCTGACGGGCGCGACGCAGGACGTGAACGCGGCGCTGTTCTCGTTCGGCAGCCGGGTGGTCGGCGGCGCGTGGTGCAGCCACTGGGCGATGACGGCGGTCGGCGGCGCGGGTCTCGGGTGCCTGCTCGGCAGGGCGTCCCGGACGAGCGCCGCCGTCGCCGCGGGCGCGTTCGTCCTGGCGATGGCCCTGCACTCCTGGTGGGACTCCCCTCTGCTGCACGGCGTGCTGCTGCTGCCGGTGAAGGGCGCGCCGATCCTCCTCGCGGCGGTCGTCACCTACCGGCTCTCCAGGCGCCGCTACCTGTCGCATTTCCGGCGCACGACGCACGCGGAGACCGTCCGGGGCGTCCTCGTGCCGGGCGAGGGGCATGTCCTCGCCTACCGCAAGTGGCGTGAGAAGGAGCGGTGGGCGGTGCCGGCCGGGGAGCCGCGCCGGCTGCTCGCGCGGCTCCGCGCCGCCGAGCTCGAACTGATCGAGCACGGCCTCGGCGGCCTGGAGCACGACCCGCGGGCCACCGAGCGGCTGCGGGACGACGTCCGGGACCTGCGCCGGCTCCTCAGCGCCTCCGATGGACGGCCCCGCGTGGCCTGACGCGGGCGGCGCGGCGGCGTCGTTTGCTCCGGGTGGCCAGGGGTACCGGCCCAGCGGAGATCAAGGGGTCGGCCATGGGAGACGCACGATGGCGGGACGGAAGGGAAGGTCGAAGGGCGAGCGGCCGGCGAAGCTCGTCCACGGTGTCAACGACAGGCTAGGGACGACCCGGTTCCTCCAGCAGAACATCCGCAAGGCGTTCCCGGGGCACTGGTCGTTCCTGCTGGGCGAGATCGCGCTGTACTCGTTCATCATCCTGGTGATCACCGGGATCTTCCTGACGATGTTCTTCAAGCCGAGCGGGGCGCCCGTCGTCTACGACGGGTCGTACGCGTCGTTGCGGGGCCTGTCGATGAGCGAGGCGTACGCGTCCACGGTGCGCATCTCGTTCGACGTGCGGGGCGGCCTGCTGATGCGGCAGATCCACCACTGGGGCGCGATCATCTTCCTGGCCGCGATCAGCGTCCACCTGATGCGCATCTTCTTCACCGGGGCGTTCCGCAAGCCCCGCGAGATCAACTGGCTGATCGGCGTCACGCTGTTCGTGCTGGCCCTGGTCGAGGGGTTCGCCGGCTACTCGCTCCCCGACGACCTGCTGTCCGGCACCGGGCTCCGGATCATGCACGGCGTCGTGCTGTCCATCCCGGTCGTCGGCACCTACCTCGCCATGTGGATCTTCGGGGGCCAGTTCCCGGCCAGCGAGGAGTTCCTCCCGCGGCTGTTCACCGTGCACATCCTGCTCGTCCCCGGGCTCCTGATCGCGCTCATCACCGCGCACCTGATGATCCTCTGGCACCAGACGCACACCATCTGGCCGGGCCGGGGCAGGCGCGAGCGGACGGTGTCCGGCGAGCCGACCTTCCCGAACTTCGCCGCGCAGAGCACCGCCTACTTCCTCTTCACGTTCGGTGTGCTGGCGGGGCTGGGAGCGTTCGCGCAGATCAACCCCGTCTGGCTGTACGGCCCGTACGAGCCGGACCAGGTCTCGATGGGCTCGCAGCCCGACTGGTACGTCGGCTTCCTCGAAGGCTCCCTGCGCATCATGCCGTCGCTGGAGACGACCCTGTTCGGGCACACGATCGCCTGGAACGTGCTCGTGCCCGCCGTCATCGTGCCGGGACTGTTCTTCACGCTGATCGCGATGTACCCGTTCGCCGAACGCTGGGCCACGGGCGACGAACGCCTCCACCACCTTCTCGACCGGCCGCGCAACGCCGCGACCAGGACCGCGATCGGCGCGGCCGCCGTCGCCTGGTACGGCAACCTGTGGGCGGCGGGCGGCAACGACGTCCTCGCCTTCGTCTTCAAACTCCCGCTGTTGTGGACGACCTGGTTCTTCCGCGTGGGCTTCTTCGCCGCGCCGGTCCTGGCGTTCGTCGTCACGCGGCGGATCTGCCTCAGCCTGCAGCGCCGGGACCTGCGGGAACGCCGGGAGGGCGTGGAGAGCGGCCTGATCTCGCTGACCCCGGAGGGCGGGTTCCGCGAGCGGCACGAGCAGCCGTCGGACGAGGGGGAGGCGCTCCTGCGGACCCGGCGGCCGGCCGAGCTCGTCGCCCCGTATCCGAACCACCTCATCCCGCTGCCGACGCCGGACCGCGCCCGCACCCAGCTGCGGACCCGCGCCAACCGCTTCTACATGAACTACCAGGCCGAGTCGTACGGCGGCGGCCAGGGCGACCTGAGCCGCGACTCGCGGGACGAGGAGGAGGACGGCGGCTGAGCCCTCAGTCTCCGGACCGGTCCCGGGGTGGCGGAGGAAGGGACGGCTCCGCCCGCTGAGGCGGCTCCAGCGGCGGATGGTGCAGGTCGAACGCGGGACGGACGGAACGGATCCGCGGCATCGTCGTGAAGTTGTGCCGGGGCGGAGGGCTGGAGGTGGCCCACTCCAGCGAACCCCCGGCGCCCCACGGGTCGTCCTTGTTCACGGGCGCCCCGCGGCGATGCGTCCGCCAGATGTTCCACAGGAACGCGAACGTCGAGGCGCCGAGGACGAACGAGCCGACCGACGAGACGGCGTTCAGCGTGGTGAACTCCTCGGGGTAGTCGGCGTACCGGCGGGGCATGCCCTCGGCGCCGAGCCAGTGTTGGACGAGGAACGTCGTGTGGAACCCGACGAACAGCGACCAGAAATGGATCTTCCCCCACGTCTCGTTCAGCAGTTTCCCGGTCATCTTCGGCCACCAGAAGTAGAAGCCGCCGAACATGGCGAACACGACGGTGCCGAAGACGACGTAGTGGAAGTGGCCGACGACGAAGTAGGAGTCGGTGAGGTGGAAGTCCATCGGCGGGGACGCGAGGATCACCCCGGTCAGGCCGCCGAACAGGAACGTGACGAGGAACCCCACGGCGAACAGCATGGGCGCCTCGAACGTCAGCTCCCCCTTCCACATCGTGCCGACCCAGTTGAAGAACTTGATGCCGGTCGGGACGGCGATCATGAAGGAGGTCATGGCGAAGAACGGCAGCAGGACCTGGCCGGTGGCGAACATGTGGTGCGCCCAGACCGTCATCGACAGCCCGGTGATCGCGATGGTGGCCGCCACCATGCCGAGGTAGCCGAACAGGGGCTTGCGGGAGAACACCGGGATGATCTCGGTGATGATCCCGAAGAACGGCAGCGCGATGATGTAGACCTCGGGGTGGCCGAAGAACCAGAACAGGTGCTGCCAGAGCAGTTCGCCGCCGTGCGAGGGGTTGTAGATGTGCGCGCCGAGCTTGCGGTCGGCCATCAGCGCCAGCAGCGCGGCGGCGAGCACGGGGAACGCGAGCAGCACCATCACGCTGGTCAGCAGGACGTTCCAGGTGAAGATCGGCAGCCGGAACATCACCATCCCGGGGGCGCGCATGCCGATGATCGTCGTGATCAGGTTGACCGCGGTGAAGATCGTCCCGAATCCGGACAGCACGAGCCCCATCACCCACAGGTCGCCGCCGAGGCCCGGCGAGTACGTCGACGACGACAGCGGGGCGTAGGAGAACCAGCCGAAGGCCGCCGCGCCGCCCGGGACGACGAAACCCGCCAGGACCATCAGCGAGCCGAACAGGAACAGCCAGTAGCTGAGCGTGTTGAGTCGCGGGAAGGCCACGTCCGGCGCGCCGATCTGCAGCGGCACGATCACGTTGGCGAACCCGGCGAACAGCGGGGTCGCGAACAGCAGCAGCATGACCGTGCCGTGGATGGTGAACATCTGGTTGTACCGCTGGTTGTCCACCACCTGCAGCCCCGGTTCCAGCAGCTCGGCCCGGATGACCATGGCCATCAGCCCGGCGATGAGGAAGAGCGTGAACGAGGTGGCGAGATACAGGTGGCCGACGACCTTGTGGTCCGTCGTCGCCAGGACGTTGCCGATCCGCGTTCCCCGGCGGTGGAGCGCGAGCGCGTCGGCGACGCTGGTGTCTTCCTTCCCCTGCACGGCCGTCATGCAGCCTGCCCTCCTGTGGGAGCCCGTCGGCGCCCACATACCAAGGAGGCCCGGCTTCAAACGCCGCGGGCGGGCATCGCGGGCGGTGTTCCGGGCAGTACGACGGCATGGAGCAGATGACGTTGAGCAGCCCCGCGTTCGCCTCCGACGGACCCATCCCGGTGACGCATTCGCACGCGTCGGGAGACATCTCCCCCGAGCTGAGGTGGTCCGGCGTGCCCGCCGCGTGCCGCGAGCTCGCCCTCTCCTGCGAGGACCCCGACGCACCCGGCGGCACGTTCGTCCACTGGATGCTGGCCGGGATCTCGCCGGACCGCGAGCGGCTGGCGGCCGGGGAGGAGCGTCCGCAGATCGCCCGGGGCCGCAACGACTTCGGCGACCTCGGCTACGGCGGCCCCCAGCCGCCCGCCGGGGACCCGCCGCACCGCTACGTCTTCACCCTGTACGCGTTGCAGTGGCCCTCCGGCCTGACCTCGGGATTCTCGATGGACGACATGCGCACGGCCCTGAAGGACAAGGTCCTCGTGACCGCCACCCTCGTCGGCACCTACGCCCGCTGACCTCCCGGCGCCGGGCCCGCCGCCGCGGTCAGGGGACGGCGCGCAGGTGCACGTCCCGGAGGACGACCGGGCTGTGCTCCGGGAGGTCCTCCGGCTCGCGGCCCTGGATGAGCGCGTCCAGCCGGTGCAGGAAGAGGCCCTCGCGCAGCGCCCACGGGCAGATGGCGAGCCGGTCGAGCCGGAGGACGTCCATCACGCCCTCGGCCACGATCGCCCCGGCGAGGATCTGGCGGGCCCGCGACGCCTTGATGCCCGGCAACGCGGTCCGCTCCGCGTCGGACAGCTTCGCCAGCCGCGGGATCCAGCGGTGCAGCTCCGCCCGGTCGAGGTGCCGCTCCCGGTAGGTGCCGGCCTTCGCCTTCGGTGCCCCGCACAGCCGGGCGAGCTGGGTGAACGTCTTGGACGTGGCCACGGCGGTCGCCGGTGGCGGAAGCTGCGCGATCCCCAGGGTCGCCTCCTCCAGGACGGACCTGACGTGCGCGCGCAGCGCCCTGCGGGTGCTCTTCGGCACCGGCGGCCCGGGGGGCAGGTGGTGCCGGGTGAGCCGGCCCGCACCGAGGGGCAGCGACAGCGCGATGTCCGGGTGCTCACCGGCGCCGACGGCGAGTTCCATGGAGCCGCCGCCGATGTCGGCGAGCAGCATCGGGCCCGCCGACCAGCCGCGCCAGCGGCGGGCCGCGAGGAACGTCAGCCGCGCCTCCTGCTCCCCGGTGAGGAAGCCGAGGCGGACACCGGTGGCGGCGCGGACCTCGCCGACGACGTCGTCGCGGTTGGCGGCGTCGCGCAGCGCGGACGTCGCGAAGGGGATCAGCTCGTCGACGCCGAGGCCCGCGGCGGAGGCGACCGACTCGCGCACCGCGCCGATCAGCCGGCCGACCGCGGGGCGGCGGATGACGCCGTGCCTGTCGGTGGCCTCCGCGAGGCGGACCGCCGTCTTCACCGACCGGACGACCGCGGGCGGGTGCCCGGGGGCCAGGTCCGCGATCCGCAGATGGGCCGAGTTGGAACCGATGTCCAGTACGCCGAGGCGCAGGGGGGCGTCTTTCATGGGCGTGCTTTACCCCGTCTTGGCGTACTCACTCCGCGTGGCGGGCCGGCCTGCGGCGGGGCGGGCGGCCCACGTTTCGCCCCGGCGGGTGGGGTAGGGGCGCCTGCGACGGTCCCCGCGACCCGTTCCGCGTCCCTTTCTTGGAGGATCATCGATGAAGGCTGTCACCTGGCACGGCAAGCGCGACGTCCGCGTGGAGAACGTGCCCGACCCGGAGATCAAGGAGCCGGACGACGCGATCATCAGGGTCACCTCGTCCGGGATCTGCGGTTCCGACCTGCACCTGTACGAGGTGCTGGGGCCGTTCCTCAGCGAGGGCGACATCCTCGGCCACGAGCCGATGGGGATCGTCGAGGAGACCGGCCCGGAGGTCACGCACATCAAGCCCGGGGACCGCGTGGTCATCCCGTTCAACATCTCCTGCGGCCGCTGCCACATGTGCGGCATGCAGCTGTACGCGCAGTGCGAGACCACGCAGGTCCGCGAGCAGGGCATGGGCGCGGCCCTGTTCGGCTACACCCGGCTGTACGGACAGGTGCCGGGCGGGCAGGCCGAGTACCTGCGGGTGCCGCAGGCCCACTTCGGGCCGATCAAGGTGCCGGAGGGCCCGCCGGACGAGCGGTTCGTGTACCTCTCCGACGTGCTGCCGACCGCAAGGCAGTCGGTGGACTGGGCCGAGATCCCCGAGGGCGGGTCGGTCACCGTGCTCGGCCTCGGCCCGATCGGGCAGATGGCCGCCCGGATCGCGCGCCACCTGGGGCACCGGGTGATCGGCGTCGACTTCGTGCCCGAGCGGCTGGAGATGGCGCGGCGGCACGGCATCGAGGTGATCGACTCCGACGACACCGACGACGTCCCGGACGCGGTCCGCCAGCTGACCGAGGGCCGCGGCACCGACTCGGTGATCGACGCGGTGGGGATGGAGGCGCACGGCTCCCCCGGCGCCAAGTTCGCGCAGACCGTCACCGGGCTGATGCCGGGCGGCACCGCGGCGCCGCTGATGTCGCGCGTCGGGGTGGACCGGCTCGCCGCGCTCGGCACCGCGATCGAGGTCGTCCGGCGGGGCGGGACGATCGCCGTCATCGGCGTGTACGGGGGCATGACGGACCCGCTGCCGATGATGCGGATGTTCGACAAGGGCATCACGCTGCGGATGGGGCAGGCGCACGTCAAGAAGTGGATCGACGGCCTGATGCCGCTGGTCGCCGACGACGCCGACCCGCTCGGCGTGATGGACCTGGCGACCCACCGCTGGCCGCTGGAGAGGGCGCCGGAGGCGTACGAGATCTTCCAGAAGAAGCAGGACGGCGCCATCAAGGTGCTGCTGCAGCCCTGACCGCCGCGGGCGTCCCGATGGTCACGGACGGTCCCCGCCCCTCCGGCCTGACGGCGCGCCCTCCTCCGGGCCCGGCCCTCACCGGGCCAGCCCGAGGGCGAGGTAGCTCCCGAAGGACAGCAGCATGTACAAGGCGGGCGCGAAGGGCGGCCAGCGCGTCCGGCCGTGCGCGAAGGCCCAGGCGGCGGCGAGGGGCGCGGCCGCCGGGAGCAGCGCGGCGAGCGTCCACCCGGCGGGCGCCTGCGACCGGGCCGCGACCAGGGCCGCGGACAGGACCGGCACGGCCAGGGCGGCCGCGGCCGTCCCAGCCACACCGAGCGTGGTCACATAGGTCCGCTCCCCCGCCCGCGGCGCCCGGGTGAGCTTGCCGGCCAGCTCGGCGTGGCCCGCTGCGAGGACCACCACGGCGATCGCGACGGCCCCGGACCAGTCGGGGTCGTGCCCGGACGCGTCCAGATACCCGGCGTACAGGTAGAGGTGCAGCAGCAGCGGCGCCGGAAGGCTGACCAGCAGGCTCCGGAACAGGTCGTCGGCCGAGGGACGGCCCCACCGCCGGTGGACGGCGACCGCTCCGGCCGCGTACCCGAGCTGGACGAGGAGGATGCCGGCCCGCCACGGCCACGCGATGTTCAGCAGGATCAGCACCGCCGCCCCCGCGCCATACAGGACGGCCAGGTCGCTGGTCCGCACCGCACCGGCCGCAAGCGGGCGGCCGGGATTGAAGCGGCGGTCGTAGTCCAGGTCGCGGATGTCGTCCAGTGCGCGCATGAGCAGCAGGTCGACGAACAGGGTCGCCGCCGCGACCGCCGTCCCCGCTCCGGGCCGCCACGCCGGAGGGGACGGGTCGAGGGCGGCGAACAGCCCGGTGACCCCGTACGCCCACAGCACCGCGAACACCAGGGAGGGCACCGGCGGATGGCTCCCCCGGACGAACCGCGCCAGCCGGGCGGCGCGCTCCTTCTCCTTCTCCAGGTGCGCCTGCACCGGGCGGGCCGTCACCCGTCCCGTCCGGGGGTCCAGGTCACCGGGAGGCGCCAGAGGCCGCGGACGAGCATCCGGTCGCGCCATTCGAGCCGGTCCGGGTCGACGGCCAGGGCGAGGTCGCCGAAGCGGCGGAGGAGCGCCGCGATCGCGACCCGCAGTTCGAGGCGGGCGTGCGGCGCGCCGAGGCACATGTGGCGGCCGTGCCCGAAGCCGAGATGCGGGTTCGGGGAACGCGCGGGATCGAACTCGTCCGCGCCGCAGAAGGCGGCCGGGTCCCGGTTGGCGGCATCGGTGAGGGGGACGACGACGTCCCCCCGCCCGAGCGGCACCCCGGCGAGCCGCACGTCGGCCACGACGGCGTGCGGCCGGCCCCCGGTGCCGGCGAACCACACCCAGCGCAGGAACTCCTCGACGGCGGACGGGATCAGCGACGGGTCGGCCCGCAGCCGCGCGGCGAGGTCCGGCCGCCGGGCCAGCTCCACGACGCACGCCGCCAGGAGGTTGGACGTGGTCTCCCCGCCCGCCGCCAGCAGCCCGTACCCGAAGACGATGCTCTCGTCGCGGGACAGCTCCGGTGCGGTCGCGAGCACGCTGAGCAGGTCGGAGCGGGGTCGTGCCCGGCGTTCGGCCAGCCGGTCGGCGAAGTAGCCGTGCATGCCCTCGCGGGCCGCCTCGACCTCCGCCGCGGGGAACCGCCCGGCCGACATCAGCGCGGTGACCCACGGCAGCAGCAGCCCGAGGTCGCCGGGCGGGATGCCCAGCATGTCGCAGATGACCGTGTACGGGAGCGGGGTGGCGAACCCGCCGATCAGGTCGGCGGGCGGGCCGTGCGCCGCCATCCCGTCGAGCAGCCGCTCGGCGAGCGCCTCGACCCGGGGGCGGTCCGTCTCGGCGCGGCGGGCCGTGAACCACGCCTGGACGGCCTTCCGGCGCCGCGTGTGCGCCGGGGGGTCGGCGGCGGCCAGGGCCAGCGACGCCGCCGTCCGGGCGAAGAGGGTGCCGCCGGTCCACGCCTCGCGGCTGAACCGGTGGTCGGACAGGACCGTCCGGACGTCGGCGTGCCGGGTGACGAGCAGCGCCCGGTGCCCGCCCGGCAGCACGACCGGCACCAGCGGCCGTTCCCGGAGGATCCGCAGGTGGCCCTCGTCCAGCGGGACGCCCGGACGGTTCGGCAGGGGGAAGTCCATGGGCGTTCCCTCAGGCGCTCAGCGGCGGCGGAAAGGACGCGTGCTCGGCCTGGCCCCCGGCACGGTCGTCTCCCGCGCCACCCCCTCCGTCGGTACCTCCTCCGTCCGCGCCTCCATCCGCTCCCCCATCCGCTCCTCCGTCGTGACCGCCGTCGCGTTCCAGGCTCGTCAGGCGCGCCGAGGTGAGCGCCGCCCGGAACAACTGGATGCCGCGCGCCGAGCTCGGGTCGATGCCGGACAGGTCCCTTATGCGGTCCAGGCGGTAGTGCAGGGTGCGGCGGTGGATCCACAGCTCCCGCGCGGCACGCTCCCGGTCGAGGTTGCAGGCGAGCAGGACCTCCAGGGTCCGGCGCAGGTCCGTCCCGGCGTCCAGCGGCGACAGCACGGCGGCGAGCCGGCAGCGGATGTCCGGCTGCCCGAGGATGGCCAGCTCGACGAGCAGCTCGTCGGCCCGGTAGGGGCGGTCCTCCGCGTCGGGGATCGCCTTGACCACCGTGAGGACCTGGGACGCCTCCTCCAGCGCCGCGGGGATGTCGGCGAGGCCGCCGAGCAGGGACGTGGCGGCGTGCACCGGCCCGCGCGTGCACGCCGCGAGCCCCGCGGTGAACTCGGCCGCCGCGTCCTCGGCGCGCAGCGGGTCCGCGGCCGGGAACAGCACGGCGAGCCCGCCGAGGTCACCGGAGTACAGCACGCCGTCGCACGCGTCCAGCCGCTCGCTCACCCGCTGCCAGTGCGCGGCGGACGTGCGGGCCGGGGCCTCGCACACCAGGACGAGGTAGGCGGGCGCCAGCCGGACGCCGGCCGCGTCGGCGATGACGTCCGCCGGCGCGCCGTCGATCAGCGTCTCGGCGAGCAGGCGCCGCAGCGGCCGGGACGTGCCCCCCTCGCGGGGCGCCTCGGCGTAGCCCTGGATGCACGCCTCCCGCGCCCGGCCCGCGAGCCGCGCGGCGCGCGCCGTCAGGTCGGCCATCTCGGCGAAGGACGCGGCGGGCGCGACCGACCAGCACGACCGCGCCGCCGCCGCGAGCGCGAGGTCCCACACCTCCGACAGCACCGGCAGCGGGATCGCCTGCCGCGCCGCGAGCACGCCGAGGTCGCGGAAGCGCGCCAGGTCCTCGCCCGGCAGGGGGTCGCCCGCGAGGACGAGGGCGAGCAGGCGGGCGCAGGTCGCGCCGCGGCCGCCGAACATCGGGCCCGCCGCCCGCCGGATCGGCTGGTAGGCGGGGTGGCCGCGCAGCGCCTCCCCGATGGCGGTGTCGAGCCGCGGGCAGTGGGCGGTGAGCATGTCCGGGAGTTCGCCGGAACCGGTCATCGACGCTCCCCTCAGGCCACGGCCAGCCGGAAACCGGACAGGTGGCCGGCGGTCTCGTCGACCAGCCGGTGCAGTTCCCGGACGCGGCCCGGCTCGCCGCCGAGCCGGCGGAGCAGCCGGTGGGCGCGGTCGACCAGCGGCGCGACGGCGGCCGCGTAGGAGGCGACGACCTCCTCGTCCAGCATCCAGGCGGCCAGTTCGGCACGCGCGGAGGCCGAGTGGCGGGCGGCCGCGTGCAGCGCCAGCGCCTCCCTGCGCCGGCCCGCCGGAAGCGAGGTCAGCAGGTGGACGAGCAGGTACGTCGCCGTCCCGTTGGCGAGGTCCTCGTGCCGTCCGGAGTCGAGATCGCGCCGGTCGTTCACGAGCTGGCGCAGCACGCCCAGCGCGCGGCCGAACGAGCGCCAGCCGGTGACCCGGCCCTCGTCAGATCCGGCCAGGCACGCCGCCGACGCCGCGGCCATCGCGTACGGCGCGCCGGTCTTGCCCTCGTAGGCGCGCAGCACCGATTCCGGGGTCGCCGCCGAGGCCGGCTCGGTCAGGTCGCGGAGCTGGCCGTCCACGGCTTCCAGCCAGCCCCGCGACACCTCGTCGCCGAGCTTCGCGCGGACCTCGCCGGAGACGGGCAGGTCCGCGACGAGCCGGGCGGGCAGGTGGCTCCCCACGGCCAGCGCCGTGAGGATCTTCTTTCCGGCGGCGACGGTCCCCGGGGACGGTGCGCCCGGGGCGTCGGTCAGGTCGTCGAGGTGGCGCGCCGCCGCCCACCAGAGCACGTGGACCACGGCAATGGGCCCGGCCGGGGAGCGGCGCGTCCCGCTCGGCCAGGTCTCTGCCCCGTGCACGAGCAGCGGCAGCGTGATCATGCCTTCCAGGGCGCGCCGCGAGGCCCCGGCCCGGACGCGGTCGCAGAAGTCCGCGAGGAACTCCGACATGGCGCCGCCGACCATCTCCCGGCCCGCGCCGAGGCCGATCCCGCGGCCTTCGGCGAGCACCTCGCACAGCCGCGCGATCTCCGCCTCGACGTCGGCGATCGCCCGTTCCCGGGCGGCCCTGCCGAACAGTCCTTCGTCCACGTGCCAACTCCTCTGCTGCGGGGTGTGCCGGGCCGTGCCGGGGCCCGGTGATCGGGGGAAGCGGTGCCGCCGGTCCTCGCGCGTGCCGGTCACCGCTCCGGGGGCGCGTCCAGGATCCGGACCGTGCCGGCGCGCCCGTCCAGCTCGATCCAGGCGCCGTCGGGGATGCGCCCGACGGCGCCGCCGACCGCGACGGCGGCCGGCACGCCGAGCAGCCGCCCCGTGACGGCGGTGTGCGAGAGCAGCGTGCCGCGCTCGACGACCAGCCCGGACGCGCTGATCAGCAGCGGGAGCCAGCCGGGGTCGGTCTCCCGGGCGACGAGGATCCGGCCGGCGCAGGCGGCGGGGGCGATACCCGGGTCGAGGACGACCTTGGCCCGGCCCCGGACCGTCCCGCCGCTCGATCCCAGCCCGCGCAGGACGCCGTGCGCGTCCGGGTGCGGCTCCGCGCCGGCGGGTCGCACGTCCCGCAGGGCCATCGCGACCGGGCGTCCGGCGGGCGCCGACAGCAGCGCCGGGGGCGGCGGCGCGGCGCGGTCGCGATCGCGTTCCGCGCGCCGCACCGCCGCGAGCCCCCGCAGGTCCGCGCCGGGGAGCGTGCCGTCGAACGCGCCGACGACCTCCTCGACGGTGAGGTCGTGCACGTCCATGGGGTCGTCCAGCATCCCGGCCGCGGCGAGGTGGTCCCCGAGCCGCCACAGCACCTCGCGGGACAGCCCGAACAGCTGCGTGCGGAGGAATCGGGTGTCCTCCCGTGTCCGGACGAACCACCGCATCAGGGACAGCAGGGCGGTGAGCACCGAGCGGCGCAGCGGGTCGCGGCACGCGGCCCGCAGCCGGCGGCGGGCGTCCGCGGCCGCGCGCGCCTCCCCGGCCCGGTTCCCCGCGACCGTGGCGCCCTGCCGGACGAACGGCGCGATCGTCGCGGCGACCGCCCAGGGGCGCTGGCGGGGCGTGGGCTCGTCGAGCTTGAGGTCGTGCATCCCGCGGTCGCCGTACCGCCGCAGGTACCCGCGGGCGGCCGCGGCCATGGACGAGCCGTACCGCCCGGCGGCGACGTCGGCCCACACCGCCCGCAGCCGCTCCTCCCCGGCGCCCTTCTCGGCGCCGCCCTCTTCGCCGCCGTGGTCCGCCGCGTCCGCGGCCAGCAGCGCCGCCTTCAGCTCGGGGATCGCGGCGGCGCGCTCGGCGAGGGCGATGGCGGCGCGGGCGGCGGCCAGCGAGCGGTTCTCCCGGCCGCCGCACAGCAGGCCCGGGAGCAGTTCCGGACCGGCGCCCGCCCAGCGCCGCAGCAGCGCGGTCACCGCCCGCATGACGAGCAGGCCGTAGAGCCCGTTCGCGAGCGTGACGCCCCAGCGCCGCGCCACCTCAGCCCACACCCGCCGGTACAGGGCGATCAGCTCGTCCGGGGAGCGCTCGGCGAGCGGCGGGGCGGCCGGGCCGTGGATCTCCGCCATCAGCCCGTCCCACCGGCGCAGCAGCCGGGCGGTCGCGCGCGGATGCCCGGCCGCACGCCAGGCGGTCAGGGGCAGCGCGGCGACGACGCGGGCGCGGGACCAGCGCCGGGCGCCGCGCGCTTCGCCGGTGATGCCCATGCCCTCCTCCCATCCGGCGCGGACGAGGTCGAACACGGGCAGCCGGCCGTGCAGCTCCTGCCAGTCGTCCAGCCGGTAGTACACGCGGCCGTCGAGGTGGCCGACCATGCGCCGCAGCCGGTGCGCGTTCGCGCGCAGCCACCGTTCCGGCACGCCCATCCGCCGGTACAGGTCGGTGAAGGCGAGCTCGTAGAACATGCGCGCCTGCGAGTAGGTCAGCGCGCCGGACACGCCCGGGAAGTTCTCGGTGACGTTGTGGTTGCCCCAGAGGACGCGAGGGCCGGCCTCGGCCCCCTCCCCAGCCATAGGCCGCGCCTGGACGAGGTGGACGGCGCCGTCCGGCGTGAACGTCCCCTCGATGTCCTGCGGGCAGCCGAACCGCTCCTCGACCCGTGCGGCGAGATCGGCGACCTCCTGGGCCTGGTCGTCGGTGAGTACGGGCACCTCCCGGAGCGCCTCCGGTACCTCGGTCACCCTCGGGTCGGTCTCGCCGTCCGCCGGTGGTCCGACCATGTGCCGCTTGGCCACGACCTCCGCGCGGACGGTGCCCGTCTTGGGATCGACGAAGAAGTGGTCGACGTCGGCCTTCTCCTGGACGACGCCCTCACCGATTCCGTGCGCGGCGGCGATGACGTGATGCCTCGACCCGTCGCGGGGGTCGCGGGTGAACGCCACGAACGAGCGGGTCCCCAGGACCATCCGCTGCACGCCCACCGCGACCCGGACCCGCGCGGGGTCGACGCCCCGCAACGCCCGGTACCGGACGGCCTCGGCCTTGAACGCCGACGCCCAGCAGCGCGCCACCGCCTCCAGCAGGCCGTCCCGCGAGACGTAGAGGAAGCTGTCGCTCATCCCGGCGAACGGGTCGTCCGCGGAGTCTTCGCCGCCGCCGTCCCCGCCCGGCACGGCGCAGGCGCGTACCGCGGCCGTCGCGTCCGCGCCGATGCGCTCGTCGAAGGCGTCCAGCAGCCCGGCGGCGAGGTCCCCTTCCGGGACGGCCTTCACCAGCGCCGTGGCGGCGGCGGCGCACCACTCCCTGACCGGCGCGGACGTCACCGGCGGGAGCGCGCCGCGGACGCCGTCGAGCGCCCGGTCGAACTCGGCGGCGGGCAGGCAGAAGAAGTCCGGGACGGGGAACCCCGCCGCGCGCAGCGTCTCCAGCCGCGCGAACTTGTGGCCGATCTCGTCCATCGTCACCACACCCCCGGCAGCAGGCGCGGTCTGCCCGCCGCGTAGCCCCGGTAGCCGGGAACGTCCCTGAGCGCCCGCTCCTCCACCCGGATCCGCCAGACCACGGCGGCGCCCAGCAGGAGCAGGGCCAGCACGCCGGCCGGGTTGAGGAAGAAGGACGCGAAGCCCGCGTTCGCGAGGAGCATCCCCGCGTAGGCCGGGTGGCGGACGATCCCGTACAGGCCGCCGGTGACCACGCGGTGGTTCTCCTGCCGCATGACGTGGTGGGAGTACAACCGGCCGAGCGTGCGGATCGCGGCCTGCCGCAGCACGACCCCGGCGCCGAACACGGCGGCGGGAACCGCCAGCCACGGCGACCACTCGTCCCACGGCAGCGGCGCGAACGACGCCGAGGCCACCAGCAGGATTCGGGCGAGCGCGTACGGGAGCAGCGTCCGCGCGTCGGCGGGCGGGGCGGCGGCACGGCGGAACGTCACCGGCGCCTCCAGCAGCAGCCAGCCCAGGTAGGCGGCCAGCAGGGCCGCCGCGACGGCACCCGGCGCGCCGCCGTCTCCCCCGGCATGGCGGGCGATCCCGGCGAGGAGCGTCGCCGCGCCCACCACCGACAGCACGCGCGGCGCGAGGAGCAGGAGCCTGTCGTTCATCGTCGCGGTCACCGCGCCCTGGTCCGCGCGTACTGCTCCGGGTCCACCGCGTGCGCCTCGTAGGTCAGCGATCCCAGGTCGGCGCCCGTCGCCGCGTCCGCCAGCGTCATCGCGCAGCGGGAGCGGCGCCCGGCGAAACGCGCGGTCGGCCAGCGCAGCAGGAGAGGGGCGTCCCGGCCGAGCCGGTAGGGGATGTCCAGCCGCAGCGCCACCCACAGCAGCGTCACGTCCATGGGCCTGCCGTGCTCCTCGTGCTCCAGCATCGTGGCGAACTGCCGGCCGGCCTCGACGATCTCCACGGGACCGCGGCACGGGGACGGCGGCTCCGGCCCCGCGGGCGGGTGCAGCACGGCGGCCTCCACCACCCCGCGCCCGCGCCGCACCGGCTCGCCGACCAGGACGTTCTCCGGACGGTGCCGGTGGACCAGCTCCGCCGGGGCCTGCCGGGACGGGGCCGGCGCGGCCCCGCGAGAGCCGTCCGGGGCGGCCGGGGCGCCGTCGGCGAAGGCGATGGAGCCCGCGCACACCTCCGCCCCCGCCTGCCGGGCCGCGACCGTCCAGGCCCGGTTCGGTCCCGGCACCGGGACGCAGGACAGCGCCGTCGCCGTGCGCAGCTCGCAGAAGCGGGTGAAGCCGAGCCCGGCCACCACCCGGCCGGGCCGCCGCCCGCGCGACCGCGGCCCGTCGGCGCGGACCGCCAGTTCGAGCAGGCCGCTGAACAGCAGCATCCCCGGCACGTGGTCGAGCGGGTGGTCGAAGTAGAAGGGATCCGACTCGTCGACGACCAGCTCGCGGAATCCATCGATGACGGACGCGGCCATGCGCCCTCCCTTCATTTTCCGGAACCCCGGCCTCTCTCCGGCATGCCAGGAAAACGGCACCGGACGCCCTTATCACCAAGAGCGGAAAAACCGGATGGACGGCCGTCATCTTGCTACATGAATGCGCATAGCTGAACTGCACTCCTGGGCAGTCCAGGGTGTGGGAGTCTGCCCAGACCGGCAACCCGGCACCCGGCGAACACGCTCCGTGCAGGGGCATCCGGCCCGGAAAGCGCATGTCAGCGTCCACTTGCGGGACGCGTCCCGCCCGGCGGCGCCCGGGCCCCGGGGCGAAGCGCGCACGTCATGAGGCCGCAATGGAGATCGATAGGAACAACTTTGTCCGCGCCCCGCACGGATTTTTAGACCCCGGGTCGAACAAGATGTATTTTCAAACTATTGTCCGGTCACCCCGAAACGGCGAGCATTGTGACCTTCCCCACAATTAATTGGCAGAATGCGGTCAGCCCGCATCCCGCCCTGCGGGACGCGGGCTTGTCACGCGACTGACAAACCCCGTCCCGCGGGATGAGGGCCGGTGAGTGTCGCGGATCACAGGGCGTGCCTAGGTTGAGACGACCGGGTGCCAGAGCGGTCCCAGGCGAGGAGGTGCCACCGTGGCGACGGCGTATGAGGACCCCCACCCCGCGACGTCCGTCCTGGACGGCCTGACCGAGGAGCCGTGGCGTGAAATCCCGCCGGAGGAGGCGCGGTGGATGCGCCCCAACCTCCCCGACCTCCTCGGCCCCATGGTCCGGGGCGTCCTGCGGCACGTCCCCGAGTACGACCGGCCCGGCGACAGGGCGTACTCGCGGGTCGCCGAGGCCGCGGTCGCGCATGCCATGGAGCACTTCGTGCGCATGATCGCCGACCCGGACGCCTCCTGGAAGGAGGTGTACCAGGTGTTCTTCGACGTGGGCTACGGCGAGGCCGTCGAGGGGCGCAGCCTGGAACACCTGCAGAACGCGATGCGGATCGGGTCGCGGCTCGCCTGGCGGCACCTCGCGGTGGAGGCCGAGCGGCTCGGCCGCCCCCGCACGCTGATCAGCCTGCTCGCCGAGGCCAACTTCGCCTACCTGGACGTGCTGGCGTCCGCGGCGGCGCACGGCTACTCGCGGGCCAGGGAGAAGGCGGCCGGGGAGCGCGAGCAGCGCCGCGGGCGGCTGCTGACCCTGCTGCTGTCGGACCCGCCGGCGCCGCCCGAGGCCGTCCGCGAGCAGTCCGCCCGCGCGGGCTGGCCGCTGCCCAGGCGGATGGCGGTGCTCGTGCTGCGGCCGCGGCCGGGCAGCGGGGGCGAGGGCCCCGCCGGGCTGCCGCCGTCGCTGCTGACCGGGCTCGACCACGGCCGGCCGTGCCTGATCGTGCCCGACCCGGACGGCCCCGGCCGGATGGAGGAGCTGGCCGCGACGCTCGCGGGCTGGACCGGCGCGATCGGCCCGTCGGTCCCGGTCGACCGCGCGGGGACCTCGCTGCTGTGGGCGCGGCGCGCCCTGGAGCTGGCACCGGCCGGTCCCGGCCCGGGCGGGGCGGGTGGCGGTGCCGGGAACCGGAC
>NZ_SMLC01000123.1 GCF_004349245.1 Actinomadura sp. 6K520 | reverse complement strand
TGGTGGCGGCTTGGGGGGTGATGCCGGTGGCGGCGGTGGTGATGTGGTCGGTGATGGTGTCGATGGCGGGGCTGTGTGAGGCGTAGTCGACGTCGATGCGGCGGGTTTTGATCTGCCGCTGCTCACATTCCTGTAGCAGGACCGTGATGGCGTTGTGGGGTCCGGCGACGATGGTGGTGGCGGGTCCGTTGATCGCGGCGATGGTGACGGTGTCGGGCAGCAGGTCGGCTAGCTCATCGGGGGTGGTGTGGACGGCGGCCATGGTGCCGGTTCCGGCCAGTGCGGTCAGTGCGCGGCTGCGCAGGGCCACGAGCTGGGCGGAATCCTCCAGGGTGAGGGCGCCGGCGGTGTAGGCGGCGGCGATTTCGCCTTGGGAGTGCCCGATCACCGCGTCGGGCTCGACGCCGAGGGATCGCCATAGGTGGGCCAGGCCGGTCATGACGGCGAACAGTGCGGGCTGGACGACGTCGACCCGGTCCAGCGACGCCGCATCCTGGCCGGTGGTGGTGAGGAGGTCGGTGAGGGACCAATCCACGTGCGGCGAGAGTGCTTGTTCGCAGGCCAGGATGTGGTCGCGGAACACCGGGCTGGTGGCCATCAGTTCGGCGCCCATCCCGGCCCACTGCGATCCTTGGCCGGGGAACACGAACACGGTTTTGCCGCCCTGGCCGGGCAGGGCACGGCCGGTGACCACGGCCGGGTGCGGTTCACCGGCAGCCAGCGCCCGCAGTCCCTCGCGCACGGTGGCGTCGTCGCCGACGATGACGGCGCGGTGGTCCAGGGTGGAGCGGGTGGTGGCCAGCGCCCACGCCACTTCACCTGGGTCCAGGTCGGGGTGGGCGTCCAGATGTTCGGCTAGGCGCCGCGCCTGCGCGGCCAGACCCGCCTCGGTCTTCGCCGACAGCAACCACGGCAGCACGTCGGACCCGGACACTTCCCTGGCCCGCACCTCCAGGCCGGTCCCGGGCGGGAGCGGCGATGGTGCGAGTTCTGTGTCGGCGGGCGCCTGCTCGACGATCACATGGGCGTTGGTGCCGCTCGCACCGAAGGAGGAGATCCCCGCGCGCCGCGGCCGCCCGGTCTCCGGCCATTCGACCTGCTCGGTGAGCAGCTCGACCGCCCCCGCTGACCAGTCCACGTGCGGCGTCGGCTCGTCGACGTGCAGCGTCCGCGGCAGCACACCGTGCCGCATCGCCTCGACCATCTTGATCAGGCCCGCCATCCCCGCCGCGGCCTGCGTATGCCCGATGTTCGACTTGACCGAGCCGAGCCACAGCGGGTGGCCGGGCGGCCGGTCCTCGCCGTAGGCCGCCAGAAGGGCCTGCGCCTCGATCGGGTCGCCCAGCCGGGTGCCGGTCCCGTGCGCCTCCACCGCGTCGACCTCGGCCGGCGAGAGCCGGGCGTTCGCCAGGGCCGCGCGGATCACCCGCTGCTGCGACGGCCCGTTCGGCGCCGTGAGGCCGTTGCTCGCCCCGTCCTGGTTGACCGCCGAGCCGCGCACCACCGCCAGCACGCGGCGGCCGTTGCGCAGCGCGTCGGACAGTCGCTCCACCAGGAGGACGCCGACGCCTTCGGACCAGCCGGTGCCGTCGGCCGCCGCCGCGAACGCCTTGCACCGGCCGTCGGGAGACAGGCCCCGCTGCCGGGAGAACTCCACGAAGGTGTCCGGGGTGGACATCACCGTCGCACCGCCGACGAGCGCCAGCGAGCACTCCCCCTGCCGCAGCGCGTGGCCCGCCATGTGCAAGGCGACCAGGGACGACGAGCAGGCCGTGTCGATCGTGACGGCGGGTCCCTCCAGGCCGAGCGTGTAGGCGACACGTCCCGACATGACGCTGCCCGTGGTGCCGCTCAGCAGGTAGCCCTCGATGTCCTGGGGCCGTGCGTCCGCGGCGTAGTCCTGGTGGATCGCCCCGGCGAACACGCCCGTGGTGCTCCCGCGCAGCGACATGGGGTCTATCCCGGCGCGTTCGATGGTCTCCCAGGCGACCTCCAGCAGGAGCCGCTGCTGCGGGTCCATGGTCGCCGCCTCGCGCGGCGAGATCCCGAAGAAGCCGGCGTCGAACTCTCCGGCGGTGTAGAGGAAACCTCCCTCCCGCGCGTACGACGTGCCGAGGTGGTCGGGGTCGGGATGGTAGAGCCGCTCCAGGTCCCAGCCTCGGTCCTCGGGGAAGCCGGAGACGACGTCCGTTCCTCCGAGGACCAGACGCCACAGGTCCTCGGTGGACCCGACGCCGCCGGGGAACCGGCAGCCCATCCCGATGATCGCGATCGGCTCGTCGGCCGCGGCGGGCTCCGCGTCCCGGGCCTCCGTCCCGTCCTGCTCCCCCAGCAGTCCGGCGCGCAGCAGGCGGGCCACCGCGCTCGGAGCGGGATGGTCGTAGACCAGCGTCGCGGGCAGGCGCAGCCCCGTCGCCGCGCGCAGCCGGTTGCGCAGTTCCACGGCCGTGAGCGAGTCGAAGCCGAGTTCGCGGAACGCCCGGTCGGCGTCCACGGCCTCCGGATCCCCGTGCCCCAGCACGGCCGCGACCTGGCCGCGCACCAGCCGCAGCACCTCGCGGTCCTGTTCGGCCGGCGGCAGGGCGGCCAGCCGCCGTGCGAGCGCGGCCCCGTCGCCGGGTCGCTCGCCGCTCGCGGTGCGCCGCGACGGTACGCGGATCAGCCCGCGCAGCGGCTCCGGCAGGACGCCCGCGCCGGCCCGGGCGTGCAGGGCCGCGGTGTCCAGCCGCATCGGCAGGACCAGGCTGTCGGTCATGCCGCAGGCGGAGTCGAAAAGGTCCAGGCCCGCAGCGGTTTCGAGCGGCACCACGCCCGAGCGGCGCGCCCATGACCGGTCGTCACGGTCGATCTCGGCGGTCATCCCGCCGGTCTCGGCCCAAAGCCCCCAGGCGAGGGAGAGCGCGGGCATCCCCGCGGCCCGGCGGGACGCCGCGAGGCCGTCGAGGAACGCGTTCGCCGCGGCGTAGTTGCCCTGCCCCGGATTGCCCAGGACCCCGGCGGCCGACGAGAACAGCACGAACGCCGACAGGTCGAGGCCGCTGGTCAGTTCGTGGAGGTTGACCGCGGCGTCCACCTTGGGACGCATCACCGCGGCCATCCGCTCGGGAGTCAGCGCGCCGATCACACCGTCGTCCAGGGCTCCGGCGGCGTGCACCACCCATGTCAGCGGATGCTCTTCCGGTATACCGTCCAGGACCTCGGCCAGTGCGGAGCGGTCGGCGGCATCGCAGGCGGTCAGGCGCACCCGTGCGCCGTGGGCGGCCAGTTCCGCCTGCAGTTCGGCCGCGCCCTGCGCCCGGGGCCCGGACCGGCCGGCCAGCACCAGATGGCGAACGCCGTGCGCGGTGACCAGGTGCCGGGCCAGCAGCCGCCCGAGCGTTCCCGTCCCACCCGTGATCAGGGCGGTGCCCGACGGGTTCCAGAGTCCGTCCTCACCGGCGGGGGCCGGACCGGGCGCCGCCTCGGTGATCCGGGCCAGGCGCGGCGTCAGCACCGTCCCGTCCCGCACGGCCGCCTGCTCGGTCTCCGCGGCCAGTACCGCCGCCAGTGACGTCGCCAGGCCGTCCGGACCGTCGATGTCCACGGCGACGACACGGCCGGGGTTCTCCGCCTGCGCGGAGCGGAGCAGGCCCCAGAGCGGTGCGTGGACCAGGTCGGGGACGCCGTCGTGTTCTCCCGCCGCCACCGCGCCGCGGGTCACGACCATCAGGGTGGACGCCTCGAAACGCTCGTCGGACAGCCAGTCCTGGATCAGCTTCAGCGCCCCGCACGCCGCCTCGCGGGCCTGGACACCGACGGCGCCGTGGTCGGCGGTCTCGACACCGTAGGAGACCAGGGCCGTGGCGGGAACGGGGTCTTCCGAGTCCGCGAGCGCGGTCAGGTCCGGGTACCGGCGGACGCTCGCCTCCCCCGCCTCAAGCGCGGGCAGGAGGCCGAGCGCATCCGTGCCGACGACGGCCCAGTCCCCCGGCGTGGCCGGGTCACCGCCGTGCGGTACCGGAGTCCACTCCACCCGGTGGAGGGCCGAGTCCTGCCGCCCGCCGCCCGCCTCTTCCAGTTGGTCGGTGGAGACCGGACGCAGCGCCAGCGACTCGACGGTGCACACGGGCTCGCCGTCCGCGTCGGCCATGGTCAGCGCTATCGCGCCGTCCCCCGCCGGGGAGATCCGGACCCGCGCGGTGGTGGCGCCGACCGCGTGGAGTTCCACCCCGCTCCACTCGAACGGCAGCCGTACCCGGCCGTCCGCGTCCGGGCCGCCGGTCGCGAGCGCGGCGTGCAGCGCGGCGTCCAGCAGCGCGGGATGCACGCCGAAGTTCCCGGCGTCCTCGGCCTGCCGCTCGGGCAGGCGCACCTCACCGAACACCTCGTCCTCGCGCCGCCAGACCGCGCTCAGGCCCTGGAAGGCGGGCCCGTACCGGTAGCCGCGCTCGCCGAGATCGTCATAGAAGCCCGTCAGGTCCACGGGCCGCGCGCCCGGCGGCGGCCACGCGTGCAGCCCCTCCCCACGCCGGTCATCGCCCCGTCCGGCGGTCACGAGGACGCCTTCGGCGTGCGGCGTCCAGGGCAGATCCGGGGAGGCGGCGTCCTCGGGGCGCGAGTGCACGCTCACCGCCCGGCGCCCTTCCGGGTCGGCGGCCTCGATCACGACCTGCAGGACCACCGCGCCCGTCCCGGGGAGCACGAGCGGCCGCCGCAGGGTGAGCTGCTCGATCCGGTCACAGCCCACCTCGTCTCCGGCCCGGATCGCCAGCTCGGCGAACGCCGCCCCGGGGACGATCGCGGTTCCCAGCGCCATGTGGTCGGCCAGCCAGGGGTGCGATCCCAGCGCCAGCCGGCCGGTGAGAACCGTGCCGCCCTGGGCCAGCCCGAGCGAGGCTCCCAGCAGCGGGTGCCCCGCAGCGCCGATGCCGGTCGCGGTCACGTCGGCGGTCCCGGCTCCCACCGAATCCGCCCAGTAGCGGCGGCGCTGGAAGGGGTAGGTCGGCAGTTCCACCCATCCGGCTTCGGCTCCGTCGAAGGCGGCGCTCCAGTCCACCGCGGCACCGCGGACGTGGACCTCGGCCAGCGACGTCAGGAAGCGGCGCAGCCCGCCCTGGTCGCGCGCCAGCGTCCCGGTGACGGCGCAGTCGGCCTCGGCCTCCTCGGCGGTCTCCACGAGGCCGGCCGTCAGCACCGGGTGTGGGCTCGCCTCAACGAAGAAGCGGTGCCCGTCCGCGAGCAGCGCGCGGATAGCGCCGGTGAAGTCCACCGGGTTGCGGACGTTGCGGTACCAGTACTCCGCGTCGAGCCCGCCGGTCTCGAGCGGGCCGGCCGTCACGGTGGAGTAGAACGCGATCCCGCCGGGGCGGGGCTTCACCGGGCCCAGCAGTTCCAGGAGCCGTTCCCTGAGCGCGTCCACCTGCGTGGAGTGGGACGCCACCGTCGCCGGGACGATCTTCGCGCGGATCCCGTCGGCGGCGCACGCGGCGGTGAACTCGCGCAGGGCCGCCAGCTCACCGGTGACGATCACCGAGCCGGGCCCGTTGACGCCGCCGACGGCCAGGCGGCCCTCCCAGCCGGCCAGCCGTTCCCGCACGCGGGCCTCGGCCGCCCCGACGGAGGCCACGGCCCCCTTGCCGGTCAGCATCTCGGCGAACAGCCGGCTGCGGGAGACCACCACCCGCACCGCGTCGTCCAGGGACAGGGCCCCGGCCACATGGGCGGCCGCGACCTCGCCCTGCGAGTGCCCGACGACCGCGCTCGGCTCCACCCCGTACGAGCGCCACAGCGCGGCCAGCGACACCATGACGGCGAACAGGGCGGGCTGGACCACGTCGATGCGGTCCAGCGTGGGCGCGCCCGGCTCCTCGCGCAGCACACCGGTCAGCGACCAGTCCACGTGCGAGGACAGGACCCGTTCGCACTCCCGCATCCGTTCGGCGAACACCGGCGCCTCCTGGAGGAGGTCCACCGCCATTCGCCGCCACTGCGAGCCCTGGCCGGGGAAGACGAGGACGACCTTGCCGTCGATGTCGGCCACACCCTCGACGACGTCGCCGTTCTCGGCGCCCTCGCTCAGCGCGCCGAGGGCCGCCAGAGCCCCGCCCGGGTCGGCCGCGAGGACCACGGCGCGGTGGTCGAGGGTCGCCCGGGTGACGGCCAGTGACCGCCCGACGTCCGGCAGCCCCGGCGCGGGATGCGCGGACAGGTGGGACCGCAGCCGCGCGGCCTGATCCCGCAGGGCCCGCTCGCCGCGCCCGGACAGCGGCCACGGCACGACCGGGGGCCGTGGTGCGGTGACCAGGGCGACTGACTCCCGGTCACCCTGGCCACCAGTTTCGGGGGCGCGCTCGTCCGGGGGCGGCTCCTGGAGGATCACGTGCGCGTTGGTGCCGCTGATCCCGAACGAGGACACCCCGGCTCGCCGGGGGTCGCCGTGCCTCGTCCAGTCCACCGGCTCGGTCAGGAGCGCCACCGCGCCCGACGTCCAGTCCACCTCGGGCGTGGGGGCGTCGACGTGCAGCGTCGCGGGCAGCAGCTCGTTCCGCAGCGCCATCACCATCTTGATGACGCTCGCCATGCCCCCCGCGGCCTGCGTGTGGCTGATGTTCGACTTGACCGAGCCGAGCCACAGCGGCCTGCCCTCGGGACGCCGGTACCCGTAGGTCGCCAGCACCGCCTGCGCCTCGATCGGGTCGCCCAGGGTCGTGCCGGTGCCGTGCGCCTCCACCGCGTCTATGTCGGCGGCGGCCAGGCGCGCGTCGGCCAGGGCCGCGCGGATCACCCGCTGCTGGGACGGCCCGTTCGGCGCGGTCAGCCCGTTGCTCGCGCCGTCCTGGTTGGTGGCGCTCCCGCGCACCAGCGCCAGGATCCGGGAGCCGTCGCGCACGGCGTCCGACAGGCGTTTCAGCACCAGGATGCCGGCCCCCTCGCCGAAGGCCGTGCCGTCCGCGGCGGCGGCGAACGCCTTGCAGCGCCCGTCGGGTGCCAGGACGCGCTGGCGGCTGAACTCGACGAACTCGCTCGGGTTGGGCATGACGGCGACCCCGCCCGCCAGCGCCACCTCGCACTCTCCGCGCCGCAGGGCCTGGCCGGCCAGGTGCAGCGCCACCAGCGACGACGAGCAGGCCGTGTCCACCGTGACCGCCGGTCCTTCGAGCCCGAAGGTGTAGGCGATCCGGCCCGAGATCACGCTGGCGGCGTTGCCGACCAGCGAGAAGCCCTCGACCTCCTTGCGGGCCTGCTGCATCCCGAGCAGGTAGCCGAGGTTGCCGGCGCCGGTGAAGACCCCCGTGCGGCTGCCCGCCAGCCCCTTCGGGTCGAGGCCCGCGCGCTCCAGCGCCTCCCACGCCACCTCCATCATGAGGCGCTGCTGCGGATCCATCGCCAGCGCCTCGCGCGGGGAGATCCCGAACAGTTCGGCGTCGAACAGGTCGGCGTCGTGCAGGAAGCCGCTCTCCCGCAGATAGGACTTTCCCGTCTTTCCCGGGTCCGGATCGTAGAGGCCGTCCAGGTCCCATCCCCGGTTCACCGGGAATCCGGAGACCGCGTCGGTCCCCGATTCGACCAGGTGCCACAGCGCTTCGGGTGAGGACGCGCCGCCCGGGAACCGGCAGGCCATGCCCACGATTGCCAGGGGCTCGCGCTCCCGCTCGGTCACCTCGCGCAGCCGCCGCCGGGCGTCGTGCAGTTCAGCGGCGACGCGCTTCAGGTAGCCGAGCAGGGTCTCGTCGTCCGCCATGCGGGGCCGCCCTCCCTAGGTCTGCGAAATGACACCCGAAGATCGGCCTCACCCGAAGGACAGGGAGTCGAATCCCGTGTCGCAGCACTTCTCCAGGGGGCGCGCGCACAGGACCATCCTGGCTTTGGCGTTCATCGTCGATTCGATGACCCACGACAGGGTTCCCACCTTGCCGAGATAGCGCCCGCCCGTTCCGACGATGTAGATCACGACCCGGCTTCCGGTGAGCTGGTCGTTCAGGTCGACGAACCCCATCGAGCGCGCGGTGCCGCCGTCCTCGAACTCGTAGGAGACCCGGGTGAAGGCGACCCAGTGCTCGGTCGCGGGGTCGTGGTGCACGATCTGCATGCGGCCGCTGTCCCGGGCGATCTTGTTGCCTTCCGGGTCGAAGAACTCGCCGCCGGCCGTCGCCACGTCCCCGACCGCCGGTTCGGATTCCCGGTAACTGCGTTCGGTGACGCTGTAGCTCAGTTCCTCGAAGCGAATGCACTCGTCGTCCGGCGCGACCGCGCCGGACCCCGCGCCGATCGCGGCGAAGACGCCGCCGGGATCCTCCCCGAGCGCGGCGGCCAGGGATACGGCCAGGCCCGGCCGCAGCGAGGTCATGCCCATGGTCGTCCTCCTTCGCCCGGCCCTCCACGGCCGGGATCGGCCCGCACCCTCACATCCTGCTTAATTCACTAAAAGGCGGCTAACGCCCGGCTTAAGCCGCACTTTCGCGAAGCTGGAAAAGCAGCCGGCGGAAGAAGTCACCCGTGCACCGCTTATGGACACGCCACGGAACGGGACCGGACAATAATTCGACGGCCGAGCAGAAGGAGAGGCAGATGACCGACGCACCGACCGCGCCGCCCCCGCATCCGACCCGCCGCAGCGATTTGCTCTCGCCCCCGGACGATCTGCGGCGGCTGCGCGCCGAGTCCCCGGTCAGTGAGATCAGCTATCCGGACGGCACCGCGGGCTGGCTGGTGACCGGCTACGCGGCCGCGCGGGCGGTGCTGGCCGACCGCCGCTTCAGCGTCCGGAACGAGCTTCGCCAGTTCCCGGTCCGCTCGGCGGAGACGGAGCTGAAAGGGCAGCCGGCGGCACCGGGCTGGTTCATCGCCATGGACCCGCCGGACCACACCCGGCTGCGCCGCCCGCTGATCGCCCAGTTCACGATGTCCCGGATGCGGGCACTCAGCTCGAAAATCGAGGAGATCACCGCGGGGCTGCTCGACGAAATGGCCGAGCACGGGCCGCCGGTGGATCTGGTCGAATCCTTCGCGAAGCCGATTCCGTCGCTGATGATCTGCGAGATGCTCGGGGTCCCCTACAGCGAGCGGGAACAATTCCAGCAGAACACCGAGACGATGACGAGTTTCACGTCCAAACCCGAGGAACTGGTCGCCGCCTACCAGGAATACTATTCCTTCATGGACCGGCTCAAGGATCGCAAGCGCGCCGATCCGGCCGACGACATCCTGAGCGGGCTCATCGCCGCGGACGAGCTGAGCGACGCCGAGCTGATCGGGGTGGGCCTGCTGCTGCTGTCCGCCGGCTACGAGCCGCCCGCGAACATGCTCTCCCTCGGCACCTACGCGCTGCTCCGCGATCCCGGCCAGCTCGCCGCGCTGCGCGCCGACCCCACGCTGATCGACACCGCCGTCGAGGAGCTGCTGCGCTACCTGAGCGTCCTGCAGTACGGGGTCATCCGCGCCGCGCTGGAGGACGTCGAACTGGAGGGCCGGCTGATCCGGGCCGGCGACCCGGTCACGATCTCGCTGCCGGCGGCCAACCGGGACCCGCGGCGCTTCGAGGATCCCGACACCCTGGACGTGACCCGCGGATCCGCCACCGCGCAGCTGGCCTTCGGGCACGGCATCCACCAGTGCCTGGGCCAGCAGCTCGCACGCAGGCAGCTGCAGATAGGGCTGTCGATGCTGCTCGACCGGTTCCCCGGGCTGCGCCTGGCCGTGCCCGTCGAGGAGATCGAGATGCGCGACGACATGCGCGTCTACGGTGTGCGGAAGCTGCCCGTCGCCTGGTGACGGCGGCCCGGGGCGCCCCGCGGGTGCGGGGCGCCCCGGGCCGGGCGGTCACCCGCCCGCCGCCACCCACACCTCCCGCGGTGCGAGGATCCGCGGATTGGGGTACATCTCGGGTTCCCGCAGCACCTTCGGCCCCGGCAGGCGCGCCAGCAGCGACTCCAGCGCGATCCGTCCCTCAAGCCGGGCGAGCGAGGCCCCCAGGCAGAAGTGGATCCCGTGCCCGAACCCCATGTGCGGGTTCGGGTCGCGCCGGACGTCGAAGGTGCCGGGGTCGGCGATGTGCCGCTCGTCGTGGTTGGCCGACAGCGTCCACGTCGTGACCAGGCTCCCCGCGGGCATCGTCGTGCCGTGCAGCTCGACGTCGTTCTTCAGCAGCTTGAGGCTCTGCGGAAGTGGCGGGTAGTACCGGACGACCTCCTCGACGGCGCCCGGGATCAGGCCCGGATCGGCGCGCAGCGCGTCCGCCGCGCCCGGGTTGTCGTGGAGCAGCAGGACGGCGTTGCCCAGCATCGCCGCCACGGTGGTGTACCCGGCCATCAGCAGCAGGCCCGTGAAGTGCACTATCTCCTGGTCGTCGAGCCGGTCCCCGCCGACCTCGGCGAGGGCGAGCCTGCTGATCAGGTCGTCGCTGGGGCGCTGCCGCCGCTCCCGGACGTGCTCCAGCAGGTAGGCGTGCATCTCGTCCACCGAGGCCCGGATCGTGTCGTCGTCGAAGACCGCCTCGGCCTCGTGATCACCCGACAGGCGGGTGTCGGCCCAGCGGCGGAACATCTCCCGGTCCTGCTGCGGCACGCCGAGCAGCTCGGCGATGATGCTGATCGGCAGCGGGTAGGCCAGCGCGCGCATCAGCTCGAACTCGTCCTGGCCGGCCGCCTCGTCCAGCAGCCGCCGGGTGAGCTCCGCCACGTGCGGCTCCAGCCGGGCCACGGTGCGCGGGGTGAACGCCTGGCTGACCAGTGCCCGTACCTGCCCGTGGCGGGGCGGGTCCATGACGGCCAGGACGCCGCGGCTCAGCTCGCCGAGCGGAAGCACCCGCCCGAGCTCCGCGGAGAAGTCGGTCAGGTCCGTATGGCTGCGGTGGATGTCGTCGTAGCGGAACAGCTGCCACATGCCCGTGGCTTCGTCGAGAGCCACCGGCTGGTGGTCGCGCATCCGGCGGAGCCATTCCAGGAGCGCGGCGCGGCCGCTCTCCGGTCTGGGCGGCGCCGGGGAAACGTCCTTCTGCTGCGTCATGCGCGTTGCTCCTTCCAGGCAGGGCCGGTGCGGCGGGATGGGCGGGATCAGCCGTCGGGGACCAGCGCCGCGTCCGTCCTCCCCCAGAAGACCCGGACCCGGCGGATCAGTTCGTCCGGGCCCACGCTCATCATGGCCACGAGGTTGATCCGGAGCCGCTGCCCCGGTTCGACCCCCGGCGGGTTCAGCGAGACGGTCACCGGCATCACCACGTGCTCGTCGTCGTGGGCCGCCACGGGATCGCCGGCGGTCTCGTGGACCTCGTGCTCGATCGCGTTGGCGAGATGCGCCCGCAGCGCCCGGCGGCCGCGGATCGGGTCGGCGCCGACCGGATCCTCGAACCGGACGTCGTCGACGAAGAGCGCGAGCACCGCGTCGACGTCGCCGGCGTTCATGAAGCGGCAGTAGTCGAGCGCGATCTTCTTCCGGACCGTCTCGTCGGGCACGATGCCTCCTTGCGCGGCCACCGGCCGCCTCGCGGGGTGCCCCGCCATGATGGGAACCCCGTCTAAAGTCTCCCTAGAGTCCTTGATCGGGGATTCCGCGCCGGTGCGCGCTCACGGCCGGCGTCCGGCCGGCGGCGGGTTCCGCCGCGGCGGCCCTCAAGCATCCGGGGACGGCGAAGGGCGGTCAGCGCCTCCCGCCTTGACGTCCTTCCAGCGCTTGTAGATCTCGGTCAGCTCGCTCTGAAAAAACCGGAAGAAGTCTCGCATTTCAGCCATCCGGGCTCCCGGCTGCGTCTCCGCGCCGCCCAGCACGCCGACGCCCTCGTCGGCCAGGTCCGCGATCATCTTGAAGTACCCGGCCTTGGACACGCTGCCCTCGTACCAGGTGTCGTCCGTCAGCCGGTAGCGGTGGCTCCGCGATCCCGCCATCGGCTCGCGCACGAGGATGCCGATGTGCATCAGGTGGCGCACGGCCGTCGAGATGGCCCCCGGGCTCGCGCCGAGCCGTTCGCCGAAGTCCGCGGCCGACAGCGTCTCCTCGTCGCTGACCATCATCGTGACCAGCACCCGCGCCGACATCGGCGGGAAGCCGAAGTCGGCCAGCGCGGCCGCCAGGTGCTCGACGAATCTGCGCACCGAGCCCTCATCGGGGCCCGTCGATGTCTCCCCCACGCTGCGTCATCACTCCTTCTCACCAGCAGAAACGCTTCACAAGCTACTGAAGGTTTACGAACTTCTAAAACTAAAATATCATCCGGTGCATGACTCCCGTGATCTCGATGTCTGGCGTCGAGAAGACCTTCGGCCAGACCCGCGCGCTGGACCAGCTCGACCTCTCCGTGGAACCCGGTGAGGTCCACGGCTTCCTGGGCCCCAACGGGGCGGGGAAGACCACCACCATCCGCATCCTGCTCGGCCTGCTGCAGGCCGACGCCGGTGAGATCCGCGTGCTCGGCGGCGACCCCTGGCAGGACGCCACCGAGCTCCACCGGCGGCTCGCCTACGTACCCGGCGACGTCAACCTGTGGCCGGGACTGACCGGAGGCGAGATCATCGACCTGCTCGCCCGCATGCGCGGCGGGATCGACCCCAGCCGCAGGGCGGACCTCATCGAGCGCTTCGACCTCGATCCCAAGAAGAAGGCCCGCACGTACTCCAAGGGGAACCGGCAGAAGGTGACCCTGATCGCGGCCCTGGCCTCCGAGGTGGAGCTGCTCGTCCTGGACGAGCCGACGTCGGGGCTCGACCCGCTGATGGAGGAGACCTTCCGCCAGGTCGTCCGCGAAGAGGCCGGCAACGGCCGCACGGTCCTGCTGTCCAGCCACATCCTCTCCGAGGTGGAGGCGCTGTGCGACCGGATCACCATCATCCGCGAGGGGCGGACGGTGGAGACCGGGTCGATCCAGGACATGCACCACCTCAGCCGCACCTCGATCACCGCGCGGCTGGCCGGCGCGGTCCCGCCCGACCTGCCCGGCGCACACGAGGTGCAGGTGTCGGACGGCGAGATCCGCTGCGAGGTGGACACCGACCGGCTGAACGACGTGCTCGGCCGGCTCATCGCGGTCGGCGTACAGAACCTGGTCGCGCAGCCGCCCACGCTGGAGGAGCTCTTCCTGCGCCACTACGTCGATCGCCCCGCGGACGGCGCTGCCGCCTCCGCCGCGCCCTCCGGGAGCGTGCGGTGAGCGGCACGCTCGCCGGAACCGGGAAGCTGATCCGGCTGATCCTGCGCCGCGACCGGATCCTGCTGCCGCTGTGGGTGCTGTGGATGTCGCTGGCCCCGGTCAACTTCGTCTCGATGACCGAGGAGCTGTTCCCCACGGCCGCCGACCGCCAGGAGTACGCCGCCACCAGCGGCAGCGACCCGGCCTTCCTGGCGCTGTTCGGACCGCTGCACAACGACAGCCTGGGCGGGATCGTCACGCAGCGCCTCGGCCTGGTCCCGCTGATCGTCGCGCTGATCAGCATCCTCACGGTGATCCGCCACACGCGCACCGAGGAGGAGAACGGCCGCCGCGAGCTGCTCGGCGCCACGGTGATCGGGCGGCACGCGCCGCTGGCCGCCGCGCTGACCGTGACCGTCGCCGCCAACCTGGTGCTGGCCCTCATCATGACCGCCGGCCTGTCCGGCAGCGGCCAGCCGGGCGGCGCGTCCTTCGCGGTGGCGATGCAGTTCGCCATCTGCGGCTGCGTCTTCGCCGCGGTCGCCGCGGTCGCCGCACAGGTCACCGTGGGCGCGGGCGCGGCGCGGGGTACCGCGATCGGCGCGCTGGGCGTGGCCTACCTGCTGCGCCTGGCGGGCGACACCGGCGGCGAGGGCAACGCGCTGGCGTGGCTGTCGTGGCTGTCCCCGGTCGGCTGGGCGCAGCAGCTGCGCCCGTTCGCCGACGAGCGGTGGTGGGTCCTGCTGCCGGCCGCCGCGCTCACGGCACTGCTGGTCGCCGCGGCGTTCCGGCTCTCGGCCCGGCGCGATCTCGGTGCCGGGCTCTTCGCGGCGCGTCCCGGCCCCGGCACCGCCGCGCCCTCGCTGAGCGGTCCCTTCGGCCTGGCCTGGCGCGTCCACCGCGGCATGCTGCTGGCCTGGGTCGCGGGGCTGGCCGTCCTCGGCGCCGTGTTCGGCGGCCTGGCGAAGGGCGTCGGGGACGCGCTGCGCGACAACGCCGAGCTCAAGGACGCCTTCACCCGCCTGGGCGGGGAGGCCACGCTCGTCGACACGTTCATCGCCTCCGGCATGAGCATCGTCGGGCTGGCCGTGTCGGGCTACGCGGTGCTCACCACGCTGCGGCTGCGCGGCGAGGAGGAGAACCTGCGGGCCGAGCACGTGCTGACCACCCCGGTCCCCCGGCTCCGCTGGGCCGCCGGCCACCTGCTGTTCGCCTTCCTGGGCACCGCCGCCGCGGTCGCCGCCGCGGGGCTCACGGCCGGGCTGGTGCACGGCCTGAACAGCGGTGACCTCGGCCGGGAGCTGCCGCGCATCCTCGGCGGCGCGCTCGTCCAGCTGCCCGCCGCCTGGACGCTGGCCGCGATCACCGTCGCGGCGTTCGGCCTGCTCCCCCGCCTCTCCGCGGCCGTGGGCTGGGGGGCGCTGGTGGTCTTCCTCTTCCTGGGGCAGTTCGGCGCCCTGATGGGCATGAGCCAGCGCGCGCTGGACCTGTCCCCGTTCACCCACATCCCGAAGCTACCGGGCGGCGACGTGTCCGTCGTGCCGCTGGTGTGGCTGGTCGCCCTCACCGCGGCGCTCGTCGCCCTCGGCCTCGCCGGGTTCCGCCGCCGCGACTACACCGTCTGAGGGCCGGGTGCGCCGCCGTCCATCGCGAGAAGCGGTGGACGGCGGCGCACCGCCTCCCGGGGACGCCTCGTCCGGCGCTCCGGCGGGACCAAGGCGAGGCTTAGCCCGGCTTTAGCCGGCTCCGGAACATAGGACACACGCATCGCGTGGGATGTGCGTGTTCCGCAGGTGACCGCCACCGCGATCCTTCGGATCGGACCGGTGTCGCCGTCGCCTTCGTCCGGAGACAGGCTCAGATGACCAATACGGAAGACAAGCTCCGCCGGTATTTGAAGCGGGTCACGACGGACCTGCAGGCGACGCGCAGGCGCCTGCAGGACGCCGAGGCGAAGGCCCGGGAGCCGATCGCCATCGTCGCGATGGCGTGCCGCTACCCGGGGGGCGTCCAGTCGCCCGAGGACCTGTGGGAACTGCTCGTCGCCAAGAAGGACGCGTTCTCCGGCTTTCCCGAGGACCGCGGCTGGGATCCGGAGCGGGTCCACGATCCGGAGCCCGGCGGCAGGCCCGGCACCTCGTACGTGCGCACCGGAGCGTTCCTCGACGGCGCGATGGAGTTCGACGCGGGCCTCTTCGGCATCGCGCCGCGCGAGGCCATGGCGATGGATCCGCAGCAGCGCCAGATGCTGGAGGCCGCGTGGCAGGTCTTCGAGCGGGCCGGCATCGACCCGCGGGGGCTGCGCGAGAGCCCCACCGGGGTCTTCGTCGGCGCCGCGCACACCGGCTATGTCGCCAACGAACGGCAGATCCCGCCGAGCTACGAGAACTACTCGCTCACCGGCAACACCGGCAGCGTCATCTCCGGGCGCGTCGCCTACACGTTCGGGCTGGAGGGCCCGGCGGTCACCATCGACACGGCGTGCTCCTCGTCGCTGGTGGCACTGCACCTGGCCTGCCGGTCGCTCCTGCAGGACGAGTGCTCGCTCGCCCTCGCCGGCGGGGTCATGGTCATGCCGACTCCCGGCCTGTTCATCGAGTTCTCCCGGCAGCGCGGGCTGGCGCGCGACGGCCGGTGCAGGCCGTTCGCCGCGCGCGCCGACGGCACCGGGCTGGGCGAGGGCGTGGGCGTGGTGCTGCTGGAGCGGCTGTCGGACGCGCGCCGCAACGGCCGCACCGTGCTGGCGACGGTACGGGGCAGCGCCATCAACCAGGACGGTGCGAGCAGCGCGCTGACCGCGCCGAACGGGCCCGCCCAGCAGCGGGTCATCCGCCGGGCCCTGCACCGGGCACGGCTGTCGCCGGGCGACATCGACGCGGTCGAGGCGCACGGCACCGGCACGACCCTGGGCGATCCGATCGAGGCGCAGGCACTGCTGGCCGTCTACGGGCGGGACCGGCCGCGGGACCGGCCCGCCTGGCTGGGCTCGATCAAGTCCAACATCGGGCACACCGCCACCGCCGCCGGCGTCGCCGGGGTGATCAAGATGGTGCTGGCGATGCGGCACGGGCGGCTGCCGCAGACACTGCACGTCGACGCCCCCACCCCGCACGTGGACTGGGACTCGGGGGCCGTGCGGCTGCTGACCGAGGAGATCCGGTGGCCGGAGACCGGCCGTCCGCGCCGGGCCGGGGTCTCCTCCTTCGGGATCAGCGGCACCAACGCCCACGTCATCCTTGAGGAGGCCGAGCCGGACACCGCGCCGGACACCGAGCCGGACAGCGGGCCGGCCAGCGGGCCGGACAGCGGGCCGGCCAGCGGGCCGGACAGCGGGCCGGACAGCGGGCCGGACAGCGGGCCGGACAGCGGGCCGGACAGCGGGCCGGACAGCGGGCCGGACAGCGGGCCGGACAGCGGGCCGGACAGCGGGCCGGACAGCGGGCCGGACACCGCGGGCCTCCGGGACGGGAAGGCCGATCCCGTCCCGTCCTGGACCGGTCCGGTGCCGCTGCCGCTGTCGGCGGCCGGCGCGACGGCGCTGCGCGCCCAGGCGGCCCGGCTGGCCGAGCACGTCGGCGCCCGTCCCGGGACGCGGCCCGTCGATCTGGCGTTCTCGGCGGCGACCGGGCGCGCGGCCCTGGAACACCGTGCCGTGGTCGTCGGCGCGGACACCGGCGAACTGCTCAGCGGCCTGACCGCCGCGGCGCGCGGCGAGACCGCGCCCAACCTGGTGCTGGAGCCCGTGCGCGCGGGCCGGCTGGCGTTCCTGTTCTCCGGGCAGGGCGCCCAGCGCACCGGCATGGGCCGCGAGATGTACGCGGCGTCCACCACGTTCGCGGGGGCGTTCGACGTCGCCTGCGCCGAACTGGACCCCTACCTCGACCGTCCGCTGCGGGACGTGCTCTGGGACGGCGACCCGGTCGTGCACCAGACCTCCTTCACGCAGGCGGCGCTGTTCGCGATCGAGGTCGCGCTGTTCCGCCTGGTGGAGTCGTGGGGCGTGCGGCCCGACTACGTGGCAGGCCACTCGGTCGGCGAACTGGTCGCGGCGCATGTGGCGGGCGTGTGGTCGCTGCCCGACGCCGCACGGCTGGTGGCGAGCCGCGGGCGCCTCATGCAGGCGCTGCCGCCCGGCGGCGCGATGGTGGCGGTGCGGGCGGCCGAGGACCGGGTCGCGCCGCTGCTGACGGACGAGGTGAGCATCGCGGCGGTCAACGGCCCGGCCTCGGTGGTGATCTCGGGGACCGAGGACGCGGTGGAGCGGATCGCCGCCCGGCTGAAGGACGAGGGGGCCAAGACGTCCCGGCTGACGGTGTCGCACGCGTTCCATTCGCCGCTGATGGAGCCGATGCTGGCGGAATTCCGCAAGGTGGCCGAGAGCGTCACGTACCACGCGCCGTCCCTTCCTCTCGTGTCGAACCTGACCGGCGACATCGCATCCGTCGAGGAACTCGGCTCGGCGGACTACTGGGTCCGGCACGCCCGCCAGGCGGTCCGGTTCGCCGACGCGATCGGAAGCCTGGAGGACGCGGGCGTCACCCGGTTCACCGAAGTGGGGCCGGACGGCGTGCTGACCGCCATGGCGCAGGAATGCGTGAGGTCCGAGAGCGCTCTGCTGGTCGCTCTGCAGCAGCGGGACCGGTCCGAGGCGGCGGCCTTCCAGGCGGGCGTGGGCCGTCTTCACGCGTCCGGGGTGCCGATGAACTGGGAGGAGATCTTCCGTGGTCACCGGGCACGCCGCGTGGACCTGCCGACGTACGCGTTCGAGCACCGCCGCTACTGGCTCCCGGAGCGGCAGCCCGGCGAAGACCCGGCGGCGATGGGGCTGGGTCCGGCCGACCATCCGCTGCTGGGCGCGGTGGTGGCGCTGCCGGAGTCGGACGGCGTCGTCGCCACGGGCCGGCTCGCGCGTGAGGCACATCCCTGGCTGGCGGAGCACGAAGTTCTGGGCACCGCAGTGGTGCCGCCGTCGGCGCTGGTGGACCTGGCGCTGCACGCCGGCGGGCTCGTGGACTGCGCCTTCCTGGCGGAACTGACCCAGGACGTCCCGCTCGTCCTGCCCGAACGGGGCGGCGTCGACCTGCGGGTGGTGGTGGCCGCGGCCGACGAGTCCGGGGCCAGGCGGGTCTCCGTCCACTCCCGCCCCGACGGCCCCGCGGACGACCGGCCCTGGATCCGCAACGCCGGCGGCGTCCTCGCACCGTCGCCGCCCATGCCGCCGCCGGAGGCGGACCGGGCCTGGCCCCCGGCCGGGGCGACCGAGATCCGGGTGGACGACGCCTACGATCGCCTGCTGGCGCGGGGCTACGGCCACGGGCCGGTGTTCCAGGGGCTGCGGGCGGCCTGGCGTCGCGGGGAGGAGCTGTTCGCCGAGGTGGCCCTGCCGGAGGGCGTGCGGTCCGACTCCGACCGTTTCGGTGTGCACCCGGCGCTGCTGGACGCGGCGACGCACGTGACCCGGCTCTCCACCGGGCCCGATGCCCCGGTCGTGCTCGACTCCGCGTGGACCGGGGTGGCGCTGCACGCCGCGGGCGCCCCGGCGGTGCGGGTCCGGCTCGTTCCCGCCGCGGACCCCGGTGCCGTGGAACTGCTGGTGTCCGACGAGGCCGGGGAGCCGGTCTGCTCAGCCCAGTCGGTGCGGCCGTGCCCCGTGCCGGCCGAGCGGCTGGGGGCGGGAACCGCCGGACCGGGTTCGCTGTTCCGTCTCGACTGGGTCCCGCTGCCCGGTTCTCCGGCCGGAACGCCGCCGGGCCCCTCCGGCGACCGGGTCGTGCTGGTACCGGAGACCGAAGGCGTCCCGGCACACGCGCGCCTGGAAGACGCGCTCGGCCCGGGGTCGCCGGTGCCGGAGCTGGTCGTGCTCCCCTGTCCCGTGCACCCGGGGGACGTGCCGTCGGCGGCCCGGAGGGTGGCCGCCGAGGTGCTGGAGGTCCTGCAGGCGTGGCAGTCGGACGAGCGGTTCGCGGCATCGCGGCTGGCGATCGTCACGCGCGGGGTGGCGGAGACCGCGGATCCGGCGCAGGCGCCGGTGTGCGGGCTGGTGCGGGCGGCCGAGGCGGAGAACCCCGGGCGGTTCGCGCTGGTGCACCTGGATGCGGCGGCCGCCTCGTACGCGGACGTGCCCGAGGCGCTGCGGCGAGCCGGCGAGCCCGAGCTGGCCATCCGCGACGGCGCGGTCCTGGTGCCCCGTCTCGCGTCGGCGTCCGGCGCCGACCGGCCCGGGATGCGGTGGGACCCGGACGGCACGGTTCTGATCACCGGCGGCACGAGCGGGCTGGGCGCCCTGGTGGCGGCGCATCTGGTGGCCGGGCACGGCGTCCGGAACCTGGTGCTGCTCAGCCGGCGGGGAGCGGAGACCCCGGGGGCCGGCGCGCTCCGCGCGGAGCTCGCCGGCCGCGGCGCGCGGGTGAGCGTGGTCGCGAGCGACGCCGCCGACCGCGGCGCACTCGCCGCCGCGCTGGCGGACATCCCGGACGAGCGTCCGCTCCGCGGGGTCGTCCACGCGGCCGGTGTCCTGGACGACGGGGTGCTGGCGTCCCTCACACCCGGCCGGTTGGAGGCGGTGCTGCGCCCCAAGGTGGACGCGGCGTGGAACCTGCACGAGCTGACCCGGGACGCGGCCCTGTCGGCGTTCGTGCTGTTCTCGTCGGCGGCGGGATCCCTGGGCGGGCCGGGCCAGGCCAACTACGCGGCGGCCAACACCTTCCTCGACCAGCTGGCCCGGTACCGCGCGGCCCTCGGCCTGCCCGCGCGGTCGCTGGCCTGGGGTCCGTGGACGGAGGCCGGCGGGATGGCGGACCGCATGGACGAGGGCGAGCGGCGGCGGCTGCGCCGCCTCGGCACCCGCCCGCTGGCCCCGGCGGAGGGCCTGGCACTGCTGGACTCGGCGCTGGCGGTCGACGCGCCGCAGGTTCTGCCGGTCCGGCTGGACTTCGCGGCGCTGCGCGGCCAGGCGGTCGCCGGCGGGCTCCCGCCGGTCCTGCGCGGCCTGGTCCGGGTCCCCGCGCGCCGCGCGGCCGTGTCGTCGCTGCCGCGGCGCCTGGCGAGCCTGCCCGTCCACGAGCGCGGCCCGGCGCTCCAGGAGGTCGTGCGGGCGCAGGCGGCCCGGGTGCTCGGGCACGACCGGACCGGCGCGGTGCCGCCGGACCGGGCGTTCCAGCAGCTCGGGTTCACCTCGCTGGCGGCGGTGGAACTGCGCAACGCGCTCAACGCCGAAACCGGGCTGCGGCTGCCGGTGACCCTGGTCTACGACCATCCCTCGCCGCGGGCGGTCGCCGACCATCTGCTCGGGCTGCTGGACCTGGGGCACGACGACGGGGTCGGAGCCGCGCTGGCGGAGATCGACCGGCTGGAGACGACGCTGGCGGCGCTCGCGGACGGCGACGACACCCCCGCCGCGATCACGGCGAGGTTGGAGACGCTGCTGCGCGCATGGCGGGACTCCCGCCGTGCCGGGGAGCCGGCCGAACCCGCCGTCGACCTCGAAGCGGTCACCGACAGCGAGCTGTTCGCCGTCCTGGACAGAGAGCTCGGACAGGCCTGACGCGGACGCCCGGATCGCGACCCCCTCCAGATTGGTTGGTGCTCGATGGAGAACGACGACAGGTTCCGCGACTATCTCAGGCGGGCGACGGCCGAGCTCCAGAGCACCCGGCAGCGCCTGCGCGAAGCGGAGGACCGGGACCGCGAGCCGATCGCCATCGTGAGCATGGCGTGCCGCTTTCCCGGCGGCGCCGCCTCGCCGGAGGGTCTGTGGCACCTGGTGGCCGAAGGCCGGGACGCTGTCACCGCGTTCCCCACCGACCGGGGCTGGGACCTGGAACGGATCTACCACCAGGATCCCGATGTTCCCGGCACCTCCTATGTCCGCGAGGGCGGTTTCGTCGGCGCGGCGCCCGGCTTCGACGCCGAACTGTTCGGGATCTCACCGCGTGAGGCGCTGGCCATGGACCCGCAGCAGCGCCTGCTGCTGGAGACGGCCTGGGAGGCGTTCGAGCGTGCCGGGATGGCCCCGGCGTCGGTGTGGGGCACCCGGACCGGCGTGTTCGTCGGCGCGACCTACCAGGAGTACGGGCCGCATCTGTCGGAGGCCGGGGAGGACATCGAGGGCTATCTCTCCACGGGTGTCACACCGAGCGTGGCGTCGGGCCGCCTCTCCTACGTGTTCGGGCTGGAGGGGCCCGCGCTCACGATCGACACGGCCTGCTCGTCCTCGCTGGTGGCGCTGCACCTGGCCTGCCAGTCCCTGCGGCGCGGCGAGTGCTCGCTGGCACTGGCAGGCGGGGCGACGGTCCTGTCGTCCCCGGGGCTGTTCACCGAGTTCTCCCGGCAGCGGGGCCTGGCCCCCGACGGCCGCTGCAAGGCGTTCGCGGCGGCGGCCGACGGCACCGGCTGGGGCGAGGGCGCCGGCCTCGTGCTGGTGGAGAGGCTGTCGGACGCGCAGCGCAACGGCCACCCGGTGCTCGCGGTGATACGGGGCTCGGCGGTCAACCAGGACGGCGCCAGCAACGGCCTCACGGCACCCAACGGGCCGTCCCAGCGGCGGGTGATCGAGCAGGCCCTCGCCGGTGCAGGTCTGGGGCCGGGGGACATCGACGCGGTCGAGGCGCACGGGACCGGCACGACGCTGGGCGACCCGATCGAGGCGCAGGCACTGATCGCGACCTACGGGCGGCAGCGTCCCGGCGACCGGCCGCTGTGGCTCGGCTCGGTCAAGTCGAACATCGGGCATACGCAGGCCGCCGCGGGCGTAGCGGGCCTGATCAAGATGGTCGAGGCGATGCGGCATGGTGTGCTGCCGCGGACGCTGCACGTCGACGAGCCGACCCCGCATGTCGACTGGTCGGCGGGAGCGGTGCGCCTGCTCACCGAGCAGGTCGAATGGCCGGAGACCGGACGGCCGCGGCGCGCGGGGATCTCCTCCTTCGGGATCAGCGGCACCAACGCCCATGTGCTCGTCGAGCAGGCCGTTTCTCCGGACGCCGACGTCGACCGGCAACGGCCACCGGCAGGTGAACGAGCCTCGGCGGTGCCATGGTTGCTGTCGGCGAAGACCGAGGCGGGTCTTACCGCACAGGCGAAGCGCCTAGCCGAACATCTGGACGCCCACCCCGACCTGGACCCCGGTGAAGTGGCCTGGGCGCTGGCCACCACCCGCTCCACCCTGGACCACCGCGCCGTCATCGTCGGCGACGACGCCACCGTGCGCGAGGGGCTAGAGGCTTTGGCGGCCGGAGAGCCGCACCCGGCCGTGGTCACCGGCCACGCCTCTCCCGGCGATGCGGACGGCAAAACGGTGTTCGTGTTCCCCGGCCAAGGATCACAGTGGGCCGGGATGGGCGCCGAACTCATGTCCACCAGCCCGGTCTTCCGCGACCACATCCACGCCTGCGAACAAGCACTCTCGCCGCACGTGGACTGGTCCCTCACCGACCTCCTCACCACCGGCCAGGATGCGGCGTCGCTGGACCGGGTCGACGTCGTCCAACCCGCACTGTTCGCCGTCATGACCGGCCTGGCCCACCTATGGCGGTCCCTGGGTGTCGAACCCGACGCCGTGATCGGGCACTCCCAAGGCGAGATCGCCGCCGCCTACACCGCCGGCGCCCTCACCCTGCACGACGCCGCCCAACTCGTCGCCCTGCGCAGCCGCGCACTGACCGCACTGGCCGGAACCGGCACCATGGCCGCCGTCCACACCACCCCCACCGACCTGGCCGACCTGCTGCCCGACACCGTCACCATCGCCGCGGTCAACGGACCCGCCACCACCATCGTCGCCGGACCCCACAACGCCATCACCACCCTGCTCCAACAATGCGAGCAGCGGCAGATCAAAACCCGCCGCATCGACGTCGACTACGCCTCACACAGCCCCGCCATCGACACCATCACCGACCACATCACCACCGCCGCCACCGGCATCACCCCCCAAGCCGCCACAACGGCCATGTACTCCACCGTCACCGGACAACCCATCAACGGCACCGAACTCCACGCCCGCTACTGGCACGACAACATCCGCAACACCGTCCACTTCCACCCCACCATCACCCACCTGGCCGACCAAGGCCACACCACCTACATCGAAACCAGCCCACACCCCACCCTCACCACACC
>NZ_SMLC01000122.1 GCF_004349245.1 Actinomadura sp. 6K520 | reverse complement strand
GAGAGCGAGGCGTCCCGCCAGCCGGGGAACGCGGCCCTGGCGGCGGCGACCGCGGCGTCGACCTCGGCCCGCCCGGCGAAGTCGACCGTGCCGGCCAGGGGTCCCGGGGCGGGGCCGTGGAGGTCCTTGTGGGAGTGCTCCGCGGGTCCGTCGTCCGTCCGGCTGGGGGTGTGGTGGGTGGGGAGCTCATCCGGATGAGCTGCCCGAAGTGCACTCCCAGTTGTGAAAAGAGTCAATAATTACAATTCATATTGGATTTTCAGTTCGCCGGGGGCTTTGAATGAAAACTCGGAAAAGGGGGTTCGGCCAGCGCGAACGGGCCGGGCCGGTCGGGCCGGCCCGGCCCGTTCGGTCGGGAACCTTCGTCGGGGGATGGGCGTCCGCCATCGCCCTCCGGGGTCAGGGGGAGATCATGCGGCAGAGCCAGGAGAGGGCGAGCGGGTACCGGTAGTCGATGCCGCCGTGCCCCGCGTCGAACAGCTCGAAGTGGATCACGTCCTCCCGCACGCCCGCGTCGAGGAGGGCCTGGTGGAACGCCTGCGCGCCCACGTCCAGGAACCACTCGTCGCGTGTCCCGCCGTCAATCCAGATCGCCCGCTGCGAGCGCATCGCCTCGGCGTGGGCCGGCACCATGCGCACCGGGTCCCACGCCAGCCAGCGGTCCCACACGTCCTGCCGGAGGACGCCGTTGACCGGGTCGAACGGCAGTTCCGGCGTGCCGTCGTCACGCGCGGAGTAGCAGACCGCCATGCCGAGGATGTTGAGCAGTTCCATGTCCTCGGGCTTGGTGAACGCCACGCGCCCGTTGAAGTCGTCCCACCACCGCCAGATGTCGCCGCCGTACTTGCGCAGATGCCGGACGCACTTGGGGAACTCGGTCAGGTAGCAGTACTCGAACAGGGCGTCGCCCGCGTGGGTCGCGAGCGCCCCGAACAGGTCGGGACGCAGCATCGGCGTGATCATCGCGCCGTAGCCGCCGCTGGACTTGCCGCTGATGGCCCGGTGCTCGGGCGCGTCGAGCGTGCGGTAACGCCCGTCCACCCAGGGGACGACCTCGTCGCAGATGTAGGAGTGGTAGCGGCCCGTACCGGGGGAGTCGACGTACTGGCTGCCGCCGTGCGCGGTCCACGCGTCCACGAACACCACGATCGCGGGCGGGGCCTCACCCGAGGCGAACACGGCGTCGGCCGTCTCGGGGAACGGCTGGCGGTAGGGCGTCCGGTTGCGCCAGATGCCCACGTGCCCGGTGAATCCGGTGATGACGTACACGCTGGGGTAGCGGCGTTCCGGCTCGTCGTCGTAGCCCGGTGGGACGTACACCAGGACCGGACGCTCGTGCGGATCCTTCAGCGGGTTCTCGCGCAGCAGCTCGCTGCTGATGACGTGCTCTTCCAGGCGTCCGGCGAACTCGGCGGACCACGGCAGCATGCGCCCTCCCTCGTCGTACTTGATCACTTCGAACGCTAACCCAGGCCACCGCCGGCCGGAACGGGTGTCACAATCCGGGGATCCGCTCCGTCATGTCGGAGACGGGGAAGGAGACCACCATGACCGAGAACGCCCGCCGCCTTCGTGAGCTGCACCGTCCCGGCGACCCGCTGCTGCTGCCGAACGTGTGGGACGCCGCGAGCGCCACCACCGTCCAGGAGGCCGGATTCCCGGCGCTCGCCACCGCGAGCGCCGCCGTCTCCGCCATGCTCGGCTACCCGGACCACGAGGGCGCGCCCGCCGAGGAGATGTTCGCCGCCGCCGGACGCGTCATCCGCGCCGCCTCCGTCCCGGTGACCGTGGACGCCGAGGCCGGGTACGCGCTGCAGCCCGCCGAGCTGGTCGAACGGCTCCTCGGCATCGGCGCCGCCGGCTGCAACCTGGAGGACACCTACGCCGGGGAGCTCGCCGAGCCGGAGGCGCAGGCCGAGTTCCTCGCCGCGGTCCGGGAGGCGGCGGGCGACGCCCTGGTGATCAACGCCCGGATCGACACGTTCCTCAACCGGGCCGCGGACCCGCTGGACGCCGCGATCGCCCGGGGCCGCCGGTACCTGGCGGCGGGCGCCGACTGCGTCTATCCGATCACGGCGCCGATGGACGCCGTCCCGGCCCTGGTCAAGGGCCTGCCGGGGCCCGTCAACGCCAACCAGTTCCCCGGCTCGTCCCTCGCGGACCTGGCCGCCGCGGGCGTCGCCCGCGTCTCCTACGGGCCGCTGCCCTTCCGCCGCACCCTGGAGACGCTGAAGACGTTCGCGACCCGGGTCCTGGCCCACGAGGACCCTTATGCGTGATACATGTGAGCCCGCCCACGCCCGGACGCCCTTGCAAGTACTCACTTACGATGGCACAGTGAGACGAAATTAGCCTCTATGTCTCATCGAAGTGAGGGCCGGATGACCGTGACACTGGAGGAGATCCCCCCGAAGACCGTCCGGGACTCCATCAGCGGCCTCGCCCTCGCCGCCGCCGCCGCGAACGTCGTCATGCAGCTCGCCCGGCTGCCCGTCGGGCACGGGGTCGCCAACAGCAAGGTCGACAGCGGCCGCGTCGACAAGCACCCGGTCAAGCGGACCCGCACGACCCTCACCTACATCGCCGTCGCGCTGCTCGGCACCGACGAGGAACGCAAGGTGCTGCGCCAGGAGGTCAACCGCGCCCATCGGCAGGTCCGCTCGAAGGAACCCGTCCCCTACAACGCCTTCGACCCCGAGCTCCAGCTCTGGGTCGCCGCGTGCCTCTACCAGGGCGTCGAGATCATCCACGATGTCCTTTACGGGAAGCCGTCCCCCGAACTCGCCGAAGAGCTGTACCGGTACGGTTCCCGCCTCGGCACGACCCTGCAGGTCAAGCCGGACATGTGGCCGGTGGACCGGGATGCCTTCGAGGAGTACTGGCAGGACGGCCTGCAGAAGATCGAGATGGACGACGTCACCCGCCGGTACCTGCGCGACCTGACCGAACTGCGCTTCCTGCCCGCCCCGGTCCCCCTGTTGTTCGGCCGCCACCACACCTTCGTGACCCTCGGCTTCCTCCCGCAGCGGTTCCGCGACGAACTCGGCTACCCGTGGACGCCCCGCGACCAGCGCCGCTTCGACCGCTACACCCGCCTGCTGGGCCGCGCCAACAGCGTCCTGCCGGCCCCGGCCCGCCTGTTCCCCTTCAACTTCTACCTCCGCGACTTCCGCCGCCGGGTGAAGGCCGGCCGCCCCGTCGTCTGACCCGCACCGGCCCTTTGCGCCACTGAGGACGGCACAGGCCGCCGGGTCAGGCGGTTCCGCGCGGGGTGCCGGGCGGGGTGTCGTCGGTCGAGGGTTTGGTCACCAGTTCGAACTCGCCGCGGTGGCGTTCGGTGCCGGCCACCACGGCGTCCTCCAGGACCTCGGCGCCCTTGTGCTGGCGTTGCATCATGGGGTCGCTGCGGACGTCCTTGGCGAGGGAGAAGCAGAGCAGGATCAGCACGAGCGTGAACGGCAGCGCGCCGATGAAGGTGATGTTCTGGATGCCGTTCAACGCCTCGTCGCCGCCGATCACGAGCATGATCGCGGCGACGGCTCCGGTCATGGCGCCCCAGAAGATGACGATCCAGCGCGACGGGTTGGTCGAGCCGTGCTGGGAGAGGGTGCCCATGACGATCGACGCGGCGTCCGCGCCGGACACGAAGAAGATGGCGACGAGGACCATCACGAGGATCGCGGTGATCGCCTCCCACGGGAGGTTGCCCAGCATGTTGAAGGTGATCTCCTCTTCCGTTCCCTTGCCGAACGGGTCGAGGCCCTCGCGCTGCTGGGAGATGGCCGCCCCGCCGAAGATCGCGAACCAGACCAGGCTGACCACGCTCGGCACGAGGATCACGCCGGCGACGAACTGGCGGATGGTGCGGCCGCGGCTGATCCGGGCCAGGAACATGCCGACGAACGGGGACCAGGAGATCCACCACGCCCAGTAGAAGATCGTCCAGCTGGACAGGTAGGTGTCCATCTCCTCGCCGCCCGTGGCCCCCGAGCGGGAGGCCATCTCGCCGAAGTCCTGGATGTAGACGCCGAGCGAGGTCGGCAGCAGTTCCAGCATGAACACCGTCGGGCCCGCCACGAACACGAACAGGGCCAGCAGGGCCGCCAGCACCATGTTGGTGTTGGACAGCCACTGGATGCCGCGGGCGATGCCGGAGACGGCGGAGATGACGAAGCAGATCGTCAGGACCACGATGATGAGCACGAGGACGGTGGTGCCGAGGGTCTCGATCCAGCCGGCCTCCTGCATCCCGGTGCGGATCTGCAGCGCGCCGATGCCGAGGGAGGCGGCCGAGCCGAACAGGGTCGCGAACAGGGCCAGGCTGTCGATGAGCTTGCTGGCGGGGCCCTCGGCGCGGCGGCGGCCGAACAGCGGGGTGAACGCCGCGCTGATCAGCTGGCTGCGGCCGCGGCGGTAGTGCCCGTACCCGATCGCCAGCCCGAGGACGGCGTAGATCGACCACGGATGCAGCGTCCAGTGGAACATCGTGGTCGCCATGGCGGTCTCGATCGCCTGCTCGCTCTGCGCCGGGTCGGTGCCGGGGGGCGGCTCGACGTAGTGCATCAGGGGTTCGGCGGCGCCGAAGAACATCAGGCCGATGCCCATGCCCGCGCTGAACATCATCGCGACCCAGGAGACGGTGCGGAACTCGGGCTCGTCGTCCTCCTGGCCGAGCGGGATCCGGCCGTACCTGCTCAGGGCCAGCCACAGCGAGAAGATGACGAAACCGGTCGCGGCGAGGACGAGGAGCCAGCCCACGTTCGTGAGCAGCCAGTCCAGCGCGGACTTCGCCGTCGCGCTCAGGTTGTCGGTCCAGACCGTGCCCCAGACCACGAAGGCGGTGGCCAGGACCGCGGTGACGCCGTAGACGATCCAGTCGGTGCGCGCCCGCCCCGGCTTCTTGTCCAGGGAGACGGGGAAACCGCCGTCGTCGCGCCCGCCCGGCGGGGGTTTGATCTCCATGGCTCTAGATCGTGCCCAAAGAACCACATGTCACATCCACGCCAGAGTAATTCGTTCTCGACCGGCGGTTCTGTGCGCGACCCGGCTGTCATGTCGTGAGTTTTCGTGCGTCGTTCACCGCCCGGACGAGGCCGGCGACGTCCGCGGACGTGGTGCGGTGGCTGATGACGCAGGCGCGGAGGGCGGCACGCCCGTCCAGCCGGACGGGACTGATCCACGCGCGCCCGCCCTGGACGACCCGGTGGGCGAGGCCCTCGTGGTGCTCCCACGTGCCGTCGCCCGGGTCGGCGAAGCAGACGACGGGAAGCGGGGTGTCGTTGACGACGTCCCAGCCGTCCGCGGCGAGCCTCCCGCGCAGCTCGCCGGCGAGGGCGGCGTCGCGGTCGAGCTGCTCGGCGTACCCGGAGCGGCCCGCGACGGCGAGGCTGAGGAACAGCTTCAGCCCCATGAACCGGCGCGACCACTGCTGGCCGGACGTGTACGGGTCCACGGTGTCGGGGACGCCGGCGGGCATGTAGGACGTGGTGACCCGGAACGTCTCCGCGAGCCCTTCGGCGTCGGTGGTCAGCAGCGCGCCGGCGCCCATCGGGACGCTCAGCCACTTGTGCGCGTCCACCGTGACCGAGCCGGCGCGCTCGATGCCGGACAGCGCGGGGCGGAGCCGGTCGGACAGGGCCGCCGCGCCCCCGTAGGCGGCGTCCGCGTGCAGCCACAGGCCCAGGTCGCCGCACAGGTCCGCGAGGTCGTGCAGCGGGTCGATCGCCCCGGCGGCCGTGGTCCCGGCCGTCGCGACCACGAGGAACGGCAGGTCGCCGGCCGCGCGGTCGGCGGCGATCCGGCGGGCGAGGTGCGGGACGTCCATCCGCAGGTCCGTGGTGGGGACGAGGCGGACGGCGCCGCGTCCGATGCCGGTCGCGTGCGCGATCTTCAGCCAGGCCAGGTGGCTCTCCGCCGACGCGTACATGACCGGGCGGCCGGGCAGCGCCCGCAGGCCCTCGGTGCCGTAGTCCGGCCATGCCCGGGTGAGCGCCAGCAGGACGCCGGTCATGTTGGCCTCCGCGCCGCCGCTGGTGAACGACCCGGCCACCCGCTCGGGCGGGTAGCCGAGCCGTCCGCCCAGGAAGCGCAGGAGGTGCGCCTCGATCTCCGCCGCCGCGGGCGCGTGCGACCAGGCCGCGAGCTGCGGGTTGAACGCGGCGGCGAGGGTCTCGCCGACGACCCCCATGAGGGTCGGCGTCGGGTTGAACAGCCCGAAGTACCGGGGATGCGTGGTGTGGACGGTCGCCTCGCGCAGCAGGTCCGCGACCTCCTCGATCGCCGCGTGGGGCGCCACCGGACGCTCGAAGTCGTACGCCTCGATCGCGGCGCGCAGCGCGCCGACGTCGACCGGTGGGCTCACGCTCCGCCCGGGGAGGCTCTCGCGTTCGCCGGCGAGTAGTCCGGCGACGTGCCGCCACACCGCGTCCGCCTCCTGGCCGGGCGGGTCGAAGGAGGCTCGTCCGAGGGAGAAGTCGTCCATGCCCCCACCATCACGCCCGCGCGGACACCACCCAAGTGGCAGAAACGACCATCATCGCTAATTTCACGCCAGGAGCGGGCTCCGGAATTCGGTCGGGTTGGCGGTGATGGCGTTGGGTGGCCGAAACCGGGAAGACTGGAGTGTGTGGTATCCGTCACACTCGTCGCTTCTGTCGCGCTATGTCACTACTAGAACAGAGATGTTCCCTTTCGGGCACTGTTGCCGCATATAGGGTTTCGTGTTCCTCTGATTAAGGCAATGTCCGGTTGCGGATCGCTGCAGGCCGACCGCACCTGACCGAAACACCGTCACCGACGCAGGCCACCTACCACGACGCACGCCACCTACGACGACGCACGCGGCGAAAGCGGAGGTCCGGATGCGCAAGGAGATGCTGGAGAGCTTCGTCCTGGGGGACGTTCTCCGGTCGCAGGCGCAGGTTCACCGAAGGCAGACGTTTCTCAAGTTCCGGGACGGCGAGGTCACCTACGGCGAGGTCGACGCGGCCGCCGACCGGATGGCCCGCAGGCTGGCGGGCGCCGGGATCGGCCGCGGCGACCACGTGGGGCTGATGCTTCCCAACTGCGCCGACTTCGTGCATCTCGTCTTCGCGCTGGCGCGGCTCGGCGCGGTCGCCGTGCCGATCAACATCGCGTACCGCGGGGAGCTGCTGCGGCACGTCCTGGACAGCTCCGACTCGACCCGGCTCATCATCGACGGCCCCTACGCGGAGCGGATTGTGGAGCTCGCGGAGCGGCTGCCGAAGCTGGGCGGGGTCATCGTGCGGGACGCCGCCGCGAACGAGGTGCTGCTGGACCGGCTCGGCAAGCCCGCGCGGGACCTGTCGGCCCTGCCGGAGGACGGCGACGGGCGCGTCGAGGTGCCGGTCGGGTTCGCCGACATGCAGGCGATCATGTACACGTCGGGGACGACCGGGCCGTCCAAGGGCGCGATGGTCCCGCACGCGCTGGCGCTGACCTGCGCCTACGACTCGCTGGACTTCCTCGACCGGTGGGGCAAGACGATCTACTGCCCGCTGCCGCTGTTCCACGCCGCCGCGCTGTGGGACGGGATGCTGTCCGCGCTGCTCGGCGGCGGCTCGATCGCGATCGTGGAGCGGTTCAGCGCGTCGCGGTTCTGGGACGACGTGCGCCGCTTCGACGCCCAGGTGTGCATGAGCGTGTTCTCGATGATCCCCATCCTGCTGAACCGGCCGCCGACGCCGCGGGACCGCGACCACCGGCTGGAGACCTTCTACATGGGCAAGTCGAGCCTGGACGAGCCGCTGCGGGAGCGTTTCGGGGTCCGGTCGGTGGAGACCTATACGAGCACCGAGGCGGGCATCGCGACGGGCAGCCCGTACGGGGAGTGGCGGACGGGTTCGTGCGGCCGGGCCCACGAGGAGCGGTTCCAGGTCGCGGTGGTGGACGAGTACGACCGGGAGGTGGGCCCGGGGGAGCCGGGCGAGCTGGTGCTGCGGCCGAAGCAGCCGTTCGTGCTGACGACCGGGTACTACGGCAACTGGGAGGCGACCACCCGCTGCTTCCGGAACATGTGGTTCCACACCGGAGACCGGGTATGGCGCGATGACGACGGCTACTTCTACTTCCTGGACCGGATGAAGGACGCGATCCGCCGGCGTGGTGAGAACATCTCGGCCTTCGACCTGGAGACCGAGATCAACCAGCATCCGGCGGTGCTGGAGTGCGCCGCCATCGGCGTGCCCTCGGAGCTGGAGGACGAGGACATCAAGGTGTCGATCGTGGTGCAGCCGGACACCGGCATGGAGCCCGCGGAGCTGATCGCCTACTGCGAGGAGCGGCTGCCGCGGTCGATGGTGCCGCGCTACGTCGAGTTCGTGGACGCGCTGCCCCGCACGCCGACCGACAAGGTCGCCAAGTACCAGCTGCGGGCGCAGGGCGAGCGCGGCATCACCGACACCACGTGGGACCGGGAGGCGAGGGGCCGGTGAACTGGGACGACACGCCGGAGGAGGCCGCGTTCCGCGAGGCGGCGCGGGCGTTCATCAAGGAGCGGTTCCCCGCGTCGTACCGTCCGGCGGGCGACGAGGAGCAGAGCCTCGAACCGGAGGACGTCGCGGGCTACAACTGGCCCGTCGACCGCGTCGCCGACGACCCGGCGCGCCGCGAGGGCGCGCGGGCGTGGGCGGCGGCCCTCGCCGAGCGGGGCTGGATCGCGCCGCACTGGCCCGAGGAGTACGGTGGCGCGGGCCTGTCGGCCATGGAGGAGTTCATCCTGCACGAGGAGATGATGCGGGCGCGGGTGCCGACCGTGAACGGCATCGGCGCGTTCCTCCTCGGCCCGACGCTGCTCGTGCACGGCACGGAGGAGCAGAAGGCCAGGCACCTGCCCGCGATCGCGAAGGGCGAGGCGACGTGGGCGCAGGGGTTCTCCGAACCGGGCTCCGGCTCCGACCTGGCGTCGCTGCGCACCCGCGCCGTGCGGGACGGCGACGAGTACGTGGTGGACGGCCAGAAGGTGTGGACGTCCCTGGGCCAGTACGCCGACTGGCTGTTCGTCCTGGTGCGCACCGACCCCGACGCCGAGCGGCCGCACCGCGGCATCACGTTCCTGCTGGTCAAGGCGGACGCGCCGGGGATGACGATCCGTCCCATCACCGACATCCGGGGCGCGGCGCCGTTCTGCGAGATCTTCTTCGAGGGCGTCCGGGTGCCGGTGGCGGACCGCGTCGGCGAGGAGAACCGGGGCTGGTACGTCGCGATGTCCGCGCTGGGCTTCGAGCGGGCCGGGATCGGCGCCACGATCAAGTACGAGCAGGCGCTCGCCGAGCTGGTCGGCTACCTGCGGTCCCCGGAGGGCGCGCGGTTCGGCCGGACGAGCCCGGCGCTGCGCCAGGAGATCGCGCGCCGGCAGACCGAGATCCGGGTGCTGTACAACCTGGCCCGCTACACGGTGTCGCGGCAGGCGGCGGGCGAGGAGCCCGACTTCGAGGCGTCCATCAACCAGCTGTTCGGCGCCGAACTGCACCAGCGGCTCGCCCGTACCGGCGCGCGGGCGTTCGGGCGGTCCGCCGCCCTGTGGGAGCGCGAGGGCGCTCCGCTCGGCGCCCTGTTCACGCACATGCGCCGGGACTCGGTGGCCTCCACCTTCCTCGGCGGCACCACCGAGATCCAGCGCAACGTCATCGCCACCCGGGGGCTGCGCCTGCCCCGCGGTTGATCGTCCGATCGAGGAGGAGCGAAACCGTATGCCCGACGAGAACGCCTACGAGACCGTCGACCTGCGAATCGAGGAGAGGGTCGCCTGGCTGACGCTGAACCGGCCGGACAAGCTCAACGCGCTGACACCGACGACGATGACGGAGCTGCGCGACATCTTCACCCGCGTCGACGACGACGAGGACGTCTGCGTCGTGGTGCTGCGCGGCGCCGGGGAGCGCGCGTTCTGCGCCGGGATGGACCTCGCGTGGTCGGAGAAGCTCACGCCGCGCGAGCGGGTCGAGCAGGGCCGGCTGGGCGAGAAGACGTTCGCGATGATGGAGCGGACGTCGGTCCCGGTGATCGCGGCCGTGCACGGGTACGCCGTGGGCGGCGGCCTGGAGCTGGCACTCGCCGCCGACTTCATCGTCGCCGCCGACAACGCCAAGATGGGGCTGGTCGAGATCACCCTGTCGGCGCGCCCGCCGTACCGGCCGAAGATGACCGAGGACGGCGACCCCGACCAGCCCGAGTTCGGCGGGTCCGCGCCCGGCTGGGGCGGGGTGAAGCGGCTGCCGGAGCGGATCGGCAAGGCCCGCGCGAAGGAGCTGCTGTTCACCGGCGCGCGCATCGACGCCGACCGGGCGCTGCGGCTGGGCCTGGTCAACGACGTGTACCCGGCGGACGAGTTCGACAAGCGGGTCGGTGAGCTGGCCGAGCGGATCGCGGCGATGAACCGCTACAACCTGCGCCTCGTCAAGGAACTGGTCACGTACGGCTACGACTGGATCGAGCCCCACCCGAGCTAGGAGGACCCGTGCAGATCTACCGCATCGATCATGTCGCGCAGGTGGCGACCGACCTCGACGCGCAGGTCGGGCTGCTGGAGGGGCTGTTCGGGTTCCGCTGCGTCCGGAGGTGGGACAACCCCGCCGAGGGTGTGCGCGGCGCCCGGCTGGAGATCCCCGGGAGCCGGGGGCAGGCGTGGGAGGTGGTCGCGCCCGCCGGTGCCGGCTCGCCGCTGCAGACCTGGCTGGACGAGCACAACGGCCGTCCCGGGCTGCACCACGTCGGCGCCGAGGTGCCGGACCTGGACGCCGCCCGCGCGGAGCTGGAGGGGCGCGGCGTCAAGCCGGCCGACGGGCCGCAGGGCCGGTGGCTGGAGGCGTCGCTGAGCCCGCCCGAGCACGGCCCCGGCATCCTGTTCCGGCTGCGCGGCCCCGGCAGCCTCGACATGTGCGGCGACTCGGGCGACAACGCCGTGAAACCGGCCGAGCCGAACGGCCCGTCGCTCGGCATCGTGGCGCTCGACCACGTCTGCCAGGCGTTCCACGACCGCGACGAGCTGGCCCGCTGGTACCGCGACCTCGCCGGGTTCGTGCAGGTGTGGCGGACACCGGACGACGAGCACCCCGACATGGCCGACCTGGTGCTGAACATCCCCGGCTCCTCGATCTGCTGGGAGGTCATCACCGGGCGCGGGGAGGACTCGTTCATCGACCGCTTCCTGGAGCGCAGCGGCCCGGCCGCCCACCACGTGACGTTCGAGGTCGCCGACTGGGACGCGGCGCTCGCGGCGTGCGAGCGGAACGACGTCCCCACCTTCGACGACGAGGAGGGCGTCACCGACGGCGCCGCCTGGAAGCACACGTTCATCCATCCGAAGCACACCGGCGGCGTGCTCGTCCAGCTGTTCTGGGAGGAACGGCCGGGGGTGTGGGTCCGCTCCGACAAGATCCCGCCGTCATGAACCTGGGCCGCACCGAGGACCAGGAGCTCATCGCCGACACCGCCCGCGAGCTGCTGGAGGCGCGGGCGCCGACCGCCGGGGCGCGGGCGATGGACGGCGACCCCGCCGGCCACTCGCCCGCCCTCTGGAAGGAGATGGTCGAGCTCGGCTGGCCGGGCCTCGCGTTCCCCGAGGAGCACGGCGGCGTCGGCGGCGACTTCCTGGACGTGTCCCTGCTGTTCGAGCAGCTCGGCTACGCGCAGGTCCCGAGCCCGCTGCTCGCGTCGGTGGCGTGCTGCGGGATGCCGGTGGCCCGTTTCGGCACGGCCGGGCAGAAGGAGCGGTGGCTGGGCGCGATCTCGGAGGGCCGGATCGTGACCGCCGCGCCGCTGCCCTGGGACCGTCCCGGGGACGGGCCGGTGGCGTCCCGCGACGGCGACGGCCACGTCCTGAACGGCACCGCCACGTTCGTCCCGTTCGCCGCTTCGGCCGAGCACATCCTCGTGGCGGCGAACCTGGACGGCGAGCCCCGCGCGTTCTGGGTGGACGCCTCGTCGGTGACGCTCAAGCCGCTGGGCACCGTCGGCTGGGACCGCCCCTGCCATGTCGAACTGACGGACGTCCACGTCCCGGCCGACGCCGCGCTGGGCACGGACCAGGTGGGCGCGGACGCCGCCCGCGCCATCTCGCTGTTCGGCGCGGCGGCGACCTGCGCCGAGATGGTGGGCGCGGCCCAGCGCGTCCTCGACATGACGGTGGAGTACGCGACGGAACGGGAGCAGTTCGGCAAGCCGATCGGATCCTTCCAGGCGGTGCAGCACCACTGCGCCGACATGTCCATCGACGTGCTCGGCTCCCGCTTCATCGCCTACGAGGCCATCTGGCTCCTGTCGGTGGACCGGGAGGCGGCGCAGGAGGTGTCGATGGCGAAGGCGTGGGTGAGCGAGGCGTATGAACGCGTGTGCGCCCTCGGCCACCAGGTGCACGGCGCGATCGGCTTCACCGAGGAGCACGACCTGCACCTGTTCTCCCGCCACGCCATGGCCGCGTCACTCGCCTTCGGCGACGGCGACCTCCACTACGACACCCTGGCCACCGGCCTGAACCTGCCCTGACGTCCGAGGCGCGCCCGCCGGTCCCGGTGGGCGCGCCTCGACCGCTCACTCCGCATGGACGCTCACTCCGCCGCGGCCGTCTCGGGGGCGGTCCGGCCGGCCACGATGTCGTCGGCGAGCGGCAGCACGATCGCGGCGATCTCGGCGATGGTCTCCTTCGGGACGCCCGCCGCGGTAAGCGCTTCCACCAGGTGGTCCGCGACCCGGTCGAAGTGCCGCTGCTCGATGCCGAGCCCGAGGTGGACGTCCTTCATCGCCCGGCCCTGGTAGACCATCGGCCCGCCGAGCGCCTGCCCGAAGAACTCGACCTGGCGCCCCTTCACCTTGTTGACGTTCAGCCCGACGAAGTAGGTGTTCAGCAGGTCGTCGGCGAGTATCCGCCGGTAGAGGTCGTCCACCACCGCCGTCAGGGCCTCTTCTCCGCCGATGGACTCGTAGATGCTCATCCCGTCCTCCTCGCGCGACCTTATTGGCGCCACGCCAATAACTTCGCGGCCAGGGTACGACGCCCGCCCCAAGGACGCCAGGCCCCGGGAAGGCGACGGATAACGGGCAGACAGGAATCGGACGAGTTGCACGACTCCCGCCGTGCCGACCTCGGGTAGTGCGCGAGCTACTGCTCAGCTATTCAGCGCAACTTCCGTGAGCCGCTCCCACCGGTACAGGTGGCCGACCCTTTCCTGAGAGACCAGATGCACCCGAGCGACGCGGAGGGGGACCGGCTGGGGACGCAGGTCGAGGGCGTCGATGACGGGCCTGGCGGGTCCTTCGGCATTGCTGTAGGCGACGGATATGTGCGGAGTCCAGTCCGGCTCATCATCGAGCTGGTGGACGCTCACCGCGTCGGCGGTGGCCTCCCGGATCGCCTGCCGAATGGGATCAAGGCTGCGTGATGGGCGGATGCCGAGCATCACGGCCTCGCTGTGCATCCACAGCCGTCCGAACTCCACCTCGATCGGCGCGAGGCCGGCCAGGCGGCGGGCCGCTCCTGCGGTCATCGCCTCGGCCTGTCCAGCGGGGATCTCATCGTCGAACCCGACGATCTGCGTGGTCATGTGCAGCCATTCGGCCGGGATGATGTCCAGGCCGTCCAGCCCGGCGAGCTTGTCCTGGCACTGGCGGACCAGGTCGCACACGTCCGGCTGCCCGGTGGGCAGGATGTGCCAGACGAGCAGGCGGCGGCCTGGCCGCACGCCCGGGCGCCACCACCAGTGGTCGGACATGCGGTCGGGCATCGGGCTCACGGGGCCTCCGAGGCGGTCAGTGCCTTGTGCTCCAACGACCCGGCCTGGAAGGCGCGGATCTTTTCACACAGTTCGACGGCGCGGGAGTCACCTTTGTACCGGCTATTGCACAGCCGCCGCCTGATCTCTGCCAGTCGGCCGATGATGGTTACGACCCTGTACTCGGAGCCAAGGGCCATGACCTCGTCCAATTCCGCGGCCGCGGCCTCGGGATCGCCGGACATCACGTGCGCTATTGCGGCTCCGATGCGGACCTGGGCCCACGTGCCGTACACCCACTGGTCGCCGTCGGCCCATGCGTCATCTGCTTCGGCGACCGACCGCAGCATCGCGCTGGGGTCACGCGCGCCCAGGCCGACCTGGAGCGCGTAGGCCGCCTGCCGGGCGCGGGTACAACTCCAGGCGTCGGCGCTCTCGTCAGTCACCGTGTCGGTGTCGCGGACCTGTTGCGCGCGCCGCATTGCTTCCATCGCCCCAGGGATGTCGCCGCGCGACTGCAGGGCGGTGGCCTCCGAGACGGCGAGCAGGACCCGGCCACGCTCACCGGCCGGGGCACCCTCGAAACCGCGGCGGGCAAGGTCGGCGGCGTTGGCGTGGAAGCCCTCCCATCGGGCGGTCTTGGACTGCGCGCACAGCACAAGCGCGCGGGCGGCGTCGGAGTCGGTCTCCTGCGCACATGTCCAGGCGGCATACCCGTAGGTGTCGGCAAGGCGGTATCGGCCCACGTCTCCAGCCAGCAGGCTGATGAGGGCGAACAGTTCAGCGGAGATGCCCAGTAGAGCCTGCGTCTGCGTGAGACGTTGTCGTCCTCCGCGCAAGACCCCCGTGACATGGCGCTGAAGCGTCTGTGCCTCGCGCAGGACGGCGAGTGGGGGCTGGCGGGGGTAGTCATAGGCCAGGCGGCGAGTGGCCGTCTGGAAGTATCCGACGGCGCCGTCGCCGATGTTGGTGGCTTCCAGCCATGCGGCCAGCGCCAGAACGTCCTCGGAAGCTGACGTGGTGCGCCGATGTCTGAGCGCTGCCAGGGATCCGCCTGCGCCGAGCACGTCGTCGAGGCGGGCGGCCATGTCCTCCGACGGGGCTTTCAGGTCTCGGGCGACCCTTGACAGAAAGCCGTCGTTGCAGGGGACAAGGTCGGCCAGCGCACGTTGGCTGATCTGCCGCTCCGCCATGAGTTCGCGCAGCTTGTCGCCGAAGGTGGTCATCGCGTCGCCCACTTCGTCCCAACTTGACCCGCTACCTGACGCTGCCCGCTCGGGGAGGCAGCGGACAGCGCCTTCCACGCTAACGCCGACTGCGCTCAGGTGGAGTGCGAAAGGTGTCGCAGGACACGAAGACGGCCCCGGCCGGCGCGCGAACGCCGGTGGTCCCGGGGCCTGGGCCCGATGGAGGTCGGACCTGTGAACGATGCTAAGGGCGGAGGACGGGAGCCCGCGAAGGTTGTCTGGTGGTACGGGAAGGCCACGGGTAGCTGGTGGGCGGTCGCGCGGGACGGTGCGGGGCGTTGGCGGCTGGTCGAGGCCGCCTCCCAAGCCGATCTTGGTCGCCGTCTGACCGAAATCGGCGCCTATGGCGGTGCGGCGAAGCTTCTGCCCGCTGTGCCTCCGCGTGCGGCCGTGCCTTCCCTCCAGTCTGCCGTCGCGCTGAACCGCGCGCCTCGCTGCCAGTGCTAACGCGGGGGCCGAGTGCGATGCGAGATGTCTTCGGGCCTGTGGAGGTCCTGCATGCGGCCGTGCGCCGCCGCGCACCCCAGGTCGCCGCCGCGATCGTGCTGGACGCGGAGGCGGGGCTGCGCCGCCTCTGCGTCACCTACCGCGACGCCGGTCCCTACGCCGTCGGCTGGGGCGGCACCGCCTACGAGTGGCGGTCTGGGCCGGCATCGGGGTTGCCGCTGCCCGCCGATCCCGAGCGGGCCGCCGACTCGATCGCGGCGGCACTCGGCGCGCTGACGCGCCAAGAACCGTCCGCCCCCTAGAACCGGGCGGCGCAGCCGGCCGACCCGCCCCCCGGTCCCGGCCGCGCCGCCCATCCAACCCGCCCCGGGGTAAGGGCGCGCACCCCGAGAACGGCGGCACCTCATCGACGCGCCTTGGAGGAGGTCACGATGACCATCGAAGACGTGCGACCGTCGGTCAGGAGTTCCGGCATTCGGATGCTTTGGCTGGACCTGACTCGCACGTGTCAACTCGCCTGCATGCACTGCTACAACGACTCCGGTGTTCGCGGCACGCACGGCACCATGACCTGCGAGGACTGGATCCAGGTGATCGATGAGGCGGACGCCATCGGCGTCCGGCGTCTCCAGCTCATCGGCGGTGAGCCGACCATGCATCCGCACGCTGCCGACCTGACCGAGCACGCGCTCGCCCTCGGCATGTCCGTTGAGGTCTACACCAACCTCGTCCACGTACCCGGAACATGGTGGGCGCTGTTCCAGCGGCATGGCGTATCGATCGCCACGTCCTATTACTCCGATGACCCCGCCGAACACAACTCGATCACCGGTCGGCCCTCCCACGCTCGCACCCGCGCGAACATCCAAAGCTGCATTCAGCTCGGCGTTCCGCTGTTCGTGGGGATCGTCGACACCGGCGACTCCCGGCGTGCCGATCGCGCGCGCCGTGAGTTGGCGGGCCTCGGCGTCACCCGTCTCCGCATCGACCACGTCCGGCCGTTCGGGCGGGCCGCCGGTGGTCGCCCGCTGGAACTGTCCGGATTGTGCGGCCGGTGTGGCAGCGGTAAGGCCGCCGTCGGCCCGATGGGGGACGTTTCGCCGTGTCCGATGTCCGCCGCGCTGAGTGTGGGCAACGTCCACGCCACTGGGCTGGCCGCTATCCTCGGCGGCGCGGCCATGACCGAAGCCGCCGAGGCCATCCGTGCCGCCGTCCCGGCAATAACCGACTGTGACCCGGACGGCATGTGCAGCCCCGGGCATCCGGGCAGCGGCTGCAGCCCGCGCACCTGAGGAGAAGCCGTTGAGTGATCTTCCCGGACTCGCAGGACTCGCCGCGACCCTCCACCCCCATACAGGCGCCCTTGTCAGCGTCGAGCCGACCGAGCGCGGAAACCTCTCGGACCTCACGGCCCTGGTCATGGGGGAAAAGGGGGAGTGGTTCGTCAAGGCCGTCCGGAACCGCGCCGGTGGCCGGCGTGACTCCCTGGTCCGGGAAGGACTCATCAATCCGTTCGTACGTCCGATCTCCCCGACCGTGCTCTGGCAGGCCGAGAGCCCGGAGTGGATCGCGCTCGGCTTCGAGGCCGTTCGCGCCCGTCACGCCGACCTGTCGCCGGGATCGCCCGACGTGCCTGAGGTGGTCGACGTCCTGAACCGGATCGCGCTTGTCGAACTGCCGGATATCGTGCGGGACTGGCCCGAGACCCGGTGGGACGGGTTCGCCGACGACGCGGCCCGGCTCCTGCGAGGGGACGCGCTGCTGTACACAGACCTCAATCCGGACAACATCCTGATAGGAGATCAGGCTACGTGGGCGGTCGACTGGTCGTGGCCCACGCGAGGCGCGGCGCACATCCCTCCCTCGCTCTTGGTCGTCCAGCTCATCGCCACCGGACACAGTGCGAGATCAGCGGAAGAATGGGCGGATGGCTGCACGGCGTGGAGAGGTGCGACTCCGGAGGCGGTGGACGCTTTCGCCGCCGCGGTCACGCGTATGCACCGCCATCACGCTGAATGCAATCCCGGCACGGAGTGGCTCCAAGCCATGGCGTCCGCCGCGGAGGAGTGGGCAGACCACCGGGGGGTTCGGATCAGAAGTTCGTTCGGGCTTTGACACTCAGATGCCGGACGGTGGGTGTCCCCTGGTGGGTGTTCGCGTGTCGCCTGGCGTTCACCCGGGGCGTTTAGAGTGCGCCTCCTGGTCCGACCTGGGCGGTAGAGGGACATGGCGGAAAAGCTGGTCAGTGTGGTCATGCCGGTCTACAACGGGCGGGACACCGTGGGTCGGGCGCTGGAGTCGGTGTTCGCGCAGACGCTGCCGGCAGAGGAGATCGAGGTCGTCGTCGTGGACGACGGGTCGACCGACGGCACGGGCGCGCTGCTCGACGAGCTGGCCCGCGCCCACGGCCGGCTGACCGTCATCCACCAGGCCAACTCCGGAGGCTGCGGGGCGCCGCGCAACCGGGGCCTGGAGCGCGCCTCCGGGCGGTTCGTGTTCTTCCTGGACGCCGATGACCGGCTGGGACCCGAGGCGCTGGAACGGATGACGGCGATGGCCGAACGCCACGACACCGACATCGTCCTGGGCAAGCAGGTCGGGACGGGCGGACGCAGGGTGCCGAAGAGGGTGTTCGCCCGGACGATCGAACGCACCCATGTCCTCGACCCGGACTGCGACCTGTTCCCCCAGATGTCGATGGCCTCCCTCCAGCTGTTCCGCCGTTCCCTGATCGACCGCGCCGGACTGCGCTTCGTGGAGGGCGTGCTCTCCCACGAGGACCAGCTCTTCACCGCCGGTGCCTACCTGCACGCCCGCGCCGTGTCGGTCCTGGCCGACTACGACTGCTACTACTGGGACGCCAGGGCGGACGGGACGAGCAACACTCAGCTCGGCGGTGCCGCGCCCGCCGAGGTGCACGCGATCGCGGGACGGGCGATGGCGCTGGTCGCCGAGCACACCGAGCCCGGCGAGATCCGGGAGAAGCTGCTCTACCGGTACCTGCTGCTGGAGGTCTTCGTGCTGCTTGAGCAGCGCTACCTGGGCTCGTCCGGTGAGGAGCGCGAGACCATCCTCAAGGGGTGCCGGGAACTGACGGAGCCCTGGCTCACTCCCGGGCTGCTGGCGCGCTACCAGCCGCGGCACCGGATTCTCGCCCATTGCCTGCTGCGTCATCTCGATGCGGAGCTGGCAGAGGTGCTGCGGTTCCACCGGAGCGGGCAGCGTCCCGGCATCCACCTCGAAGGCGGGCGGGCCTACCTCAAGTACCCCTTCTTCCGGGATGCCGCCGCGGCCATCCCCGACGCGTGTTTCGAGACCGACGAGCCGCCGGTCTTCCGGCATGACCTCGTTGGACTGGCGTGGGACGGCGACGCCCTGGTGGTCAGCGGCCGGGTCCGGTTCCGCGATGTGGACGAGGGGGCACCCGTTCTCGACCTCGTCCTGGAGGACGCCGCCGGTGCAGGGCGCCGGGTGCGGTGCGAGGCCGGTCCCGCGGAGCGCACCGATGAAGGGCTCACCGTCCCCCATACCGCCCGGTTCCTCCCCGCAGAGTGCCCGGACGGCCGCTGGTCGGTGCGCGTGGAGGCGGCCCTTGGCGGGCATGTCTTCGGCGTCCCGGTGCTCAAGCCGCGTGGCATGACCGTTCCGCGGGCCGCGCTCGGCGAGTCCGGGGGGCGCTGGCGTCTCGTCCGGCCGCTGCCGTTGCCGAAGGGGGAGCGGGGGCGGCTCGTCCTCGCGGTGGGCGCGGAACTCACCCCCGCCGACCTGCGGAACGTCGAGATCGGCTTCGGGACGGGCGGCCGGCTGCGGGTGGCGGGGGAACCGCCGCCCGTGCTGTCGCCCGGCCCGCCGCCGGGCATGAGCGTGCTGCTCGGGCATCGGGACGGCCGTGTCGTCCGCACGCCACTGGTGATCGGTCCGGACCGGCGGCGCCGGCACGCCGAGGTCCCGCTCGCCGGTGTCCGCTCCGGCCACTGGCGGACCCTGTTCCAGATCGACGGGATCGGCGCGGCGACCCCGGTCCGCGGCCCGGAGGGCGGGGGCGTGCTCGGCCCGGTGACCGTGTCGGCGCTGCCGCCGCGCCGCGCGCACGTCCGGCTCGACCGGGAACCGCCCGCCGTGCACGTCGCGCTTCCCCTGGCGGCGCGGGCGCGGCGGATGTGGCGGCACCTCGCGGGCCGCTTCGGCGCGGTCGCTAGGGGCGGACGGCGTACACCATGCGCTTGCCGGGGTGCTCGCCGACCGTCCAGAACTGGCCGAGGCCCGGGTTCGAGGCGTCGGTGCCCGACTGCCAGTGCGACAGGTCCTCCGGGCCGATGCTGAGCTGCTTCTCACCGGCGACCTGCAGCGTCGTGGTGGACGACGTCGCGGGCGCGGTCGTGTAGAACGTCCCGGCGGTCGAGGTGCCGCGGCTGCGGCTCAGGTACCACCGGCCGTTGAACCGGGTCGCGCCCTGGATGTTGCTGACCGGCAGCTTGTGGGCGACGTCGGCGTTCCAGCGGTGGGACGGATCGGTGATCAGCTCGCCGCCGGTGAATGCGCCGGCGATGGGCCACGCCGCGACGCGCCCGTTGACGGCCTCGTCCCCGGCGCAGTACTCGCCGGAGACCAGGTGGTCGGTGCCGCTGCGGTCGAGGGAGACGTGCGAGAACTGCGGCGACCCGTCCGAGCTGGTGCACTTGGTGCCGGTCGCGGCGGTCCGCGTCCAGGAGCCGACCTGCGGCATCACGTAGCGGTACCCGTAGCCGTGGTACGTGTCGCCGTGCAGGCCGACCTTGTCCGCGCCGCTGGTCGTGCCGTTCTCGGACGCGCCGAGGTCGAAGATGCGGCGCATGTCGAACATGCGGAAGCCGCGCGCGGTGTCGGCGACGAAAAGGTGGTTGCCGTACCAGAGGATGCCGCCCGCATGCAGGGACTTGTTGTAGCTGCCGTTGGACGGGTCCATCGAGACCCGGACGGTGTCGTAGTCACCGTTGGCCCGCGGGTACACCAGCAGTACGTGCCGGTAGGCGCCGGTGTAGGGGTTCATGAAGCTGATGCGGACGCCCTTGACCATGCCGTCGGCGTTGTCGTTGTGGTCGTACCAGCTGACCAGGACGGGCTGGTAACCGTTGCCCCACTCCTGGTCGGCCTGCATGTCGGCGACCGTGGTGACGCCCTGCGGGTACCACTGGGTGGTGGCGTTGTCGCCGTCGTTGAAGCAGACGCTCCGGGCGAGCGCCACCGAGCTGCCGGACTGCAGGGCGTTCGGCTCGCACGCCCCGTTCACGGTGACCGGAGTGTCGTCGTCCTGCCGGTTCAGGTCGTTCATGATGTCGGTGACGGTCCCCTTCACCAGCGGAAGGGCGTCGGCGCGGTCGCGGAGGTCCGTCCCGTAGGAGTTCGGGCGGAGCTGGAAGTTCGACAGGGACAGTTCGTCGGCGGCGGCGGGGGACTGGAACGCGACGGCGAGCGGAAGGGCGAGGCCCACGGCGGCCAGGACGGCCAGGCTTCGGCGGCGGCGCATGCACTCTCCTCACGGCCGGGCCCGCCTGGAGCCGGACGCGCGTCCGGCCCGGCGCCGGGATCCAGTGCCCGGAACAGGTCACCGGGACGGGATGCGCCCGGGGGAGCGGTGGGCCAGCGGCCAAGATCGTGGGGTCAGTCCGTCCAAAATGACATGATCATGACCTTCCCGCCAAATCAGACATGTACCAGAGGTCCAGTTCACTTTTGGTGGGATGAACGGCATAAATTTGCGGAATGAACGTCGTCATCGCCGTTGTCGTGACCTTGCTGGTGACGTGGGTTCCGGCGCTGGTGTGGTGGCGGCGGCAGCAGGGGCGGGGCGGTGACCTGGGCGGGCCCGCGCGGCGGGCGACGTTCGAGACGCTGCACACCGCGTCCCGCGCCGCCCCCGCGTTCCGGGCGGGGCTGACCGAGCAGGACGCGCAGAAGGCCGCCCGGCACCTGCGGGTCCTGCTGGACTGCCCCGCGCTGGCGATCACCGACGGGGAGCGGCTGCTGGCCTGGGACGGGGAGCACGAGCACCACGCGGAGGAGGTCCTGGGGCACGCCGGGGTGACGCTGGAGAACGGCCGGACCCAGGTGCACGACGTCGTCTGCGACCTGCTCGACTGCCCGATCCGGCGGGTCGTGGTGGTGCCGCTCGCCACCGACGACCGCGTGGTCGGGTCGCTCGCCGCCTACGGGGAGGAGACCCCCGCCGGGCTGATCCGCGCCGCCGAGGAGGTGGCCCAGTGGGTGGACGCGCAACTGGAGCTGGCCGAGCTCGACCACTCGCGGACGCTGCTGATGGAGGCGGAGATGCGGGCGCTGCGGGCGCAGATCTCGCCGCACTTCATCTACAACTCGCTGACCACCATCGCCTCGTTCGTCCGCTCCGATCCCGAGCGGGCGCGGGAACTGCTGCTGGAGTTCGCCGGGTTCACCCGCTACTCGTTCCGGCGGCACGGCGACTTCACGACGCTCGCCGAGGAGCTGCGGTCCATCGACCGGTACCTGCTGCTCCAGCGGGCGCGGTTCGGCGAGCAGCTGCGGGTGACGCTGCGGATCGCGCCCGAGGTGCTGCCGGTCGCCGTGCCGTTCCTCTGCCTGCAGCCGCTCGTGGAGAACGCCGTCCGGCACGGGCTGCAGGACAGGTCGGAGCCCGGCCTCATCACGATCGTCGCCGAAGACGCCGGGTCCGACTGCGTGATCAGCGTGGAGGACGACGGGATCGGCATGGAGCCCGAGGACGCCCGGCGGCTGCTCGCGGGCGACGTGCGCCCGCTGACCGAGGACGGCGACGCGGCCGGGATCGGGCTCGCCAACGTCGACGACCGGCTGCGGCAGGTGTACGGCCCGGAGTACGGTCTCGCCGTGGAGACCGGGCCGGGCGCGGGCACGAAGGTGACCGTGCGCGTCCCCAAGTACCGGCCGGGGGTGACCGCGTCCTGAACCCTTGACTGATAGGCGTCCTTTGACTGGAATGTCCGTGCGACCTGGGAAGGGACGATGTGGTGGGCCTACGTGTCCTCGCCGTGGACGACGAGCCGCCCGCGCTGGACGACCTCGTCCACCTGCTGCGCGCCCATCCGCGGATCGGCGAGATCCACACGGCGCGGGACGGCGCCGCCGCGCTGCGCAAGCTCGACCGGGCCCTCGCCGACGGGCGCCCGATCGCCGCGGTGTTCCTCGACATCCGGATGCCCGGCCTGGACGGCACCGTGCTCGGCCGCGTGCTCGCGCAGTTCGCCCGCCCGCCGCAGATCGTCTTCGTCACCGCCTACGAGGACCACGCCGTCGACGCGTTCGAGATCAAGGCGACGGACTACATCCTCAAACCGGTGCGGCCCGAGCGGCTGAACGAGGCGATCAGGCGCGTCATCGAGGCCACCGACGAGCCCGAGGACGAGGAGGCCGACCCGGCCGAACCGGAGCCGATGCCCGTCGAGCTGGGCGGGGTGACCCGGTTCGTCACCCCCGCTGAAGTGCTGTACGTCGAGGCGCAGGGCGACTACGCGCGGCTGCACACCTCCTCCGGCAGCCACCTGGTCCGCATCCCGCTGGCCGCGCTGAGCGAGCGCTGGACCGGCGCCGGGTTCGTCCGGGTGCACCGCAGCCACCTGGTCGCGCTGTCGGCGATCAAGGAGCTGCGGCTGGACTCGGGCCGCTGCACCGTGCTGGTCGGCGACACCGAGCTGCCGGTGAGCCGCAGGCACGTGCGCGAGCTGCGCGACGTGCTCGTGCGGAGGGCGAGGCGGTCCCCCTGAGCCCCGGCCCCCCGAGCAGCGCCGACGACCCGCCGGGCTCCGGC
>NZ_SMLC01000121.1 GCF_004349245.1 Actinomadura sp. 6K520 | reverse complement strand
GAGACAGCGGCGGGGCGCCGCACGCGGCGGGGACGCGTCGTCACCGCGTTCGCGTTCTCGGTCTCCGGGGTCTCCGTTTCGATGTTCTCGTGGTCGGCGGTCTCGTTGTCGGTGCCTTCGGCCATGGCCGAATCGGCTTCGTTCTCACGCATCCGGGCAATCTCCCGTCAGGCTCCCGGGCGCGTCCGCGCCGCTCCGCCCGGGGGCGGATCGGTGCGGTGCGCCGCACGAGAGCTCTCCGTCAGTCGTCGGTGTCGTCACCGCCGGACGTGGTCCGGCCATGACGACGAAGTCGTCGGGGGTGCGCCCGCCGTACCCTGCGGGACCGGTTCCGTGCTGCCACGGCTTCGGTCTCACGGTCAGGCGCTGACGGCATCCACGCTCGCGGGGTCCCCGGGCTGCGGCCGCTGCGGGCCGCGGGCCGTCTCGGCGTCGTCGCCGGACGGCAGGCCGATCTCCCGGTCGGGATCCAGAGGATCCGCGAGGCCACCGGTGTCCGCGTCAAGGGGCCCCTGCGCCAGCCTGGTCACCAGCGGGGGTGACGGCGGCGCGAGGTCGGCGACCTGGCGCAGTCCGGTGAGGATGTCGTCGGGTCGTACGGCCGGTGTGGAATGCCGAACAACCATTCGAAGTATCGCACAAGGGGCATCGGCCGCTCGCGCGGCGCGCCGGTCCAGCTCACAGGAGTACACGGCGGCGCGCACGTCGAAACGGCGTCGTCCCTTCTTGGTGAGGCGCTCGACCTCGATGGTCCCGGCGTCCATGAAGGCGGCCACGGCGGCGGCGGCATCCTCGGATGACACGCCCGCCAACCTGATCCGCCATTCGGACGCCTCGAGCCGATCGGTGAACGCGCCGGGTTTCGGCTGCGCGTCTCCGCCGCTTCCCGCCCGTACCGGCACGACATCGACGATGTCGAGCCCGGGGGGCAGGGCCGCGTCGAGATCGGCCCGCACCCGCGCAGGGTCGCGGGTCTCGGTGAGCCCGATTTCGAGGTACTCGGCCTCGCTGGCCACCCCTGTCGCCGCCGCACCCGCGTACGAGATCTTCGGGTGGGGGGTGAATCCGCCGCTGAACGCGACAGGGATCCCGGCGCGCCTGACGGCGCGTTCCACGGCCCGGGAAATGTCGCGGTGGCTCGTGAACCGCAGCCTGCCCCGCTTGGTGTAGCGGACGCGCAGTCGCTGGGTCACGGGGGCCGGCGCCGGACCCTCCGGCATGGGTGCCAGGGTTCTGGTCCTTCCTACTCGTGGCGAGTCGAAATATAGGTCTCCCTATAGAGTACGGGTCGCCCGGCGGCCTTTGGCCCGGGGGCGGCCCCGCGAACCCGGGAGCCGCGCAGTTCGGGGCGTTCGCGCGGCCGTTTTTCGGGCATCCGCCGCCCGGGCGGGGCGCGGCACGGGCCGGGGACGGTCAGACGACCGACAGCGGCAGCAGCTTCCTGCCCGTGGGGCCGATCTGGATCTCGGTGCCCATCGTGGGGCAGACGCCGCAGTCGTAGCAGGGTGTCCAGCGGCAGTCCTCGACCTCGGTCTCGTCGACGGCGTCCTGCCAGTCCTGCCAGAGCCACTCGCGGTCGAGCCCGGCGTCCAGGTGGTCCCACGGGAGGACCTCGACCTCGTCGCGCTCCCGGACGGTGTACCAGGCGAGGTCCACGGGCTCGGAGCGCAGTGCCCGCTGCGCGCAGGTCGTCCAGCGCTCGTAGGAGAAGTGCTCGCTCCAGCCGTCGAAGCGGCCGCCGTCCTCCCACACCGCGCGGATGATCCTGCCGACCCGGCGGTCGCCGCGAGACAGCAGGCCCTCCACGATGGACGGCTGCCCGTCGTGGTAGCGCAGGCCGATGGCGCGGCCGTACTCCTTGTCGCCGCGCAGGGCGTCCTTGAGGGCGCGCAGGCGTCGGTCGACGGTCTCGTGGTCGCACTGCGCGGCCCACTGGAACGGGGTGTGCGGCTTGGGGACGAACCCGCCGATGGAGACCGTGCAGCGGATGTCCTTGCGGCCGGTGGCCTCGCGTCCGGCCCGGATGACGCGCTTGGCCATGTCGGCGATCGCGAGGACGTCCTCGTCCTCCTCCGTCGGCAGCCCGCACATGAAGTACAGCTTGACCTGCCGCCAGCCGTTCTCGTACGCGGTGGTGACGGTGCGGATCAGGTCGTCCTCGGTGACCATCTTGTTGATCACCTTGCGCATCCGCTCGGACCCGCCCTCGGGCGCGAACGTCAGGCCGGAGCGGCGCCCGCCGCGCGAGAACTCGTTGGCGAGCGTGATGTTGAAGGCGTCCACGCGGGTGGACGGCAGCGAGAGCGAGGTGTTGGTGCCCTCGTACCGGTCGGCGAGGCCCTTGGCGACGTCGCCGATCTCGCTGTGGTCGGCGCTCGACAGGCTGAGCAGCCCGACCTCCTCGAAGCCGGACTCCTTGAGGCCCTGGTCGACCATGTCGCCGATCGTGGTGATCGACCGCTCCCGCACCGGACGGGTGATCATCCCCGCCTGGCAGAACCGGCAGCCGCGCGTGCAGCCGCGGAAGATCTCCACGCTGTACCGCTCGTGGACGGTCTCGGCCAGCGGGACCAGCGGCTTCTTCGGGTACGGCCACTGGTCGAGGTCCATGACGGTGTGCTTCTCGATCCGCCACGGCACCCCCGGGCGGTTCGGTGCGACCCGCTGGATCCGGCCGTCCGGCAGGTAGCTGACGTCGTAGAAGCGCGGCACGTAGACGCCGCCGGACGCGGCGAGGCGCAGCAGCAGCTCGTCCCGGCCGCCGGGCTCCCCCTCGGCCTTCCACTCGCGGACGACCTCGGTGATGCCGAGCGCGATCTCCTCGCCGTCGCCGAGGACGGCGGCGTCGATGAAGTCGGCGATCGGCTCGGGGTTGAACGCGGCGTGCCCGCCCGCGATGACGATCGGGTGGTCGCCGGTGCGGTCCGCGGCGTCCAGCGGGATCCCGGCCAGGTCGAGGGCCGTCAGCAGGTTGGTGTAGCCGAGCTCGGTGGAGAACGACACGCCGAAGACGTCGAACGCGGTGACCGGGCGGTGCGCGTCCACGGTGAACTGCGGGATGCCGTTGTCGCGCATGACGGCCTCCATGTCGGGCCAGACCGAGTAGGTCCGCTCCGCCAGCACCCCCTCGCGCTCGTTCAGGATCTCGTAGAGGATCTGGACGCCCTGGTTCGGCAGCCCGACCTCGTAGGCGTCCGGGTACATCAGCGCCCAGCGGACCTCGGCCGCGTCCCAGTCCTTGACCTGGGAGTTCAGCTCGCCGCCAACGTACTGAATCGGCTTCTGCACGCTCGGGAGCAGCGGCTCCAGACGCGGGAAGAGCGACTCGACCGGCATGACGGAATCCTCCGTGCAGGGGACGTGGGATGTACGCCCAGCCTACCGCCGCTCAGTCGAAGGCGCGGCGGCGTACGTGCACCGCCTGCAGCAGCCCGAACGCGATCATGTTGGCGAACGTGGCGGATCCGCCGTAGGACACGAACGGGAGCGGCAGCCCGGTGATCGGCATGATGCCGATCGACATCCCGACGTTCTGGAACGTCTGGAAACCCAGCCAGCACACGACGCCGGTCGCGACCAGCGTCCCGAACAGGTCGGCGGCCTGGGTCGCGATGCGCAGCCCGCGCCACAGCACCACGCCGAGCAGCACGACGATGACGGCGCCGCCGACGAAGCCGAGCTCCTCCCCCGCGACCGTGAAGATGAAGTCGGTCTGCTGCTCGGGGACGAAGTGGCCGCCGGTCTGCTCCCCCTGGAACAGGCCCTTGCCGAACACGCCGCCCGAGCCGACCGCGATGCGGGCCTGGCGAGCGTTGTAGCCGGCGCCGCGGGGGTCGGCCTCCGGGTCCATGAACGCGGTGAAGCGGTCGATCTGGTACTGCTCCAGCAGGCCGAAGACCAGCACCGCGGCGATCGCGAGCGCACCGGCGCCGACCAGCCCGGCGAGCCATCTCTTGCGCACGCCGGACACCGTCAGCATCCCGAACATCACCGCGATGAACACGAGCGTGGTGCCGAGGTCGGGCTGCAGGATGATCAGCACGGCGGGCACGCCGGCGAGCACGAGCGCGAGCAGGACGTCGCGGACGCCGGGGCCGATCTCGCCGTCGCGCGGCTCGCCGAGGATCATCGCGAGCAGCACCACGATGCCGACCTTGGCGAACTCGGACGGCTGCACCTGGAACCCGCCGCCGAGCACGATCCACGAGTGCGACCCGTTGATCGTCTCGCCGAGCGGGCTGAGGACGGCGACCAGCCCGACGCAGGCCACCCCGTACAGGATGGGGACGTAAGCGCGCAGCAGGCGGTAGTCCAGGACGGTGACGACGCCGCCGAGCACGAACCCGATCAGCAGGTTCAGGACGTGCCGCTTGACGAAGCCCTCCGGGTCCTTGCCCTGCTCGGCCAGTCCCTGGAACGTCGCCGACCGCACCAGGAGCGCGCCGACCACCGACAGCACCACCACGGCCACCAGCAGCGGCCAGTCGATCCGCCGCATCACCGCGACCCGGCTGGTCCAGTGCCGCCGCTCCCCGTACCCCTCGACGACCCCGCTCACGGCGCGGTTTCCGAGCCCGGGAGCTTGGGGATGTCGGTGGGGAGCCTGCCGTCCTCCAGGATCGCCTTGCTGTCCTTCGTGCCGTACATGGCCTCCCAGATCTTGCGGACGATGGGCGCGGCCGTCTGGGCGCCGAAGCCGCCCTGGGAGACCATCGCGACCACGGCGTAGCGCGGGCCCTCCACCGGGCCGAAGGACGCGAACCACGACATGTCCGCGTGGCCGTAGCGTTCGGCGGTCCCGGTCTTGCCGCCCACGGCCACGCGCTTGAAGTCGAACCCGGCGAACGCCCCGCCGGCGGTGCCCTCCTTGGGCACCTTGGCGAGGGCCTTGCGCATGTAGGTGATGACCTTCTCGTCGATGGGCACCCGCGCGGGCTCGGGGGCGTCGATCTTCTCGGCGACCGAGCCGTCCGGCCGGACGACCGCGACGCCGATGCGCGGCGTGTACAGCTTCCCGCCGTTGGCGATCGCGGCGTAGGCGCGGACGAGCTGCAGCGGCGTCACCAGCACGTTGCCCTGCCCGATCGACAGGTTGGCCGCGTCGCCGGCGCGCCACACGTAGCCCTCGACGCAGTTCTCGGCGGCGACGGCCTTGAGGTAGGCGGCGCGGCCCGGGTCGGTCTTGGCGACGTCCGGGTAGCCCTCCTTGGCGCCCCGGCAGTTGGCCTCCCTGGTCGCCTCCCAGTACTGGCGCTTCCACTGCCGGTCGGGGATACGGCCGCCGCTCTCGCTCGGCAGGTCGATCCCGGTGCGGGCGTCGAAGCCGAAGCCGCGCGCCATCTCCACCATCGGGTTCTTCGCGTCCGGCGGGGCGTTCCGGCCGCCGTTGCGGAGCCACATCTCGTGCGCGAACTTGTAGAAGATCGTGTCGCAGGACTTCACGAGCGCCGTGTGCAGGTTCATCGAGCCGAGGTTGGCGCCCTGGAAGTTGTTGAACGCGCGGCTGCCGACCATGTACGAGCCGGGGCAGTTGTAGGTGCCGTGCAGGTCGTAGCCGGCCTTCACCGCGGCGGCCATCGACGACACCTTGAACGTCGAGCCCGGCGGGCCCTGCCCCTGCGTCACCCGGGAGATCAGCGGGCTGTTGTTCTTCTCGCCCAGGAGCTCGTCGTACTTCTGCTGGGAGATGCCGCCCGTCCAGACGCTCGGGTCGTAGGTCGGGTAGCTGGCCATCGCGACCATCCGGCCGGTGCGCACGTCCATGACCACGGCGGCGCCGGAGTCGGCGGGGCGCCCGCCCTGCCGCGCCGCCTTGATCCCCTCCTCCAGCGCCTGCTCGGCCGCGCCCTGCACCCCGGCGTCGATGCTGGTCACGAGGTGGTTGCCGGGGACGGGTTCCTTCTTCTCGGCGATGCCGGTGACGCGGCCCTGCGCGTCGACGAGGACGCGGCGGTAGCCGGCCTCCCCGCGCAGCGCCTTGTCGTACCGCGCCTCCAGCCCGTCCCGCCCGACGAGGTCGACGCCGCTGTAGCCGGTGACCTTCAGCCCTTCGCGCTTGTCGAGCTCCTCCTGGGTGACGGGCTGCAGGTAGCCGAGGGTCTGGACGGCGCTCGCGCCCTCCGGCTCCGGGTAGCTCCGGACCGGCTGGATCTGCGCGGTCACGCCGGGGAAGTCCTCCTGGCGCTCCATGATCTGCAGGGCGCGCTTCGGGTCGGCGTGGTCCTCGACGGGGATCGGCTGGTACGGGGAGCCGGGCCAGCAGGGCCGCTGGACCGTGGGGCTGCACAGCCGGGTCCGCTTGTTGATCTCGTCGTGGCTCATCCCGAGGACGTTCGCGAGGCGCCGCAGCACGGCCTCGCCGCCGTCGTCCTGCCGCGACAGCGTGGTCCGGTCGACGGACACGACCAGGGAACTGGTGTTGCGGGCGAGGGGCCGCCCGCGGTCGTCGAGGATCATGCCGCGCAGGGCGGGGACGACGATGTCGCGCATGCGGTTCTGGGCGGCGATGTCCCGGTAGTGGTCGCCTTCCAGGACCTGCAGCGTCCACATGCGTCCCACCAGGACGAGCAGGAGGGCGCCGACCATCACGTACAGGACGACGAGGCGGAAGTGGGTGCGCGGGTTCATGCGCCGCCTCCCCGGCCGGACATGGCGCGGTAGCGGGCGACCGGCACCGAGAGGCCGTCGCCCCGGGACCGTTCGCCGCGTTCGTACCGGCGGGTGGCGCGCAGCACCGCCCACACCACGAACGGGCTGGCGAGCACGGTGTACAGGACCTGCAGCGGCACCATGCTGGAGACGGTCGCCCATTCGGCGCGCGGGTCGCCGAGGATCATCCCCGTCCCCGCGTACAGGACGGTCCCGGCGAGGGCGCCCGCGGCGACGGCGAAGAACGGCACGGCCGACTGCCGGTCCATCTCGGTGGACGCGACGCCGCACAGGTAACCGATGAGGCAGTACACCAGCGCGTACCGGCCGAGGGTGTGGTCGGCGGGCGGGATGATGTCGGCGGCGAGGCCGGCCAGGAACCCGGTGACCATCCCGGTCATCGATCCGGCGACGAGCGCCAGCGCCACGACGGTCAGCAGCACCAGGTCGGGCTGGACGCCGCCGGGCAGCGGCAGCCGGTTCGCCACCGACACCTGCAGGATCAGCGCCGCCACGATCAGCACCGCGGTCACCGCGGTGCGGCCGGCCTGCGACGCCTCGGGTGGGTTCAGCACGTCAGTCCCCCGCGTTCGGTTCTGTGGACGGGCTCCGCGACCCGCTCGGCCGGGGCGACGGGTCGTCGCCGCGGGGGCTCGCCGAGGGCCGGGCCGACGGGCTCGCGCTCGGCGTGGCGGGCGGCTTCGGTTTCGGGGGCAGGACGGCGTCCCGGGGGTTCTTCTTCGGTGGGGCGACGACGACGGCCACGACGTCCAGGCTGGTGAAGCGGACGAACGGCCGGACGTAGGCGGTGCGGGTCAGGCCGCCGGTGGAGCGTTCGATCCGCTCGACGACGCCGATCGGGACGCCCGGGACGTACGGCCGCTGGCCCTGCGACCCGAGCGTGACGATCCGCTGCCCGACGTGGATCGGGGCGGCGGCGTCGAGGAGCTGGAAGCGCAGCGGCGTCTCGCTCTGGCCGCCGAGGCCGCGGCGCCCGTCGCCCTGCACGATCCCGATCTCCTTGGAGCCCTCCAGGCGGGACCCGATCGACGAGGTCTGGTCGGTGGCGAGCAGGACGGTCGCCGTCGCGGGCCCGACGCGGGTGACGCGGCCGACGAGGCCCTCGGCGCTCATGACGGTCATGTCGCGCCGGACGCCGCTGCGGCTGCCCACGTCGATCGTGACGGTGTCCTCGAAGCCCTGCCCCGCGGAGATCACCTGCCCGGCGAGGATCTTGTAGCCGCCCATCCCGGCGGTGCCGAGCAGCCGCTGGAGCTGCGCGGACTTGTCCTCGTCGACGCGGGCGCCGCGCAGCCGCTCGCGCAGCTCCTGGTTCTCGCGCTCCAGCCGGTCGGCGCGGCGCCGCTGGCCGGGCGCGTCACCGATCGTCTCGAAGGTGTCGGTGACCGGCCGCACGACGGACGCCGACGCCCGCTCCACGGGGCCGAACACCGTCGCGCCGATGCCGCGCAGGCCGCGCAGCGGGGAGTCGTCCCCGCCGCGATGGTCAATGGTGATCATCGCGAGCGCCACGACGAGCAGCGCGCCGAGGACCACGCGGGTGCGCCGGGTGTCCTTCACCCACCGACCTCCGGTTTCCTAGTCCGCCCGGGTCCTAGTCCATCGGGGGGTGTTCAGTGCCGCGGCTCCGGTACGAGCACCTGCCGGAGTTCCTCGAAGTCCTCGACGCACTTGCCGGTGCCGAGCACCACCGAGTCGAGCGGGTTGTCCACGAGGTGGATCGGCATCCCGGTCTCCTCGCGGAGCCGCTCGTCGAGGTTCTTCAGCAGCGCGCCGCCGCCGGTCAGCGCGATCCCGCGGTCCATGATGTCGCCGGACAGCTCCGGCGGGCACTTGTCGAGGGTGGTCTTCACCGCGTCCACCACGGAGTTGACCGGCTCCTCGATCGCGCGCCGGACCTCCTCCGCGGAGATCACCACGGTCTTCGGCAGCCCGCTGACCAGATCGCGCCCGCGGATCTCGGCGTGCGGCTCCTCGTCGCCGCCGGGATAGGCCGACCCGATCGCCATCTTGATCTCTTCGGCGGTACGTTCCCCGAGCATCAGCGAGTACTCCTTCTTGGAGAAGGAGATGATCGCCTGGTCGAGTTCGTCGCCGCCGACGCGGACCGACTGGCTGGTGACGATGCCGCCGAGGGAGATGATCGCGACCTCGGTGGTGCCGCCCCCTATGTCGACGACCATGTTCCCGGTCGGCTCGTAGACGGGCAGGCCGGAGCCGATCGCGGCGGCCATCGGCTCCTCGATGATGTAGACGCGGCGGGCGCCGGCCTGGTAGCCGGCCTCCTTCACCGCGCGCTGCTCCACCCCGGTGATCCCGCTCGGCACCGCCACCACGATCCGCGGTTTGGCGAAGTGCCGGCGCTTGTGGACCTTCTGGATGAAGTAGCGCAGCATCCGTTCGGTGACGTCGAAGTCGGCGATGACGCCGTCCTTGAGCGGGCGGACCGCGACGATGTTGCCGGGTGTGCGGCCGATCATCCGCTTCGCCTCGATGCCCACCGCGACGATCTTCCCCGTGTTGGTGTTGATCGCCACCACGGACGGTTCGTTGAGGACGATGCCACGCCCGCGCACGTACACCAGGGTGTTGGCAGTACCGAGATCGACCGCCATGTCACGGCCAAGGAACGACAACTTGTTACCCATGAAGAAAGGGAGCCCTTCATGATTGACGGGCGTGTATAGCGGCGTGTCCATCGTAACGCGCGGCCACGTCCGCGGGCAGTAAGCGCGCCGCCGCGCGTCGCCCAAAAAACGGCCCCTGACCTGCCCGGGCGACTAAAGGAAGTGTCGGCCCAGGGGGCGATCCCCTGGGCCTGGACATGATCAGCCCAACTCGGGGAAGAAGAGCTTGATCTCGCGGTCGGCGGAGTAGGTGGAGTCCGAGCCGTGGACGATGTTCGCCCCGATCTCCAGGGCGAAGTCGCCGCGGATCGTGCCGGGCGAGGCGCTCACCGGGTCGGTGGCGCCGGCCAGCGAGCGGAACGCCTCGATGGCGCGCGGGCCCTCGACGACCATGGCGACGAGCGGGCCGCCGGTGATGAAGTCGACCAGTTCCCCGAAGAACGGCTTGCCGGCGTGCTCTTCGTAGTGCGATTCGGCCGTTTCCCTGGTCAGGGTGCGGAGTTCCAGCGCGACGAGCTTCAGGCCCTTGCGCTCGATGCGGGAGATGACCTCACCGGTGACGCCGCGGCGGACGCCGTCGGGCTTGACAAGAACGAGAGTGCGCTCGGACACGGGTGGTTCTCCTTAGGAATTTCGGTTTGTGCAAGCGCGCGAATACTACCCGTCCCCCGGCTCCGCGTTCGCCTTACCGGGGAGAGTCGCGCCGCCGGCCGCGGCGCGTCGCGCGCGGGCGCGTGCGGTCACGGCGGCCAGCAGGGCGGCCGTCACCGCGGCGATCACGAGCCACAGCTGGTAGGCGTCGAGCAGTGCGCCCGCCCGCTGTGTCCCGGTCACCGGCCGCAGCCGTGCCAGCCAGGACGCCTCCAGGGACAGCACGAGGAGCTGCCCGGCCAGCAGCGCCGGGAAGCACAGGGACAGGCCGAAGAGCGCGGCGCCGACGCCCGCGCCGCGCAGCGAGGCGGCGAGCGCGAGCCCGGCGCCGGCGCCGAGCGGCACGAGCGGCAGCAGCGGCGTCCAGCGGTCGTGCGGGGCGGCGGCGAGGCCGAGGAGCAGCCCCGTGACCATCAGGCAGTAGCCGGCCGGCACGGCGCGGCGCGCCGGTGCGCGGGTCGAGGCGAGCGCCCCGGCGACCGCGGCGGCCGCGGCCAGGGCGAAGGGGAGGGCGGGCACGGCCGCGCCGTCCCCCCGCGCGTGGCCGGCGGCGGAGGCCAGCCCCGCCATGGGTCCCGCGACCGGGAGGCAGAGCAGGCCGACGGCGATCATGACGATCGCGCACCCTTCCGGGCTGCCCGCCGCGGCGTCCCGGCCGCCCGCGAGCGCGAGGCCGAGCAGGGCGGCGAGCGCGGCCACCGCCACGATCAGCCGCGCGCCGGGCGACCATTCGTGCGCGGCGACGACGGCGAGGAACGCGAACCCGGCCGCGGGAGCGAACGGGAGGAGCAGCCCGCCGCGTTCGGCCTGCCGGGCGGCGGGCAGCGCCCACGGGGCGCGCCCGCGCAGCAGCGGGTAGCCGGCCGCGGCGGCGACGGCGGCCACCGCGGGCCACGGGACGGGGGCGAGTGCGGCCCGCCAGTCGGGGACGGCCGTCCCCGCGGCGGCCGGCGGGACGGCGCTCAGCGCGAGCGGCATGGCGAGGATCAGCATGCCCGCGAAGACGCCCGCCCAGGCGGCGGTGAGACCGCGGCCTCCGCGCTCCCAGACGAGGACGAGGGAGGCGGGGAGCACGATGCCCGCGCCCACGCCCTGCACCGCCCGGACGACCGCCACCAGCGGCACCGAGGGAACGAACCGCGCGGCGCCCAGCCCGGCTAGGAGCACGACGACGCCGGTGACGAGCACGGCCCAGGCGGGGAGGCGGCGGGCGGCCAGCGCGGCGAGCGGCACGGTGAGCAGGAGGGCGGGGAGGGCGCAGCCGGTGGCGCGCAGCAGGGCGGGCACTTCGGCGGCACCGAGGTCGAGCGCGCTCGCCGCGGCGGGGACGACGTGGAAGACGGCGTCGGGCACCACCAGTACGGCGGCGGGCAGCGCGGTGAGGGCCGGCAGCAGCGCACCGAGCGCCGCGAGGCGTGTCCGGCCGCCGCCCGCCGGTGGCCCGCTCGCGGAGGGTGCGCTCGCCATGCGCGGGGACGGTGCGCGCGGCACGGTGGTGGACGGCACGGTGGAGGACGGCGCGGTGGTGGACGGCGCTTCTTCGGACAGGGCCCGCTCCTTCGCCGGGTCACCATCCAGCGAGCACGACTTTTCCGAAAAGGGAAGAATGCCGGATTCAGCGCGCTAATTCGATTCGCCGGCCCGGTGGATGGAAAGGGGTGCGGTCCCCCGCGAATTTAGCGCGCCTGAACGGCCGCCGCCTTGCGTCCCAGCCAAATCGCCGTCCCCCAAAGGGCCCCGAAGACGGCACCGAGGAAGAACATGGCGGGCACCATGAACCCGGTCGCGATGATCAGGACCTGCAGCACGCTCCCGACGGCGACCGCCCACGGGAAGCGCAGCAGCCCGGCCAGCAGCAGGCAGGCGACGGCGAGGCCCCCGCAGACGGCGCCGGCGGTGGCGCCGTCCACGTCCATGATGGACACCGCCACCGGGATCGCCAAGGCGATCACGATGGCCTCGCAGGCCAGCACGGTGGCGAACAGCGACCGTGCCGGGTTGGCCGCCCTGTCGGCGCTCATGCGGCCGTCACCGTCCTTCCGTCACGCGCAGGAGTGTCCGGGCGTCGCCGGCGGTGACCACCGAACCGGTGATCAGTACGCCGGCGCCGCGGTACTCGCCGGTCTCCTCGGCGAGCCCGATCGCCCGGTCGATCGCGTCGTCCAGGCGCGGGGACAGATGGACCCGCTCGGGCCCGAAGATGCTCCCGGCCAGCTCGGCCAGTTCCTCGGGCGGCATCGAGCGGGGTGAGGAGTTGCGGGTCACCACCAGCTCCGCCACGACGGGTTCCAGCTGGTCGAGGACGCCCGCCACGTCCTTGTCGGCGGCGATGGCGAGCACCCCGGCGAGCCGGGTGAAGCCGAACGACTCGGTCACCGTGGCGACGGTCGCGGCCATCCCGGCCGGGTTGTGCGCGGAGTCGAGCAGGACGGTCGGCCCCGTGCGGGCGACCTCCAGCCGCCCCGGCGACGCCGACTTGGCGAACCCGCTGCGCACCAGCGCCGGGTCGAGCTGCCCCTGCTCCCCGCCGAGGAAGGACTCGCCGGGCGCGATGCGGGTCGCGGCCTCCAGGTTCGGCTCTCCCCTGGTCGGCGCGCCGCTGGCGAACGCCTCGACGGCGGCGAGCGCCGTCGCGGCGTTGCCGGCCTGGTGCTCGCCGAACAGCGGGAGGAAGATCTCGTCGTAGCCGCCGTGCAGGCCCCGGAGGCCGATCTGCTGGCCGCCCACGGCGACGTCGCGGCTCAGCACGCCGTACTCGACGCCCTCGCGCGCCGCCGCGGCGCCGGTCTCCACGACCCGCCGCAGCAGCACCTCGGCCGCCTCGACCGGCTGCTGCGCCAGCACGGCGACCGACTGCGGCTTGATGATCCCCGCCTTCTCCGCGGCGATCTCCTCCAGTGTGTCGCCGAGGTAGCGGGTGTGGTCGAGCCCGATCGGGGTGATCACGGCGACGGCGCCGTCCGCGACGTTGGTGGCGTCCCAGGCTCCGCCCATGCCCGCCTCGACCACCGCGACGTCGACCGGCGCGTCGGCGAAGGCCGCGTACGCCATCGCGGTGAGGACCTCGAAGAACGACAGGCCGACCGGGTGCTTGCCGTCGATCAGCTGGACGTAGGGAAGCACGTCCTGGAACGTCTCGGTGAAGCGCTCCTCGCTGAGCGGCTCCCCGTCGATCGCGATGCGCTCGCGGAGCGTGGTCAGCTCGGGGCTGGTGAACAGCCCGGTGCGCAGGCCGCGCTCGCGCAGCAGCGACTCGATGAGCCGGGCGGTGCTGGACTTGCCGTTCGTCCCGGCGATGTGGATCACCGGATAGGCGCGCTGCGGCTCGCCGAGGACGTCGACCAGGTCCCGGATGCGGTCGAGCGTGGGATCGATCTCCCACTCGACCCCCCGGGCCATGATCGCGGCGACGGTGCTGCGGTAGTCGGTCGGCTCGGGTACCTGGCTCACGTTCACAGAGCCTACTCGGCGGGTGCCGGTGGTCCCGTCCGGCACCACACTGGAGTCATGGACGTGTTCTACCGGGAATGGGAGGGCCGCGCTCCAGGCGAAACCCGCGATGTCGGACGGGCCCGCGCCCTGGCCGGCGCCCTCGGCCTGCTCCCGCCGGACGTGCCGGTTCTGGCCGTCGTGGGGTCGAAGGGGAAGGGAACGGCGGCGACGTACGCTTCGGCGTTCCTGGCCGCGGCCGGTCTGCGCGTGTGCACGGTCACGAGCCCCTCGCTGCGCACGGACCGCGAACGGATCAGGGTGGACGGCCGCGCCGTCTCCGAAGCGGAGCTCGCCTCCCTGGCGGGCGCCCTCACCGAGGGCATCGCCGCGCTCCCGCCGCCCACGGGCGGTTACCTGTCGCCCGCCGGGCTGTTCACCCTCGCGGGGGTCCTGCACGCCCGGCGGACCGGCGCGGACGCGGTCGTCCTGGAGGCCGGGATGGGCGGGCGGTCCGACGAGGTCGCGCTGTTCCCGCCGGACGTCGCCGCGATCACACCGGTCTTCCTGGAACACACCGGCGTGCTCGGGGAGACCACGGCGGAGATCGCCCGGGAGAAGCACGGTGTGGCAGGCCCGGGGACGCTCGTCCTGTCGGCGCCGCAGTCCCCGGAGGTCACCGGTGCGCTCGGTCCCGTGGAGCACGTCGGGGAGGGCGGGAGCGGGCTCGGAGCGGACCTGCTGCCCGCCGGGCTGGGACGCGTCAGCGCCGAGCTGGGCGTCGCCGCGGCCCGGCGCCTTCCCGGCGTCATCGCTCCCCCGGCCGAGTCGCTCCGGGAGGTCATGGCGTCGGTCGCCCTACCCGGGCGGCTGTCCACGCATGACGTGCCCGGATCGGCGACGCGGCTGCTCGTCGACTCCGCCGTCGACCGGACGGGCATCGCCGCCGCCCTGGCGGAGGCGGGGCGCGCCTGGGGGACGATCGACCACGCCGTCGTCTGCCTCCCCGACCACAAGGACCTCGACGGGGCCGTCGCCGAACTGGGCCGACTGCCGGTGACGTTCGTGCGGCTGGCACTGCCGCACCTGCGCTTCACCCGCGCGCTGCCGCCCGGCTGGGACGTGGTCGGCCCGGACGCCGTCACCCCCGAGGCCCTCGCCACCCTCGGGCACCGCGTGGTCGTGCTCGGCACCGGCTACTTCACCGGGCTCGTCCTCGACGTGGTGGACGCCGAGACCGAGCGGCTGTTCAGGGCCGCGGCTTCTCGACGTCGTTCCTGATCCGGCGCATGACGTCCGCCATCAGCGGGAACTGCGGGTTCAGCGTGGCCCGGTTGGAGGCCACGACGCCGTAGGAGTCCCGGGTCGCCCACGCGCAGAAGGTGTGGATCTCGGCGAGGACGGCGAACGTCCCGCAGACGGCCTTCCCGCCCCGGTCTCCGGGGTCGGCGTCCTGACCGGCGATGAACGTCGTGGGCTGCACCTTCTGCAGGAACGCCTCGGGGTTGCCGACGGGGCCCGTCCCGCCCATGAACAGGACGTTGACCGGCCGCGCGGGCTCCTCGCCGTAGACGGCCTCCCCGCGTGCGGAGACCGGGACGCCGGCCGCCCTGATCGCGGCCGCGACGAACGGGTACGCCGCGCTGGCCTGGGGCGGGGTCAGCGGGTCCTTGGCGAGGCCGCCCGCGCTCCCGCCCGCCTCGATCACCTTCCCGGACGCCGGGACGCCGGTGGTGCGGGCGTCCCGGCCGGCGCCGGCCTCGCCGTCCAGCCGGAACACGAACATGCCCACCACCAGGGCACCGGCCGCGACGAGGGCCATTCCCGCGCAGAGGACGAACCAGGGCAGCCGCTTCCTCCCGCCGGGTGACGTGCTCGGCGGCGCCTGGCCGGGGACCGCCCGGAGCGGACCCGTGCCGTCCGGGACGACACCGTGCGGCCCCGTACCGTCCCGCAGGACACCGAGCGGGCCGGTACCGCCCGCCAGGGCTCCGTGCGGGCCCGTCCCGCCGACGATCGGATGAGCGCCCGAGCCGTTCGGGGCCGCCGGGATCGTGTGCGGGCCGGTTCCGTTCGCGCCCATGGGCATCTGCTGCGGGCCCGTCCCGTCCACCGGCTCGGTCGACCACCACGGACGCGAACCGCCCCAGGGCGCCGGCGCGGTGGCGAGCCGCTCCGGAGCTTCCCCGTCCTCGACGACCTGCGGCGCGTTCAGGTCAGCACCGGATGCGGAGTCCGGCGTGTCGGACCGAGGTGGTGATTCGGCCATTGCACTCCTGATGGTTCATGTCCCGGCAAAGCCCGCTTGCCCACCCGGATCGTAGCCGCGCCGGGCGGGGCGCGCCGCCCCTTCGCGGGGCCGGACCGCGCCGTCGCTCCGCGTCATCACCCCGGAAGCGCGGTCAGCTGCGACTCCAGCCGGCTGATGTCGGCCTCGGCCTGCGCCAGCCGCTCCCGGTTCTTGGCGACGACGGCTTCGGGCGCCTTCGCCATGAACGCCTCGTTGCCCAGCTTGCGGGTCGCCTGCTCGACCTCCTTGCGGGCGGCGGCGAGGTCCTTCTCCAGCCGCTTGCGCTCGGCGGCCACGTCGATGACGCCCGCGGTGTCGAGCCGGACGGTCACGCCCTCGACCGGCAGGGACGCCGTGGCCGAGAAGCCCTCGCCCGGCTCGGTGAGCCGCAGCAGCGCCCGGACGCCCTCCTCGTGCGCGGCGAGCGGCGAGGCGCCCCACTCCACCGACGCGGCGACCTTCTGGCCCGGCTTGAGGCCCTGGTCGGCGCGGAACCGGCGGACCTCGGTGACGAGGCGCTGCAGCGACTCGACCACGGTCTCCGCCGCCCGGTCGGCGCGGGCGGGCTCGGCGGCCGGCCACGGCGCGGTGACGACGGTGCCGCCCCCGGTCAGGGACGTCCACAGCTCCTCGGTGACGAACGGGATCACCGGGTGCAGCAGCCGCAGCAGCTTGTCGAGGACCTCGCCCAGGACGCGGCGCGTCGGCTCGGCCCGCTCGTCCGCGAGCTGGACCTTCGCCAGCTCCACGTACCAGTCGCAGACCTCGTCCCACGCGAAGTGGTAGAGCGCCTCGCATGCCTTGGCGAAGTCGTAGCCCTCCAGGTGCGCGTCCACCTCGGCGATGACGGTCTGAAGGCGCGACAGGATCCAGGCGTCCACGGTGGTCACCTCCGCGGGCATCTCCCCGCGGACGTGGGCACCGTTGATGAGCGCGAAACGCGTCGCGTTCCACAGCTTGTTGCAGAAGTTGCGCGACCCCTGCGCCCACTGCTCCGCCACCGGGACGTCGCCGCCCGGGTTCGCGCCGCGCAGCAGCGTGAAGCGGGTCGCGTCGGCGCCGTACGCGTCGATCCAGTCGAGCGGGTCGATGACGTTCCCGAACGATTTGGACATCTTCTTGCCGAACTGGTCGCGGACCATCCCGTGCAGGGCGATGGTGTCGAACGGCTGGACGCCGTCCATCGCGTACAGCCCGAACATCATCATCCGGGCGACCCAGAAGAACAGGATGTCGTAGCCGGTGATCAGCACCGACGTCGGATAGAACCGCTTCAGCTCGGGCGTCTCGTCCGGCCAGCCGAGCGTGGAGAACGGCCACAGCGCCGAGGAGAACCAGGTGTCGAGGACGTCGGTGTCCCGCGTCCACCCGGCGGGCGGCTCCTCGCCCGGCCCCGGGCAGACGACCTCGCCGTCCGGCCCGTACCAGACCGGGATGCGGTGCCCCCACCACAGCTGCCGGCTGATGCACCAGTCGTGCATGTTGTCGACCCACTCGAAGTAGCGGGCCGCCATCTCCGGCGGGTGGATGGTGACGCGGCCGTCGCGGACGGCGTCGCCCGCGGCCTTCGCCAGCGACTCGACCTTCACGAACCACTGCAGCGACACGCGCGGCTCGACGACCGTGGCGCAGCGCTGGCAGTGCCCGACCGAGTGCTCGTAGGGGCGGACCTCCTTGACGATCCGGCCCTGCTCGCGCAGGGCCGCCACGACCGCGGGCCGCGCCTCGAACCGGTCGAGCCCCTCGAACGGGCCGGACACGGTGACGACGCCCCGCTCGTCCATGATCGTCAGGGACTCCAGCGAGTGCCGGCGGCCGATCTCGAAGTCGTTCGGGTCGTGCGCCGGGGTCACCTTCACCGCGCCCGTCCCGAACTCCGGGTCGACGTGCTCGTCGGCCACGACGGGGATGCGGCGGCCGGTCAGCGGCAGCTCGATCTCCCGGCCGACCAGATGCGCGTACCGCTCGTCATCGGGGTGGACGGCCACGGCGGTGTCGCCGAGCATCGTCTCGGCCCGCGTGGTGGCGACGACGACCTCGTCCTCGCCCGAGCCGTACCGGATCGACACCAGCTCGCCGTCGACGTCCTCGTGCTCGACCTCGATGTCGGACAGGGCCGTCAGGCAGCGCGGACACCAGTTGATGATGCGCTCGGCCCGGTAGATCAGCCCGTCGTCGAACAGCCGCTTGAAGATCGTGCGGACGGCGGTGGCGCGTGCGTCGTCCATCGTGAACGCCTCGCGCGTCCAGTCGACGCTGTCGCCGAGGCGGCGCATCTGGCCGAGGATCCGCCCGCCGGACTCGGCCTTCCACTCCCACACCCGCTCGATGAACGGCTCGCGCCCGAGGTCGTGCCGCGACACGCCCTCCTTGGCCAGCTCGCGCTCCACCACGTTCTGGGTGGCGATGCCCGCGTGGTCCATGCCGGGCAGCCACAGGGTCTCGTGGCCCAGCATCCGGTGCCGGCGGACCAGGGTGTCCTGGATCGAGTGGTCGAGGGCGTGGCCCATGTGGAGCGAGCCGGTGACGTTCGGCGGCGGGATCACGACCGAGAAGTGCGGCCGGTCGGGCGCACGGCCGGGGTCGGCGGTGAACAGCCCCTCCGATACCCACCGCTCGTAGAGCCGGCCTTCGACGTCGGCCGGTCGGTACTGGGTGGGCAGGTCGACGTCCGCTGCGGCCCCCTGGCCGCGCTCAGTGCTGGGCTGTGTCACGGCTGGAGATTCTACGGGGACCGTGCGGGTGCCATGGTCCACCACCCGGGGAAGCGTTTCCCGTAAGGGTCGGGACACAGGTCACCTGACACCGGGTCGCCCCACCGGAAAGGGTGGCGGCAAACATCCGCGGGGCGGTGCGCGAAGGGAGAGGGACGGGATGCGAGCGGTACTGGCACGCGCCGCCGTGCTGGCCGGCGCGTTCACCGCGGGGGCCATGGCGGCGCGTGCCGCGACCCTCCCGCACCTCCGCAGCCTCACCGCCGACCTGCAGCGCTCCCGGGAGCGGATCCTCGCCAGCCGGGAGGAGGAGCGGCGGCGGCTGCGGCACGACCTGCACGACGGGCTCGGGCCGACCCTGGCCAGCCTGGCGATGTCGCTGGACGCGGCGCGCATCACCCTGGCCGTCGAGCCGGAGCGGATGGACCCGCTGCTCGCCGACGTCCGGGACCGGCTCGCCACGGCCGTCGGGGAGATCCGCGACCTGGCGCACGGCCTGCGCCCGCCCGCGCTGGACGACCTCGGGCTCGTCGCCGCCATCGAGTCGTTCGCCGAGGGCTGCGGCGGGCGGGTGGACGTGCGGTTCGACGACGACCACCTGGAACTGCCCGCGGCGGTGGAGGTGGCGGCGTACCGGATCGTGCAGGAGGCGCTGACGAACGTCCGGCTGCACGCGCCGGGGAGCACCACGACGGTCCGGCTGTCCCGGGACACCGAGCTGCGGATCGTGGTGGCCGACACCGGCCCCGGCCTCCCCGACACGTCCCGCAACGGCGGGCCGCCGGGGACGCGGCGCGGGATGGCCGCGATGAAGGAGTGGGCCGCGGAGGTCGGCGGCCACTGCGTGATCACGTCCCGCACCGGCGGCGGGACCCTGGTGTCGGCCCGGCTGCCGCTCGCCGCCGCGGAGTACCATCGGCCTTCCATGGGGAAGGGCGGGCGTAGATGAGCGAGAACATCCGTGTTCTCATCACCGACGACCACCCGGTGTTCAGGCAGGGCCTCAAGGGCCTGCTGCACGCGCTGGGAGTGGCGGTCGTCGGCGAGGCCGAGAACGGCCCGGACGCGGTGCGGCTCGCGGCCGAGCTGCAGCCGGACGTCGTCGTGATGGACCTGCACATGCCCGGCGGCAATGGCATCGAGGCCACCCGCACCATCACCCGCACCAGCCCGCGCATCGGCGTCCTGGTGCTGACGATGTTCCGCGACGACGACTCGGTGTTCGCGGCGATGCGCGCCGGCGCCCGCGGCTACCTGCTGAAGGAATCCGGCGCCGAGGAGATCGCCCGCGCGGTGAAGGCGGTCGCCGCGGGCGAGGCCATCTACGGCCCGGAGATAGCCCGCCGCGTCCTGACGTACTTCACCGACATGCCCGACCCCCGCCGGGCCGCGTTCCCCGAACTCACCGAACGCGAACGCGAGGTGCTGGCCCTGATCGCCCAGGGCCGCAACAACGCCGAGATCGCCGGAACCCTGTTCCTCAGCCAGAAGACTGTCCGCAACCACGTCTCGAACATCTTCATGAAGCTCCACGTGGCGGACCGGGCCCAGGCCATCGTCGTAGCCCGCGAAGCCGGCCTGGGCGAATCGACACCGCGTTGATCGCAGGCCCGGCCCACTGCGCTCGCCTGACGGCTCGCTCCGTGACCGTGCCCGGTGCGAGCGCGCATCGCTCCGCGATCTTCCCGGTGCGGCTCGCCTCCGGCGTCGCCTCACCGGCCAGGTCATGCGCTCGCGAGCGTGGCTGAGACCGCTTTGCACCGAGCGCGGCTGGCAGACGCGTGCGTTGGAACAGCGAACGCCCCCGGCCGGCCGGGGGCGTCGTGTGCTCTGGTCAGGCGGACTTCTCCCGCGGCTCGCGCTTCGGGCGGTCGCGGGGGACGAGGGTCGGGTTGACGTGTTCGAGGACGGCCTCGCGGGTGATGACGACGCGGGCGACGTCCTGGCGGCTCGGCACCTCGTACATGACCGAGAGCAGGACCTCCTCCATGATGGCGCGGAGGCCGCGGGCTCCGGTGCCGCGGAGGATGGCCTGGTCGGCGATCGCCTCCAGGGCGTCGTCGGTGAACTCCAGGTCGACGCCGTCGAGTTCGAAGAGGCGGTGGTACTGGCGGACCAGCGCGTTCTTCGGCTCGGTGAGGATGTTGATCAGGGCCTCGCGGTCCAGGTTGTGGACGGACGTGATCACCGGGAGCCGGCCGATGAACTCGGGGATGAGCCCGAACTTCAGCAGGTCCTCGGGCATGACGTCGCCGAAGATGGCCGACGACTCCTCGAAGTCGGACTTGGAGCGGATCTGGGCGCCGAAGCCCATGCCCTGCTTCCCGACGCGGGACTCGACGATCTTCTCCAGGCCGGCGAACGCGCCGCCGCAGATGAACAGCACGTTGGTGGTGTCGATCTGGATGAACTCCTGGTGGGGGTGCTTGCGGCCGCCCTGCGGCGGGACGCTCGCGGTGGTGCCCTCCAGGATCTTGAGCAGGGCCTGCTGGACGCCCTCGCCCGAGACGTCCCGGGTGATCGACGGGTTCTCGCTCTTGCGGGCGATCTTGTCGACCTCGTCGATGTAGATGATCCCGGTCTCGGCCTTCTTGACGTCGTAGTCGGCCGCCTGGATCAGCTTGAGGAGGATGTTCTCGACGTCCTCCCCCACGTATCCGGCCTCCGTCAGCGCCGTGGCGTCCGCGATGGCGAACGGGACGTTGAGGAGTTTGGCGAGGGTCTGCGCGAGCAGCGTCTTGCCCGATCCGGTGGGGCCCAGCAGCAGGATGTTGGACTTGCCCAGTTCGACGGGGTCGTCCCTGCCGGTGTCGCCCGACTGGATCCGCTTGTAGTGGTTGTACACGGCGACGGACAGCGCCTTCTTCGCCGTGTCCTGCCCGATGACGTAGGAGTCCAGGAACTCGTAGATCTCCCGCGGTTTGGGCAGGTTGTCCCACTTGAGGTCGGAGGTCTCGGAGAGCTCCTCCTCGATGATCTCGTTGCAGAGATCGATGCACTCGTCGCAGATGTACACGCCCGGACCCGCGATGAGCTTCTTGACCTGCTTCTGGCTCTTACCGCAGAACGAGCACTTCAGCAGATCACCACCGTCGCCGATGCGTGCCACCCAACTGTCTCCTTTTCGTGGGGCCGCCCGCCCTGGAGGATGCGGCGCAGCTCGGTTGCGTCCCGAAGGCTCTCGACGTTGGAATCGACGTTACCGCCTCCGACGGACTTGGAAAGCCCCTCGCCCGGAAGTGTGGCGACCGGGCTCGGGGACTCCCTCGTCCTCGTGCCGTCTCAGGACGACACTACCTCGGCTTTGCGCTTCCTGCTGGCGAAGACATCGTCGATGAGGCCGTAGTCCTTCGCCTCGTCCGCCGTAAGGATCTTGTCGCGCTCGATGTCCCTGCGCACAGCGTCGATGCTCTTGCCGCTGTGCTCGGCCAGGATGCTCTCCAGCAACTCGCGGATGCGCATGATCTCGCGCGCCTGGATCTCTATGTCGCTGGACTGGCCGTAGGTGCCCTCGGTCGCGGGCTGGTGGATCAGAATCCGCGAGTTGGGCAGCGCGGCCCGCTTGCCCGGCGTCCCGGCCGCGAGCAGCACGGCGGCGGCCGAGGCGGCCTGGCCGATGCAGACGGTCTGGATCTCGGGCTTGACGAACTGCATCGTGTCGTAGATCGCCGTCATGGCGGTGAACGAGCCGCCGGGCGAGTTGATGTAGATGCTGATGTCGCGGTCGGGGTCGATCGACTCCAGCGTGATCAGCTGGGCCATCACGTCGTTGGCGGACGCGTCGTCGATCTGCACGCCGAGGAAGATGATGCGCTCCTCGAACAGCTTGTTGTACGGGTTCATCTCCTTGACCCCGTACGTGGTGCGCTCGACGAACGACGGAATGATGTAGCGGCTCTGGGCCGGCGTCGGGGACTCGCCCCCCGGGGCCAGATCGCTGAAGCCGGGTCGGATGTCGCTCACTGTGTGCCTCCGATAGATGATCAGGTCGTCAGGAGACCGTGCCCTCGGAGGGCACCTGGGTGGCGCTGAGCACCACGTGGTCCACGAACCCGTAGTCCTTGGCCTCGTCGGCGGTGAACCAGCGGTCGCGGTCGGAGTCGCGCTCGATCTGCGCGAGCTCCTGGCCGGTGTGTTCGGCGATCTTCTCGGCGAGCGTCCGCTTGACGTACAGCATCTGCTCGGCCTGGATCTTGATGTCGGAGGCCGTCCCGCCGATGCCGCCGGACGGCTGGTGCATCATGATGCGCGCGTGCGGCAGGGCGTAGCGCTTGCCCTGCGTCCCGGCGCACAGCAGGAACTGCCCCATCGAGGCGGCCAGCCCCATGCCCACCGTGACGATGTCGTTCGGGACGTACTGCATGATGTCGTAGATCGCCATGCCGGCGGTGACGGAGCCACCGGGCGAGTTGATGTAGAGCGTGATGTCGCGGCGGCCGTCCTCGGCCGACAGCAGCAGCAGCTCCGCGCAGATGCGGTTGGCGATGTCGTCGTCGACCTGCTGGCCGAGGAAGACGATCCGCTCGCGCAGCAGCCGCTGGAAGAGCTGGTCGCCCAGAGGCAACAGGGGCGCCTCGGCGACCCGCGCCTGGATCCGCGACGACTCGTCGAAAGTCGGAGGCATGCTCACCGGTGTTCCTCCGGTCCTTTTAATCGGTTCGGATGCTTGGACATTAACGCGCGTTCGGGGCCGCTTAAGCCGTGGGGGCCGCCTTTTCGCCAGGGGCGTACCCGCGCGCCGCCGGGCGCTCCGGACAGGCCGGACACTCCCGGCGCTCCCCGTCGACCCTGCATCGCCCCCGGGGCTCCCTTCCCCATCCCCCGGTTCGCGCCGCTCAAAGGACGGCCCCGCACCCGGTTTGGCGGATTCTCGGGGTCCTCGCAACACCTGATGGCCTATGTGGTTGTCAGTAGATCACGCAGGCGCTCGGCTGGGGTTCTCCAGCCGAGCGTTTTGCGTGGTCGGCTGTTGAGCTGCTGGGCGACGT
>NZ_SMLC01000120.1 GCF_004349245.1 Actinomadura sp. 6K520 | reverse complement strand
GCTTGAGGCCGGGGGGTGCGGGGGGACCTTTTGTGGATCGAGAGTGGAGGGCTCGTGGGTGCTGAGAGCGAGACGGAAGTCTTCGTTGAGGGACGGGCGGAGCTTGCCGATGGGGTCATGGGGCTGACCCTGCGTGCGGTGGACGGCGGGACGCTGCCGTCCTGGCGTCCCGGCGCGCACATCGACGTCGTTCTCGGTGACGGGCTCGTCCGGCAGTACTCGCTGTGCGGGGACCCGAACGACTCGCGGACGTGGCGACTCGGTGTTCTGAAGGAGGGGCCCGGTTCGACGGTCGTCCATGAGCGGGTGCGTCCGGGGGACAGGCTCGTGACACGGGGACCGCGTAACCACTTCGCGCTGGAGGACGCCTCCGGATACCTGTTCCTCGCCGGCGGGATCGGCATCACGCCGATCCTCCCCATGGTGGCCGCCGCCGATGCGGCGGGAATCGAATGGCGGCTCGTCTACGGGGGGCGGCGACGGTCCACCATGGCCTTCCTGGACGTGTTGTCCGCCTACGGGGACAAGGTCGACATCCGACCCCAGGAGGAGTTCGGCCTGCTCGACCTCGACGCTGCCCTGGCGACGGCCGCGCCGGGCACGCTTGTCTACTGCTGCGGGCCGGAGCCGATGCTCGCCGCGGCCGAGGAACGATGCGCCGTCCTGACCCCGGGCTCGCTGCGTACGGAGCGTTTCACCCCGAAGCCGGTCACGGGGCCGAACGAGGCGTTCGAGGTCGAGCTCGCGCTGAGCGGGCGCACTCTGCCGGTCGAACCCGGCCTGTCGATCTTGGAGACCGTGGAGAAGGCGGGCGTCGACGTCCTGTCGTCCTGCCGTGAAGGGACGTGCGGGACGTGTGAAACGCCCGTCCTGGAAGGCGAGCCCGACCACCGTGACTCGGTTCTTACCGAGGCGGAACGCGCGGACGGGAGCTTCATGATGATCTGTGTCTCCCGCGCCCGCGGCCCACGGCTCGTCCTCGAACTCTGACCCGCGCGCCTTGCGATGCGGCGCCTCCGCACCCCAGTTCGTCGGCACCGGACGGGAAAGCTGCTCCAGTCGGACGGGCCGTCCGCGCAAGCTGCGACACATCGACGAATGGCTCCGCCTACGTCGAAGCGCGGCCCAGGGCGCGTTGGAGGACGTTCAAGCGATTGGTGTGCATGTGTCGTGTTATGGCCGCTTCTCTGATCATGGTCGAGCCGTGGAAGGTGCCCGGGTAGTGGTGCAGTTCGGTGGGGACGCCCGCCTGGATCAGCCGCTGGGCGTAGGCGATGCCCTCGTCCCGCAGCGGGTCGAACTCGCATGTGGTCACGAAGGCGGGCGGCAGACCTGACAGGTCCTCCGCGCGGGCGGGTGCCGCGTACGGGGACACGCCGTCGGTGCCTCGGACGCCGTCGCCGAGGTAGTAGTCCCAGCTCAGTTCCGCGTTGGCCCGGTGCCAGATCGGCGTGTCGGTGAATGCCCGCATGGACGGGGTGTCGAGGCGGTCGTCCAGTTCCGGGATGCCGAGGAGCTGGAAGCACAGGGCGGGCCCGCCGCGGTCGCGCGCCATCAGCGCGACGGCCGCGGACAGTCCACCGCCCGCGCTGTCGCCGCCCACCGCGAGCCTGCCGGGGTCGATGCCGAGTTCGGCGGCATGGGCGGCCGCCCATGTCAGCACGGCGTAGCAGTCGTCCAGGCCGGCGGGAAACGGGTGCTCAGGGGCGAGCCGGTAGCCGACCGACAGGACCACGGCGCCGACCTCCGCCGCGATGAGCGTGGCCTCGTCCTGGGAGGTGTCGATGCTGCCGATGACGAACCCGCCCGCGTGGATGTGCACCATCCCCGGCAGGTCGCCGTCCCGGTCCGCGGGGGCGAGGATCCGCACCGGGACATCGGGTGCGCCGTGGGGCCCGGGGACGTGCACGTCGCGGATGTCCACCGGGATCGGCGGCACGTATTGCGGCCTACCGAACAGCTCCAGTTCGTCCCTGCGGATCTGCTCGTATTCGCTGATCGAGATCTGCGGGATCATCGAGATCCACGGGACGAGTTCGGGGTCGTAGGCGTACGTCACCTCGGGGCTCCTCTCGGCGTCTGGCCCCAGTCTCGGCTCCCTCGCCCCTCTTGCCCAGGGGCCGGTCACCAGTGAAGTGGGCGCAGCGCGGATAGGGCCGTCACCCCCCGGGCCGCCGAAACGGAACTCCCCAGGCCGAACTACCGGTTCGCGGTGGTGAGGGCGGCTAGGCTGGCCGCACATTTCGCCACAGTGAAGGGCAGGCCGCAATGAACCGCAGCGAATTGGTCAGGGCCGTGGCGGAACGCGCGGGGAGCGATGAGGCCGTGGGCCGCCGGCATGTGGACGCCGTCTTCGAGGTCGTGATGGAACGGGTGTCCGCCGGGGAACGCGTCACCGTCACCGGGTTCGGTACGTTCGACAGGCTGTCCCGCCCGGCCCGCAGTGCCCGCAACCCGCGCACCGGGGCGCCGGTCGAGGTGGCCGCCGCGGAGGTCCCCCGGTTCCGCTCCGGGCAGACGTTCCGCACCCGGGTCGCGGGCGGCGCCGCCGCGGCGGACGAGGAGCGGGCCCCTGCGGCGGCTCCGCCGGAGGCGGCGGACGGCGTCGTGGCCGAGCCGGCGAGCCCCGAGGAGCCCAAGGCCGCCAAGAAGGCGAAGAAGGGTGCGGGCGCCAAGAAGGCGCCGAAGAAGACGAAGGCGATCAGGCTGGATACCTCCGCGTCGGTGCGGAACGGCAAGAGCGCGAAGAACGGCAAGGCCGGCAAGAAGAAGCAGGCCAAGGGCAAGGGGCGCGTCAAGGCCGGTAAGTAGGCCGCGCGCCGCGCTAGGCGGGCCGGTCGCGGATCGAGACCCGGGTGACTCCGGGGACGGTCCGGGCCAGGACGTCGGCGATCTGCTGGGCGGGTTCGTCCATGGTCCCGCGCAGTTCGACGACGCCGTCCCGGACCGACACGTCCCAGTGCGCGCCCTCCGTGCCGTACTCGGCGATCGCGGCCAGGACGTCGTCGCGGATCCGGGCGTCGTCGCGGGCCAGGATCGCGATGAGGTCGCGGCGGCTGACGATGCCCACGATGGTGGAGCCGTCCAGCACCGGGACGCTCTTGATCCGCGTCTTCATCATCATCTCGGCGAGCACGGCCGCGTCGGTGTTGGGCCGGGCGGTCTCCACGTCGCGGGTCATGACCTCCTCGACGAGGCGCGGTGCGGGGGCCGCGGTGGTCGCCACGGGGCGCACGAAGGACCGCGGGTCGTGCTCGAACACGCCCTGCAGGAGGTCCATCTCGCTGACGATGCCGACCAGGCGTCCCGGCTCGTCCACGACCGGCAGCGCGGTGACGTTGTGCTCGTGCAGGACGCGGATGGCCTGGCGGACGGTGGCCGTCCGCGGAATCGTCACGACGGGCGAGGTCATCGCCTCCCGGACCAGCATGGCGTGTTCTCCTTCCGGCGAGGACGCCGTTCACCTACCCGGGCAGGACCACCCTGACCCTTGTGTCCAGGATCGCCCGGCGGGGCGCCCGGGGCCCAGGGCCGTTCGTCCCGGAACCCGTCAGAAGAGCGTCGGCGGTTCCGCGGGCTCCGGCTCGGGCAAGGGGTCGAGCCCGGGTACCCGGTCCCTCACCTCATCATGGAATCGGCGGGCGAGCGGCAACGCGTCGGCATTGTCGGGCGTGTGGATGAAAATGGTCGGCGAGCGTCCCTCGCGCAGCCACTCGGCCGCCTTCCCGACCCAGTACCGCCACCCCTCGGCCGTCTGCTCCGTGTCGTCCCGTCCGAGGTAGCGCACGATCGGGCGGTCGGTCAGCGCCGCCGACCGGCGCGGCACGCGCGGCTTCTTCGTCCACGCGTCCCGCTCCGCGTCGCTGCCCGGACGGCTCCGGAAGAACACGGTGGTGTCGAAGGGCACCCACTCGGCCCCGGCGCCCGCGAGGACCCTTTCGAGGTCGCGTGCGCATCCCGCATCCTCGAAGAACGCGCGGTGGCGCACCTCGACGGCGTAGCGGTGCGTCCGGGGCAGGCGGCGCAGGAAACCCGCCAGCGTCCCGAGATCCGCGGGGCCGAACGACCCCGGGAGCTGCACCCACAGCGCGTGCGTCCGGGCACCGAGCGGCTCGATCGCCGCCAGGAACGTGCGGAGGTCGTCGTCGAAGCCGGTGAGGCGCCGCTCATGCGTGATCGACCTCGGCAGCTTGAGGACGAAGCGGAAGCCGGGCCCCACCTGCGCCGCCCACGACTCCGCCGTGCCCCGCGACGGCGTCGCGTAGAAGGTGGTGTTGCCCTCCACCGCGTTGCACCAGCTCGCGTAGGCGCGCAGCCGCGCGCCGGGAGGGAGCGGATGGGGAAGGAAACGCCCCTGCCACGCCGGATGGGTCCACATCGCGCACCCCACATGAAGCCGCATGAACCCGACGCTATCGCTTCGCGGCCCCCTCACCTGCCGCTCCGCAGGGCCTTGAACTCCCCGGGCGGCGGGCGCGTACCTCCACGCGTAGCTCGGGAAATCGGATCTTGGAGGACCCCCATGAGGGCGAGAAAGAGTCGTGTGCGCACCGCGGTCACGTGGACCGCGGTGGCCGCCGGATCCGCCGGCCTCGTGGCCGGTTCGCTGTACGTGGTGCGGATGCCGGACCGGTCCGGCGGCGAGAAGCGCGCCGCGCTGACCGGCGAGCAGGCGGCGGCCGCGCGGTCCGGGTCGGCGGGGAAGCTGGCCGCGCGGCTGACCGACCGGCTCGGTGCCCGCACGACCGGCGCCTACCTCGACTCCGCCGGACGGCCCGTCGTCACGGTCACCAACGCCGGCGACGCGGCCATGGTCCGCGCGGCGGGCGCGGTGCCCAAGATGACGGAGCGCGGCCCCGCGGCGCTGAACCGGATCACCGCCACCCTCCGCCAGGCGATGACGGGCGTGCCGGGCACCGGCTGGGCCGTCGACCCGGCCACCTCGCGGGTCACCGTGTGGACCGACGACTCGGTCACCGGGACGCGGATGGCGACCGTCCGGCGGATGGCCCGGCAGATGGGGCCGGCGGTGCGGACGGTGCACATCGACGGGCGCCTGCGCCCCCTCGCGCTCGGCGGTGACGCGATCTTCGGGCAGGGCTCCCGCTGCTCGCTCGGCTTCAACGTCACGCGCGGCGGGCAGCCCTTCTTCCTGACCGCCGGGCACTGCGGTAACAGCGTCCGCAACTGGACCGCCGACCAGGGGGGCGCCCAGTTCCTCGGCAGGACGGCGGCGAGCAGCTTCCCCGGCGACGACTTCGCACTCGTCCAGACGGCGCAGCCGGGCCAGGGCGCGGTCAACCTCTACAACGGCCAGGCCCGGGACATCACCGAGGCCGGGGACGCCGTGGTCGGCCAGCAGGTCGTGCGCACCGGCAGCACCACCGGCCTCGCCACCGGCCGCGTCACCGCCACCAACGCCACGGTCAACTACCCCGAGGGCACCGTCAGCGGCCTGATCCAGACGACCGTCTGCGCGGAGCCGGGGGACAGCGGCGGGCCGCTCTTCAGCGGAAGCACCGCCCTCGGCCTCACGTCCGGTGGTTCGGGCAACTGCCAGATCGGCGGCGTCACGTTCTTCCAGCCGGTCACCGAGCCCCTGGAAGCCTTCGGCGCCGAGGTCTCCTAGACCTCCGCGCGCCGCGGCGGACCGGTCGACACGAAGGGGGCACCAGCGCTCACTCGATGGCCAGCGCCTTCTCGCGCCGCGTCTCCTCCTCGCTCACCGCCGTGCCGCGGCGCACCGCGTACCGCAGCATCGGCGGCGCCATCAGCGACGTCCCGACCGCGACCAGGACGATGATCGTGTACATCTCCATGGTCAGCACGCCGAGCCGCAGCCCGACCATGGCGATGATCATCTGGATGACGCCGCGGGCGTTCAGCCCGGCGCCGAGGGCCAGCGCGTCCCAGTGGTCGCACCTGGCGGCGCGCGCCCCGAGGTACCCGCCGGTCAGCTTGCCGACGACGGCGACCAGCAGCATGAGGCCCGCCGCTCCCAGCACCACGGGGTCGCCCAGCGTGGTGAGGTCCATCCGCAGCCCGGCCGTGGCGAAGAAGAGCGGGGCGAGCACGGACAGCGTGAACGTCCGCAGGGGTGCGAGACGCTCGCGGTCGACCCACCGCGACGAGCCGATGAGGATGCCGGCGTAGAACGCGCCGAGCACCCCCTCCATGCCCGCCGCCTGGGTTCCCGCCGCGGACAGCAGCACGATCAGGACCGCCACCGCGACGCCGACGCCCGGGTCGGCCGACCGGGCGGACAGCCGCAGCAGCGCGCCCACGACGGGACGGCCGACGAACCGGGCGAACAGCAGGACGCCGGCGAGGCAGCCGACCGCCAGCGTCACCTCGCCCGCCCTGATCCCGGTGGTGGCCATCGCCGACACCACCGACAGCAGCAGCCAGCCGATCACGTCGTCGACCGCCGCCGCGGCGATGATCATCTGGCCGATGTCCCGGTGCAGCAGCCGCATGTCGAGCAGCGTCTTGGCGATGACCGGGACCGCGCTGACGCACATCGCCACGCCGACGAACCAGGCGAAGACGGCGCGGTCGGCGCCCTCGGCGAGCAGCGAGGCGGGCAGCAGGAACCCGACGGCCACCCCGAGCGCCAGCGGAACGAGCGCTCCGCCGGCGCTCACCTGGGCCGCCGCGGCGCCCTTGCGCCGCACCAGGCCCATGTCGACGCTCATACCGGTGACGCCCACCAGCAGCAGCACGCCGAACTGCCCCACCGAGTCCAGGAGGTGCAGCTGGCCGGGCGTGTCCGGCATTAGCCGGCCGTACAGGCCGGGAGCCACGTGGGCGAGCAGCGACGGCCCCAGCAGCACCCCGGCGGACAGTTCCCCGACGATCGCCGGCATCCCCAGCCGCCGCGCCAGCCGTCCCAGCAGCACCGCGAAACCCAGCAGCAGGCCGATCTGCAGCAGCAGGACCAGGGTCTGGTGGGCACCCATCGGGGCGATCGGAGGCGCCGCTACGAGCATCCGATCCTCCGCGCGCCCGCCGCCCGCCGCCCCCGGGCGCTCAGCTTCCGGGGTGGACCGGGCACTCGTAGCTCGGCTCGAAGTCGTCGAACAGCCGCCACGCCTTCTCTTCGCGCAGCCGCTGGAAGAACCGGTTGTCGCCCGACCAGAAGTCCCCGTTGAGGGCGCGGACGAGCCAGAAGTGCTCGATGGACTCGCTGGTGTCGAACGGCCCGCCGGACGTGGCCTGGAGCCTCTCCTGGATGCCCCACCACCCCGCTCCGGCGAGGCGCGGGCCGCCGTGCTGCGGGGTCACCCGCAGCTCCCGGCCCTCCGACACGTACCTGTTGTCGTACACGGCGCGGATGAGCCGGTAGTACGTCTCGTAGCCGGTCTTGAAGAAGTTCTGGTAGCGCAGCGCCACCTCCTCCTCGCCCGCTTCCCCGGCCAGCACCCGGGCGCTCTCCTCGGCCGCCCTCCGGCCGGTCGTGAGGGCGAGCAGCACCCCGCCGGAGAAGACCGGGTCGGTGAAGCAGCCGGCGTCGCCGACGATGAAGAAGCCGGGCCCGGCGAGGGTGTCGCAGTGGTACTCGAAGTTGTTCTCACCGGTGAGCTCGCGGGCGACCGTCGTGCCCTCGATGCGCTGGGAGATCCGCGGAATCCGCTTGAGGTTCCGGCTGAACACCTCCTCGGGCACCGACTTGCGCAGGATCTCCGCCGGTACCAGGCAGCCGACGCTGATGACGCCGGGCCGGATCGGGATGGCCCAGAACCAGCCGTCCTCGTACAGCCCGAGCTGGATGTCGCCCTCGGTGGCCGGGTTGTTGCGCTCGTCCAGGCCCTCGTAGTGCCTGAAGATCGCCGCCATCTTCAGGTCGTCGTCGGTCTTGCGCAGGCCCATGCCCCGGGCGATCACGCCCGTCCGGCCGCTCGCGTCGATGACGAAGCTCGCCGTGACGTCGTGCTCCTCGCCGTCGTGGGTGTACCGGACGCCGGAGATGCGCTCGCCGGCGAAGAGCAGCTTCCGGACCCGGGCCTTCTGGAGCATGGTCACGCCCGGCGTCTCCGCCGCGGCGTCGAGGAGGATCTTGTCGAAGTGGGCCCGCTCCACATGGAAGGTCCAGCCGCGCCGGCCTTCCCCGACCTTGCCCAGGTCGAGGCGCCGGAAGGTGCCCTCGGTCCCGGTCAGCTCGATTCCCCGCTTGACGACGAAGCCGCCCGCGGCCACCCGGTCCAGCAGCCCCAGCTGCTCCAGCACGTCCGTGGTGTAGGTCAGCAACGACTCACCGATGTGGAAGCGCGGCATCTCCTCCCGCTCCAGCAGGAGTACCGAGTGGCCTTTGCGGGCGAGCGTCATCGCGTACGAGGAGCCGCTGGGTCCCCCGCCGATCACAATCGCGTCGTAATCGCTACTGCGAGCCTCGGACACGGATTTCTCCTTCATGCTCGAACGGGACCCCACGCGAAATCCTCGTCCGGGAGACGTCCGGCGCGGGGCACGGTTACCCGGCCATTCAATTCAGCGCTCGTCCTGAATGGCCACGGCACGCTGCGTCATTTCTCAGGGCATGTGCGTACCGGAAACCAGGATCCGGATACGCCTATGGGAAGTCAACGCGGGCGGGAACGATGTTCGACTGCGGTGCATTCTCGGTTGAACACCATGAGAGCATCAGGGCAGGATGGAGCGGGTAAGTCGGCTTGCGAGGCCGGTATGCAGAGGGTCGCTCATCTGCATCGGCATATCTTCAGTTGAACGCACCCGGTGTGTTCTACTGTGGCCTTTCTGTCCACACAGGCCGACTCGTCATCATGCCCAAGGAGTTCAATCGTGCTCACGTTGACCGATACCGCCGTCGAGGCCATCCGCATCCTGACGGACAAGCCGGATGTCCCGCGGGATTCCGGACTCCGCATCGTTCATCACGACTCCGCCGGCGGCCTCGAACTGTCCATCGCACCCGGCCCGGACGCGGGGGACGAGGTCATCGAGACCGACGGGGTGCGGGTGTTCCTGCAGACCACCGCCGCCGCGATGCTCGGCGGCCGCGCCCTGAACGCGGAGATCGCCGAGGACGACGTGGTCTTCCGCATCACGAGCGCGCCGGGAAGCGAGCGGGAGTAGTACGCGGGTTCGGCGCGTCGAAGGCGGGTGTCCATGTTTCGATCGCTGAGATCGGTCAACTGAACATGATGGCCGCGTTCGGGCTGAGGCAGGGCTGCGAGCCACGGCTTCAGGCCATCGCGCGGCGCCTCGGCCGTTGACGAGCACGAACGACGGAGTAGCGATGCCGACGAGCAAGAAGAAGACCGACAAGAACTCCGGCTCCGGACCGAAACTGCTCTCCGGTGGGAACCCGCAGATCCCCAAGGGGGAGGGCGACAAGCCGGTGCAGGACTACATCAAGGCCATGCCCGGCTGGAAGAGCCCGGTGGGAAAGCGCATCGATCGCCTGGTCTCGCGCACCGTCCCCGACGTGCACAAGGCCGTGAAGTGGAACCAGCCGTTCTACGGCCACGAAGGTGACGGGTGGTTCCTCTCATTCCGGTGCTACACGCAGTACGTCCAGCTCCAGTTCCTCAACGGCACCTCGCTCGACCCCATGCCGCCCAAGGAGTCCAAGCACCCCGGCATGCGCTACCTCGACATCCACGAAGGCGACGACCTGGACGAGGGCCGGCTCGTCTCCTGGATCGAACAGGCGAGCAAGCAGCCCGGCTCGACGCTCTAGCGACGAGCTCTGACCCGGACCGCGAGCCAGGGCCGCGACCGGCGCTATCGAAGCGCCGGTCGCGGCCCTGTAACGCGTCAGGCCCCGCGCACGCTGCGAATCCTGCGGGCGTACCGGACACGGCCGACCGTGTGCCAGACCAGGCGTGCCGGGAGGGGGAGCCCCCCGAGCACGTGCGCCCGCTCCTGCGGGTCCGCGTCCTCCAAGACCGCCCCCAAGAAGAAGAGCTGCTTGTCCCTGGGCGTGTGGGTGGTGAAGTGCTCGGACAGCCTGGCCCACTCGCTGACGCTCACATGCCGCTCCACCAAGGGCAGGATGTTCTGCTCCTCGTCGTCCAGGTGCTCGGTCAGGAGCCCCACGTGTTCCCTCAGCAGCTCGCTCAGCGCGTCGCGTGACTCCTCGTCCGCATGCTCGGCCCAGGCCGGCGCCAGCTTCGCCATGCGCTCCATGCCCGCGGCCATCCGTTCGTGCTGCCGCTCCATCCGCCGGACGACGTCCGCCTCAAGCTCCACGCGGGCCAGCAGCAGCGGCCACAGCAGCTCGTCCTCGGCCGAATGGTGCAGGTGCAGGGCGAGCAGGTAGTCGCCCAGGTGGGCGGTGAGCACCCTCGCCCGGCCGGTGTCTCCCGGCCGCACGCCTGGCACCTGGGCGGCCAGCACCCGTGACTCACGCCGGGAGACGCGGTGGGTGACGACCATCTCGTGGGTGTTGGGACGCTGGCGGGACGCGGTGGCCATCGACGGCTCCTCAGTGGCTGGTCATGGGCACAGTGGCTGGTCATGGTCCTGCGCGCCGATCGTCGGCCACCGTCCTTGGAGCCGGCTTGTAAGCCGCTTGGAGAGCGCGGAGATCGCGGGCGTCGCGTCCGGTGCTCTCTAGCGTCTTTCCATCGGCCCTTGAAAACGTGCGCCCAGAGTCGTCCGCGTAACGACGACTGGGGAGGCGCGCTTGACTGACGTGCTGACGGCTCGATCGGTGGATCTGCCCGAGTGGGTGATCTGCGCGGGATGCCGCGCGCTGGCCTACGGCAAGCGGTTCAGGCGCGAGCTTCTCGTCTGCCCCGAGTGCGGCCACCACGAGCGGATGACCTCGGACGAGCGGATCGCCACCCTGCTGGACGAGGGGTCCGTCGAGGAGCTCGGCTTTCCCGTCGCCACCGGGGATCCGCTGGGGTTCGTCGACTCGAGGCCCTACGCGGCCCGGCTGAGCGAGGCGCAGGCCGCCACCGGGATGACGGAGGCGGTGGCCTGCGTCCGCGGCGCGGTCGGCGGGAATCCGGTCATCGCCGCCGTCATGGACTTCCGCTTCCTCGGCGGAAGCCTCGGAGCGGCGGTCGGGGAGCTGATCACCCGGACGGCCGAACTCGCCCTCGCGGAGCGGACGCCGCTCCTCGTCGTCACGTCGTCGGGCGGGGCGCGCATGCAGGAGGGCGCGCTGGCCCTGATGCAGATGGCGAAGACGAGCCAGGCGTTCCGCGAACTCGACGAGGCCGGCATCCTCACCGTCTCGCTGATCACCGACCCGACCTACGGCGGGGTCGCGGCCTCGTTCGCGACCCAGGCCGACGTGATCGTCGCCGAGCCGGGGGCGCGCATGGGATTCGCCGGGCCACGCGTGATCGAGCAGACGATACGGCAGTCCCTGCCGGAGGGCTTCCAGACGGCGGAGTTCCTGGCCGAGCGGGGACTGGTGGACATCGTCGTGCCGCGGCACGGGCTCCGGCCCACGCTGTCCCGGCTGCTGTCCGCGGGGGCCCGGCGTCCGGCGGCGCCGCACGCCGCCCGCGGTCGGGAGGTGCCGGAGGCGCCGGCCACCCCTCTGGTCACGGACCCGCGTGACCTGCCCGCCGGGGAGACCTGGGAGGCGGTGCGCCTGGCGCGGGCGCTGGACCGGCCCACCGCCCTCGACTACATCCAGTGGATCGCCGACGACTTCGTCGAACTGCACGGCGACCGCCTCGGCGGCGACTGCCGGGCGATCATCGGCGGACTCGCCCGGCTGGACGGCACCCCCCTCATGATCATCAGCCACCAGAAGGGCCACACCACCAAGGAGCTGGCGAAGGCCAACTTCGGCATGCCGACACCGGCGGGGTACCGGAAGGCGGCCCGGCTGATGCGCCTGGCCGCGAAGCTCGGTGTGCCGGTGGTCACCCTGGTGGACACGCCGGGGGCCTATCCGGGGATCGAGGCGGAGGCCGAGGGCCAGGCCGTGGCGATCGCCGACAACCTGCGGCTCATGACCGGCCTGCCGGTCCCGGTCGTCTCGGTGGTCACCGGAGAGGGCGGCAGCGGCGGTGCCCTGGCGCTCGCGGTGGCCAACAAGGTCCTCGCCTTCTCGAACACCATCTACTCGGTGATCAGCCCGGAGGGGTGCGCGGCCATCCTGTGGCGCGACCCGGGCGCCGCCCCGCGAGCGGCGCGGGAGCTCCGCGTCGACGCCCGGTCGCTGCTGGAGCTGGAGATCGTCGACGCGGTCATCCCGGAGCCCGAGGGCGGTGCCCAGCGCGACCCCGGCGCGGCGGCCACGCGCCTGAAGGCGGCGATCGCCGCGGGCCTGGACGAGCTGTCGGCGCTCGGCCCGGCCTGCCTCGTGGAGACCCGCCGGGCACGGTTCCGCCGCTTCCAGGCCCTCGGTTAGGAGACATCGGTGACCAGCGAACAAGCCGAGCGGAACGACGTCCTCGACGACGTCTGCGACCACGCGGCGCGGCTCATCTCGGCGGCAGACCCGCGGCTGCACAGGCTCTCGATACGGACGGGGGACATCGCGGTCGAGCTGGAATGGTCGCCGGCCGCGGCCCCCGCGCCGGAGCCGCCCGGCGCCCTCGCCGCCCCCGCACAGCAGGGGCTCGCACAGCAGGGGACCGCGCAACCCGGGCCCGCGGAGCCCGAGCCGTGCGCGGCGACCGGCCAGGACTCCCTCCACTACGTCTGCGCCGAGATGGTCGGGACGTTCTACAGCGCACCGGAGCCGGGCGCCGAGCCGTTCGTCACCGTGGGCGACGAGGTCCGGGCGGGGCAGCAGATCGCCATCCTGGAGGTCATGAAGCTGATGACTCCCGTCGGAGCCGACCGCGCGGGCCGGGTGGCCGAGGTGCTGGTCCCGGACGGCACGTCCGTCGAGTACGGGACGGGCCTGATCGCCCTCGACACGTCCGTGCACGCGCTTGGCACCCCCGGCTGACGCCATGTTCCACAAGGTTCTGGTCGCGAACAGGGGCGAGATCGCGCTCCGGGTGGTCCGCGCCTGCCGGGAGCTGGGGATCAGGAGCGTCGCCGTCTACTCGTCGGCCGACGAGGACTCGCTCGCGGTCGCCCACGCCGACGAGGCCGTCCGGATCGGCCCCGAGCATCCGCGGCGCAGCTACCTGAGCATTCCCGCGATCATGGAGGCCGCCGCGCTGTCCGGTGCCGACGCGGTGCACCCGGGATACGGCTTCCTCTCGGAGGAACCCGACTTCCCCGAGGTCTGCCAGAAAGCGGGCATCACGTTCATCGGGCCGCCGCCTGACGTGCTCGCCCGGCTCGGCGACAAGTCGCGGGCGCGGGAGCTCATGGCGGAGTGCGGGCTCCCCCTGCTGAGGGGCACCGTGCACCCCTTGCGGGACCTGGGCGACGCCCTGCGGACGGCGGACCGGATCGGCTACCCGCTGATCATCAAGGCGGCGATGGGCGGCGGCGGCAGGGGGATGCGGATCGCCCGCGGCCCCGCGGACCTGCCCGACGCGTTCCGGCAGGCGTGCGCGGACGCCCATTCCTTCTTCGGCGACGGGCGCGTGTACGCCGAGCGCTTCGTCCAGGACGCGCGGCACGTCGAGGTGCAGGTGCTCTGCGACACGCACGGCGACGTCGTGTGCCTGGGCGAACGAGACTGCACCGTCCAGCGGAGGAACCAGAAGCTCATCGAGGAGACGCCGGCCCCCGGGCTGCCGCGGGCGCTGGTCGAGGAGATCCGCCGGGCCGCGGTGACGGGCGCACGCGCCGCGCGGTACGTGGGCGCGGGCACCTTCGAGTTCCTCGTGGACCAGGAGCGGCGGTTCTACTTCATGGAGGTCAACAACCGGATCCAGGTGGAGCATCCGGTCACCGAGGTGGCCACCCGGATCGACATGGTGCACGAGCAGATCCGCGTCGCGGCGGGGGAGCGGCTCGGCTTCGGCGGGCCCGACGTGCGGCCGCACGGCGCCGTGATCGAGTGCCGGGTCAACGCGGAGGACCCGGACCGGGACTTCACACCCGCGCCGGGCCGCCTCACGGAGTTCCTGCCTCCGGGCGGTCCCTTCGTCCGGGTGGACACCCACTGCTTCCCCGGCATGCGCATCTCGGGGGCGTACGACTCGCTGCTCGCCAAGGTGATCGTGTGGGCGCCCACCAGGTCGGAGGCGATCGCCCGGATGCGCCGGGCGCTCGCCGAGTTCCGGATCGACGGTGCCGGTGTCCGCACGACGGTGCCGTTCCTGCTCCGGGCTCTCGACCGTCCCGAATTCCGGGACGCCGCGCACACCACGAACTTCGCCGCCGACCTGCTCGACGGGAGGCGTTGAGCGCCGCTCCAACCGCGGTTGAGTGCGGGCCCGGATGCTGAACGGGATGCCGAACGGCCAGGAAATGAATGTTCATCGGGAAAGGCTGGAGGGGCGACGGGCGTGATGAAGGGGATCATCCTTGCGGGCGGCTCCGGCACCAGGCTGTACCCGATAACCCGGGTCATCTCCAAGCAGCTGCTGCCGGTCGGTGACAAGCCGATGATCTACTACCCGCTTTCGGTGCTCATGCTCACCGGGATCAGGGACGTGCTGATCATCTCGACCGCGGAGGACGTCCCGCGGTACCGGCGGCTGCTCGGCGACGGGTCGGACCTGGGGATGAGTTTCTCCTACGCGGTGCAGGACGAGCCCAAAGGCATCGCGGAGGCGCTCATCATCGCGGCCGACCACATCGGGAACGAGCCGGTCGCGCTCGTCCTCGGCGACAACATCTTCTACGGGCATCTGCTCGCGGGAATCCTGCGCGAGCAGGCACGGGACGTCGACGGCTGCGTTCTCTTCGGCTATCCGGTCAAGGATCCCGAGCGTTTCGGAATCGCGGAGACGGACGCCGACGGCCGGCTGCTCTCCATCGAGGAGAAGCCCGCCCGGCCACGCTCGAACCAGGCGGTCACCGGGCTCTACCTCTACGACAACGACGCCGTGGAAATCGCGCGGAGCCTGCGCCCGTCGGCGCGCGGCGAGCTCGAGATAACCGACGTGAACCGCGCCTACATGGAGCAGGGCAGGGCGAGGCTCGTGGAGCTCACCCGCGGCTTCGCCTGGCTGGACACCGGAACCCCCGAGGCGCTGCTGGCCGCCAGCCAGTATGTGCTGACCCTGGAGGAACGGCAGGGGCTGCACGTGGCCTGTGTCGAGGAGATCGCCCTGCGGATGGGGTTCATCGACGCCGAGACCTGCCATCGGCTCGGCGCCGGGCTGGCTTCGTCGCGATACGGCCAGTACGTCATGACCGTGGCATGTTCCGAGAGAGCCGACCGAAAGGAGACGGCATTGAAAGAGCTGACGATCGAGGATCTGAAGCAGATCATGCGCGCGTGCGCGGGGGAGGACGAGTCGGTGGACCACGGCGGGGACATCCTCGACACGTCGTTCATGGACCTCGGCTACGATTCGCTCGCGCTGCTGGAGGCGACGGCCGTCATCAAGCGCGAGTACGAGGTCGAACTGAACGACGAGGACGCCGACGTGGTGGAGACACCGCGGACATTTCTCGACAAGGTGAACGGAATGCTCGTCGGCCGGCAGGCTCTCGGCGCATGACGTAAACACCGCGCGCCCATCTCCGCCGCAGGGGGCGGTCGGCCGATATGGCCGACCGCCCCCTTTTCATGTATCCGGGGATCAGAAGTAGTACAACTTTATGAGCATCGGATGGCCGGAGTGGTTCCATCCGGTCATCCTCGGCGCAACTTAGGTGACTCGATCTTGTCTTCCCGACCGGTGCTGATTAACGTGCCTAAATGGTCGACGGCCGGTCGATCCAGCCATTACCTCCAGTCGAGGGAGAATGCGATGGAATTCCGGGTTCTAGGGTCCTTCGAGATCATGCAGGCGGGGGAGAACATCGCGCCGACCGCGCCGAAGCCGCGCCAGGTCGCCGCATTGCTCGCGCTGCGCCGCAACTCCGTCGTCCGGACCTCGGAACTGATCGACGAGCTGTGGGAGGACGATCCGCCGGTCAGCGCGATGACCACCCTGCAGACGTACATCTACAAGCTGCGGAAGATCTTCCAGCAGTGCGGCGCGGGAGAGATCCTGCAGACGCGGCCCGCCGGATACATGCTCACCGTCCCGGACGAGGACCTCGACCTCCACTGGTTCGAGCAGGCGATCAAGGAGGGGCGGGCGATCCTGGACCGCGGCGACCCGGTGCGGGCGGCGGAGATCCTCGCCGACGCGCTCGCCATGTGGCGGGGGCCGGCGCTGGTCGACGTGCTCGCGGGCAACCTGCTGTCGGCGTACGTGGCGAGGCTAGAAGAGGTCAGGTTCCGGGCGCTCGAACTGCGGATCGAGACCGACCTCACTGTCGGCCGCCACCTGGAGCTGATCGGCGAGCTGAAGTCCCTGGTGGTCAGGTATCCGCTGCACGAGGGGTTCCACACGTCGCTGATGACGGCGTTGCACCACTGCGGACGCCGCTACGAGGCGCTCGACGTCTACCGGACGCTCCGCGGCAACCTGGTGGAGCAGCTCGGTCTGGAGCCCGGATGCGAGGCCCGGCAACTGCATCAGGGCCTGCTCTCCGCGGACCTGCCGGCTCCCTCGGCCGCCGAGCCGGCGGCCGGGCTCACCCGGGCGCCGGTCGAGGAGCACGCGGACGACCCGGCGCCGGCGCGGCTTCCCGAGGACCCCGAGTTCGCGGGCCGCGGGACCGACGTGGCGGAGATCTGCGAGCAGGTGGCGGCCCCGCCGCCGGAGCCGTGCGGCGCCGGGCGGATCACCGTGCTCAGCGGGATGCCCGGGGTGGGGAAGACGGCGCTGGCGGTGCACGCCGCGCACCGGCTCCGCTCCGCGTTCGCGGACGGGCAGCTCTACGCGGATCTCAGGGGGTCGACCGACCGCGCACGCGATCCCGCCGAGGTCCTCCACTCCTTCCTCCGCGCGCTCGGTTTCCCCGGGCAGCAGATCCCGGAAGGGCTGCGGGACCGCAGCGGGCTGCTCTCGTCCGCGGCGGCCGGCCGGAGTCTCCTCATGGTGCTGGACGACGCCGCGTCGGCCGCCCAGGTGCGGCCGCTGCTGCCGGGTGGTCCGCGGTGCGCGGTGGTCGTCACCAGCCGGCGCAGGCTGGAGGGTCTCCCGGGCGCGCGGAACATCGAGATCGACGTCCTGAACCGGGCGGACGGCATCGAGCTGCTCGCCCGCATCATCGGCGGCCCCCGCATCCGCCGGGAGCGGGACGGCGCCGAGCTGCTGGTCGACGCCTGCGACTCCCTGCCGCTGGCGCTGCGCTGCATCGGCGACCGGCTCGCCGCGATGCCCGGGTACCCGCTGGGCCGCATGGCGGAGGAACTCACCCGCACGCCCCAGCGCCTCCCGGAACTGCGGTTCGGCGATCTCGACCTGCGGTCCAGGTTCGACTCCAGCTACGAGCGGCTCGGCGACCGCGAGCAGGGCGCCTTCGCGCTGCTCAGCATGCTGCCGGCGGAGTTCACCGCCGACACGGCGGCCGACCTGCTGGGCTGGGACGTCGCCGACGCCCGGCGGACCCTCGACCACTTCCTGAACCACCACCTCCTGCGATGCGCCCAGGAGAACGGCACCGTCCGCTACCGGTATCCCAAACTCGCCCGGATGTACGCGCGGGAGCGCCTCACGTCCCTCGTCCAGACCGGTGCCGACCAGCCGGCGCGGAGCCCGGCCTCGATGGCGTGATCACCGGTGCTCGATCCAGCTTCGACCCGGCACCGGCAGCCTTGCGGTGTGAGGCTGATAGTCACCGGCGGCGCGGGTTTCATCGGGTCCCATTACGTACGGTCGGCGCTCGCCGGAAGGTACCCGGCGGTCGAGAACGCGCACGTGACCGTGCTCGACAAGCTGACCTACGCGGGCAATCTCGCGAACCTCCCCGCGGACGATCCGCGGCTGACGTTCGTCCGCGGCGACGTCTGCGACGGCGACCTGCTCGGGGATCTGCTGCCCGGCCACGACGCCGTCGTACACTTCGCCGCGGAGTCGCACGTGGACCGGTCCGTCTCCGGGGCGGCGCGGTTCATCGCCACGAACGTCGAAGGGACGCACACCCTCCTCGAAAGCTGCCTGCGGGCGGGCGTCCGCCGGTTCGTGCACGTCTCCACCGACGAGGTGTACGGATCCATCGACGAGGGGACGTGGCCGGAGGGGCACCCCCTGGAGCCCAACTCGCCCTACTCCGCGTCCAAGGCGGCGAGTGACCTGATCGTCCGGGCGTTCCACCGGACCCACGGGCTCTGGACGTCGACCACCCGCTGCTCGAACAACTACGGCCCCTACCAGCATCCCGAGAAACTGATCCCGCTCTTCGTGACGAACCTCCTGGACGGTGAGGACGTGCCGCTCTACGGCGACGGGAGGAACGTGCGCGAGTGGCTCCACGTGGACGACCACTGCCGTGCGGTCCAGGCGGTGCTGGAGCGGGGCCGCCCGGGGGCGACGTACAACATCGGCGGCGGCGTGGAGCTGTCCAACCTCGAACTCACCCGCCTGCTGCTGGACGCCTGCGGCGCGGGCTGGGAACGGGTGCGCTTCGTCCCCGACCGCAAAGGCCATGACCAGCGGTACGCCGTGGACGGATCGAAGATCGCCGGAGAGCTCGGCTTCCACCCGCGCGTGCCCTTCCTCCGGGGGCTGGCCGAGACGGTCCGCTGGTACGCCGCGAACCGCGCGTGGTGGGAGCCGGTCAAGCGGCGTCCCGCGGTCGTGGACGCCGGCGCGCCCTCCTGAGCCAATGGGGCCCACGCCCTTGTCGCCGCCTCGAACCGGAGCGCGATCACCACCTCCGGATTTCGTTCGTCTCGCTGACCAGGAAAAATGCGCGGAGGAAATTGATGCCGTCTCGCTGACCTGGGGAAACGGCATGGCATGGGCAATCTTTTGAACGAATGGGCCACCGTCCCGCCGGCAGCGGGCTCACCTGCGCAGCAGGAGCGGGAAAGCCGGTGACAGGCCCCGATCACGAAGTCACAAGGTGCGGTTGAGAACGGCCTTAACGGTCATAACGGTCATGGCGGCTGGCTAGGTCAGCGGCTATCGTTCAGGCAGAGTCGGACTTCTTGCCCAGGGGACATCGTGGCAGAGAGACCTTCATCGCGGCCGGCGCATGCCGGCCCGGACGCGGCTTCGCGGCTGGAAGCCGACCGGGCCGAGATCATGACCGCGTACGAGCGGGTCCTGGACGAGCTGGGCGGTCCGGTCGCCGCGGACAAGGAGGCACGCGGGCGGTTCATGGCGAACGCGGAGCGGGTGCTGACGGACGTCATCGGCAGCCTGCGCGCGGGCGCCGTCCAGGTCGGCCAGGGCCCGGCGCCCAGGGTCCCGGAGCCCAGGGCCCCGGAGCCCGCGGCGATGCGCGCGGCCCCCGAGGCGCGGTCGCACGAGTCGGTGCGGACGGGTGCCGCGTTCTTCGACGTCGTCCAGCGCGAGCTGGTCCGCCGCCTGGATCCCGAAGGGGACTCCCTGCCCCTCCTCATGCTCGCCTCCCGTGCTCTTTACCAAAGCATTACCTGTAGCGGGGGACTCCTCGCCCATGAGGGGTACTTGCGCGACATGCTTCGCGAGGCGCAGGTCGAGGAGAGATGCCGCATCGGGCGGGAGCTCCACGACCGCGTCGGCATGTGGCTGAGCGCGGCCTATCGCCAGCTCGAACTGTACGATCTCGACAAGAACAGCAAGGGGCACTGCCCGGAGACGGAGAAGCGCCTTACCGCGGCCTATGGTGCCGTCCAGGAGGCAATGCGAATCCTGCGGGACATCACCTCCGATCTGCGGTTCTGCGAGTCGTCGAATTGCCTGGAAAAGGCGCTGCGGACGGCGTTGGAGACCGTGGCGACCGACGACGCGGTCGTCCGGCTGCAGGTCAACGGCGACGAGGTGTGGGCGTCACCCGCGGTCAAGGACGAGTCGTTCCTCGTCGTCCGGGAGGCCGTCCGGAACGCGGTGGTCCACGGCATGGCCGAGCTGGTCCTGGTGCGCGTCGACATCGCGCCGCACGAGATGCGCATCTACGTCGACGACAACGGGGTCGGCTTCGACCCGGAACGTGCCAGGGCCTCGGGCGGTGTGGGGCTGTCCAGCATGCGTGAACGGGCGGAGCTCATCGGCGGCACGCTCCTCGTGTCCAGTACGCCGGGACAGGGCGCCCATGTAGAGCTTTCCATTCCGCTTCCGGGAAGCGAGAACGATGCAGCCTGACGAATCCAGGACGACCGTACTGCTCGTGGACGACCATGCCCTCGTCCGCGAGGGCCTGCGGGAGATCCTCGGATATCAGGACGACCTGGTCGTCGTGGGGGAGGCGGGAGACAGCGAGGGCGCCGTGGAACTGGCCGCGGAGAAGCGTCCCCATGTCGTCCTGCTCGACATCGAGATCCCCGGTGACGACGCCACCACCACGGTGGCCCTGATCCGCGAACGGTCGCCGCACACCGCCGTCCTCATCCTGAGCATGTACGAGGGACCGCAGCTGCTGCAGAGCCTCCTCGATGTCGGCGTGCGGGGCTACCTGCTGAAGAGCGTGACCAAGCAGGACCTGGTGTCGGCGATCCGCAGCGTCCGCTTCGACAAGGACCGTGTCGTCGTGTCGGTCTCCAGGGAGAGCATCGCCGCGAGCGGCCAGGGCGGCCAGCGCGCTCCGGGGGGCCGGAGCGGTCCGGGCGGCCCCCCGATGATCCTCTCCGACCGGGAGCGCGAGGTCCTGGAGCTCACCGCCCAGGCGCTGAGCAACCGGCAGATCGCGGCGCGGCTCTCGCTCACCGAGGCGACCGTCAAACGGCACCTCCGCAACATCTTCGTGAAGCTGGGCGCGGCCTCCCGGATCGACGCGGTGAACAAGGCGGTGGAGGGGGCCCTGATCGAGGTGGGGGAGCGCCGTCAGGCGGCGGCGCACCGCTAGGTGGCGGTGCGCCCGGCGATCGACGCGGGCGGGAACAGGGCCGCCAGCTCCTCGCACTCGGCGGCGGTGAGCCGTACCTCGGCCGCGGCCGCGTTCATCTCCAGGTGCAGCCGGTCGCGGGTGCTCGGCACCGGCGTGACGTCGTCGCCCCGGCACAGCAGCCAGGCCAGCGCGAGGCGGGAGAGGCCGAGGTCCCGGTGCGCGGCCACCTCCTCGGCCGCGCGCAGCAGGCGCAGGTTGCCCGGCAGGTTCTCCGGCCGGAACCGGGGATCGTCGTGGCGGGCGTCGCCCTCGGCGAGCTGGCTCGCCGAGCGGATCCGGCCGGTGAGGAAGCCGCGGCCGAGCGGGCGGCAGGCGAAGACCGCGACCCCCCGCTCCCTGGCGGCGGGCAGGCACTCGGCCTCGACGCGCCGCTCCCACAGGGAGTACTCGGCGGCGAGCGCGGCGACCGGATGCACGGCGTGGGCGCGCCGCAGCTGGTCGGCGGAGGCGCCCGACAGGCCCACCCGCCGGACCTTGCCGGACGCGACGAGGCCGGCGAGCTCCCCCATGCTCTCCTCGACGGGGACCCGGGGGTCCACTCCGGCGAGGTAGTAGATGTCGATGTGGTCGACGCCGAGGCGTTCCAGCGAGGCGTCGCAGGACCGCCGGAGGTGTTCGGGCGTACCGTCGAGCCGCGTCCCCCGGCCGCCGGTGGCCGGCCGGATGCCGCCGCAGGTGGCGATCACGGCCTCGTCCCGCCGCCCGGCGACGGCGCGTCCGACCAGCCGTTCGGCCCGCTCGACATCGTGGTCGGCCACGGCGTCGATCAGGGTCACGCCGATATCGAGCGCGAAGCGGATCGTGTCGATGCCCGTCGCGTCGTCCACCGGCCCGGAACGTCCGGTCAGGGCGAGCGTGCCCAGTCCGATGGGCGGCGAGGGCGGGCCGGCATCGCCGAGCTTCCTGACGTGCATCTCCTCCTGACCAGTCCGTGATAAAGGGTGCTCGCGAGCCAGCATAGGGCGCGCGGGTATTACCGCCTGCCCCGATCGGAAACCGTAATTCACATTGTGGCCAGAAAGACCGGGTTTTGGAAGGCGCTCCCGCACGCCGTCCGCGGAAGCCGTCCGTGGCCGGCCGGTGCACGACTCCCGGTAATGGATGGAACTTGCAGCGGACTTCCAGGTTCGCGTTGCGGCCGGCAGGTCCGAACGGCGTGTTCGACCGTGCGGCCTGCGCGGTTGAACGGCACCCGGAGTCGAGGCAGTGGTCCGGAGATCTGCCCTGTTCAGCGGGCTGCTGCGGAGACCACCGTCCTCTGATAGATCATGACGAAGAGTGAGTATCTTTTGTGAATTTTCCTCATTAAGGATGCGATACCGCCTGCTAGTGCCGCTCTAGCCGGGTGCGACGGCCGCGAGGCAACCTGGCGGCCGGTGGAGAGGCGGTGTCGCATATGGACAAAGCGGTTGAGAAGGCAATCGAGTGCATCTGGGAACGGTACGGTGAGCGGCTGTCCCTCGCGGAGATGGCGCGAAGCGCCGCACTCAGCCGCTTCTATTTCGCGCACCGATTCAGGAACGAGACCGGAACGACCCCCGGCCGGTTCCTCGCGGCGGTCCGCATCCACCACGCCAGGCTCCTGCTCCTGGAGACCGCGATGAGCGTGGCGGAGATATCGTCCGCGGTCGGATACGGCAGCCTGGGGTCGTTCACGAGTTGCTTCACGGCCGGTGTCGGGGTGTCGCCCGGACGGTTCCGCCGCCTGTCGCGGACGGGCGGGTTCGCGTTGCCCGGTCCGCGGCCGGCCGGGCGCTCCGGTCCCGGCACCGGCGCGGTCGCGGGGACGATCAGCCTGCCGGAGGGCCGCGGGAACGCGCGCGTCTACGTGGGCGCCTTCGCGACTCCGATCCTCCAGCATCCGCCGGCCGCGGGGGTGGTCGTCGACGTGCCCAGCGGCCGCCCCACGTGCTACCGCCTCGCGGACGTGCCCGAAGGCACCTGGTACGTGCACGCGGTGGGGGTGGCGGACGGGGTGGGGCCCGATCCGTCGTCCCGGCGGAACCCGCTCGTCGGCAGGCACGAAGCGGTGCCGGTGACCGGGGACGCCATCACGAGTGCCGCGGTGCGCCTGCACCGCCCGCGCCCGGTCGACCCGCCGGTCCTGCTCGCGCTGCCCGATCTCGAACCGCCGCCCGACCTCACGGGGAGCGGGTGCCCGGTCATCGGGTCCCGCCCGAAGGCGGCCGTCTAGACCGCAGGGGAGGTGGCGGCGACGGTCCGGGCGGTGCCGAACCAGTGGCTCAGTGCGTGGGTGAGGTCGTTGTCGGTGCCGGGGTGGGTCCAGGCGATGTAGCCGTCGGGTCGGATGAGTGCCGCGTCGAGGTCGGGTGCGGGTGGCTCGGTGAGGGTGATGGTGTCGATGCGGTCGGTCCAGGGGCGGGCTTGGTCGGTGGTGGTGTTGTCGGTGGTGAGGAGCAGGCCGCGGGCGGTGTGGAGCAGGTCGGCGATGCGGGGGCGGGTTCCGTCGGTGCGGGCGAGGCGCTGGTCGGGTGGGATGCGTTTGCCGAGGAGCGGGTGGTCGCCGGGGCCC
>NZ_SMLC01000011.1 GCF_004349245.1 Actinomadura sp. 6K520 | reverse complement strand
GGGTAAAGGGGGTCGGGGTGTGGGAAATTGAGTGGAGATCAGGATGGGGGCGGGATGTTTCCGGCGTAACGGGGATGGCATCTCGAATGGGTCTGGTCGTGGAAACTTGACGCGGCGGAGGTCGACTTCCAGGGCGCGCTGCGAAATGGTCTCCCCCATGTATTCACGATTCAGGGGTGCCGGGACGTCCGGGCCCGCCAGGTGGCTGCTCGCCTTTCTCGGTGCACGCGAACAGGCGATGCGCACCCATACCGGACTTGCCACGGGGCCCGCGGAATGGCTGCTGGTCTTCCTGGAGGTCGAGCGCGCCGAACTCGCCGCCCGGCAGCGTCCCGAGCGCGCCGCGCCCATGCGGTCGCGCCGCGGCAGGCCCGAGGAGTCCCCGTTCGGCCGGCTGACCGCCCGCAGCGCATAGAGGAAGGCCATGACCATCGAGATGTTCCTCGCCGCCCTGACCGGCGGCGCGATCGGCCTCGCCGAGCTCGTCGCGCGCTACCGCGACAAGCCGGTCAGCGCCCTGCTGTCCCCGGGCGGGCTGCTGTTCGTCTTCGTCAACGCCAGCGCGGCCATCGTCACGCTCATCGCGCTGGCCGCCTCCGGCTGGACGTTCGGCCTGCCCGCGACGACGCCCCCGGCCAACCTCGCGGTGATCCAGGTGATAACCGCCGGGATCGGGTCCGCGGCCATCCTGCGCATGTCGTTCGGCCCCGTGAACGGCAGGGCGGGCGCCGGTCCCATCGCCCTCCTCAACGGCATCCTCCGGCTCGCCGACGGCGAGCTGGAACGCAAGCGCGCCCTCAGCCGGCTGTCGCACAACGACCTGTCGGGCCTGTCGTTCGAACGCGACCACGCGGCCCTCGCCGAACTGTGCTGCCACCTCATGCGCGAGTTCGACCTGTCCGAGGCGCAGCGGCTCGGCGGCCTCGCCGCCGAACTCAGCCACCGCGACGACCTCACCGACGCCGACAAGCTGGACTGCTGGGGCCTGGAGCTGACCCGGCTGGTCGGCGAGCGCGCGGTCCGGCAGGCCGCGCGCCGGCTGCGGGACCGCCCGCGCGACGAGCCCCGCCCGGCCGCGCCGGAGGAGCGGCCGGCCTCCCCGGTGCCCGACACCGAGTACCAGATGGAGACCACCCCGCCGCGCCCGTCCGTCGCCAAGACCTCCCGCCTCGCCGCGAGCACCAACGGCAGGACGGAACGCAAATCGTTCAGCGATGCCTGAGACCGCGTGAAATACCGGTGCACCCCGTCGGGTGCACCGGTATTTTGCTGATCCTTCGTCCGGGCTATCGCGGCCGGGCGGGTGCGTGCCTTTCCGGTGATTCCGCGCGCTGCCGTGCCGTCCGGGAAGGCCGCGCCGGGAAAGCGCCCGCGGGCGTTCCGCCTTCGGAATCGCCCTGGCCCTCCAGGGCCGCGGCGATGCGGTGCAGCGCCTCCGCCATCGAGACCATCGCCTGCACCTGGGCGGCCGCCATGAGATTTCCCGGCGAGGGATCGGCGGCCTGTGCCTCCGCGGCCGCGTCACATGCCTGCTGGCTCCACCAATGCACGCGGCGATCCTATTGGACCGGTCGAATTCCGCACCCGCCGCCGCGCCGCCCGTTACGGAAACCGAAAAGGAAAGGCTTTTACACGTGACCACAGAACCCCGCGCCGCACCGCACCCGGCGCCCCCGCGCTGGGCCGTGAAGCCGGTGCGGCAGCTCACGGCCGGCGAGCTCGCCGAGGCCCTCGCCTACCTCGAACGGCACCGTCCCGACGACGACGTCCTCGGCCGTGCGCTCGCCGGCGAGTTCGCCCGCCGCACCGCCGCCGCCGAGTTCGCCCGCCGCGCCGCCGACCGCGTTCCCCCGCGAGGGGCCGCCCGTTCCGCACCGGATGCCGGGGAGAGCCCGCGTGCGTGAGGGTATGGAGGGGCTGGGAGGAACCATGGAGGTACGACTGCGCAGGGTGTACGACGACGCCTCGTCCGACGACGGGAAGCGGGTCCTCGTCGACCGGGTGTGGCCGCGGGGGCTGTCGAAGGAGAAGGCGCGGCTGGACGAGTGGGCGAAGGACGTCGCCCCGTCGACGGAGCTCCGCAAGTGGTACGGCCACGAGGCCGGCCGCTTCGGCGAGTTCGCCCGCCGCTACGAGGCCGAACTGGACGAGCCCGAGCGCGCGGCCGCCCTGGACCGCCTGCGTGCGATCGCGGGCGGTGGCCCGGTGACCCTGCTGACCGCGACCAAGGACATCGACCACAGCCAGGCCGCCGTCCTGGCGGCTCGGCTGCGCGGGGACTGACGGCGCCGGCGACGTCCCCCGGCGCACCGCCGGGGGACGTTTTCCATGCCTTCTGTACAAGCCTATTGAAATTGATGGAACGCTTTATGGAACGCTCCTTTCGTAATGGCCGTGTTTGGAAATTCCAAACCGCCTGATCGTGGCCCTGTCAAGGGTCGTTGCGTCGCCTTTCATTGTTGAAAAAGTCGCGATTGACCGCGCTGAGCTGCGGTGTTTACTCTCCTTTTGCGCAGGCTCCAGCGAGGAGGAATCGCATGCGTAAAGGGATCGCCATTTCCGCTGCCGCCGCACTGGCCGCCACCGCCGTCCTGGCGGCGCCGGCCGACGCCGCCGTCCCCCGCAGGGTGCCCGGCCCGGACGGGGTCACGATCGAGATCGCGACCGTCAACGGGTCCGGCTGCCCGGAGGGGACGGCCGCCGTCGCCGTGTCGGACGACAAGGAGGCGTTCACCGTCACCTACAGCGACTACATGGCGGTCACGGGCGGTTCCTCCAGCCCGACGGAGTTCCGCAAGAACTGCCAGATCAACATGAAGGTGCACGTCCCGCAGGGGTTCACGTACGCCATCGCGTCCGCGGACTACCGGGGCTTCGCCTACCTGCAGCCCGGCGCCACCGCCATGGAGAGGGCGAGCTACTACTTCCAGGGCATGCCGCAGACCACCGCCATCAGCCACACGCTGGAGGGCGAGTACATCGACAACTGGCAGTTCACGGACGAGAACGACGTGGCGCAGCTCGTCTACAAGCCGTGCGGTGAAGAGCGCAACTTCAACATCAACACCGAACTGCGCGTGTTCCGGGGCAGCTCGGACCCGGCGAAGACCAGCTTCATCTCGATGGACTCCACCGACGGCTCGATCCAGACCACCTACCACTTCGCCTGGAAGACATGCCCGCCCCGGTAAGAAGGAGAGAACCGATGCGCAAACTGACCGCGTCGGCGGCCGGCCTCGCCGCTCTGGCGCTGTCGCTGTCGGCGGCCCCGGCCGCGTCCGCCGAGTCGGGCGACTCGCCGCCGCCCGGCCGGATCCTGATCGACGTGCTCACGGTGAACGGCTCCGGCTGTGCCGCGGGGACGGCGGCGGTGGCCTCGGCCGGCGACAACACCGCGTTCACCGTCACCTACAGCGACTACCTGGCGCAGGCAGGAGGGAACTCCGGCCCGACGGACTTCCGCAAGAACTGCCAGATCAACCTGCGCGTCCACGTCCCGCAGGGGTTCACCTACGCCATCGCGGGCGCCGACTACCGGGGCTTCGCGCACCTGCAGCCGGGCGCGACCGGCATGGAGCAGGCCAGCTACTACCACCAGGGCCTGTCGGACACCGCGTCGGCCAGCCACACCATCAAGGGCGGCTACTCCGACAACTGGCAGTTCTCCGACCGGACCGACGTCGCCGAGCTCGTCTACAAGCCGTGCGGCGAGGAGCGCAACTTCAACATCAACACGGAGCTGCGCGTGTACAAGGGCACCTCGGACCCGGCGAAGACGAGCTTCATGGCCTTCGACTCCGCCGACGGCAGCGTCAAGACCACCTACCACTTCGCGTGGAAGGAGTGCCCCGCCTGATCCTCCGCTCCCGCAGGGCCGCGTCCGCACCGCGGGCGCGGCCCTGCGGCCGTTCCCGTCCGGCGGCCTTCAAGGTGCCGTAACCTCCGGCATGGCCTGTCACGTGCGGTGATGCTCACGTCTTACAGTGGAGGGGTCTTCGAGGAAGGGATCATCACATGCCGTTGGCCCCCCGCCTGCCGGCCCCACCCGAGATGTTGTCCGCCCTGGACGAGACCTACGACGGGGTGCTGAGGCGCGATCCGGGCGAGGCGGAGTTCCACCAGGCCGTCCACGAGGTACTGGAGTCCCTCGGGCCGGTGCTCGCCGCACGTCCCGGCCTGGCCGCAGCCAAGCTGGTGGAGCGCCTGGTCGAGCCGGAACGTCAGATCATTTTCAGGGTGCCCTGGCAGGACGACCAGGGCCGTGTCCATGTCAACCGCGGCTTCCGCGTCGAGTTCAACGGGGCGCTCGGCCCGTACAAGGGCGGGCTCAGGTTCCACCCGACCGTGAACCTCGGCATCGTGAAGTTCCTCGGTTTCGAGCAGATCTTCAAGAACGCGCTGACCGGGCTCGGCATCGGCGGCGGCAAGGGCGGCAGCGACTTCGACCCGCACGGCCGCTCCGACGAGGAGGTCATGCGGTTCTGCCAGTCGTTCATGACGGAGCTGTACCGGCACGTCGGTGAGCACACCGACGTGCCCGCCGGTGACATCGGCGTCGGGGCCCGCGAGATCGGCTACCTGTTCGGCCAGTACCGCCGCGTCACGAACCGGTGGGAGGCGGGGATGCTGACCGGCAAGGGCCAGCTGTGGGGCGGCTCCGCGGGCCGGACGGAGGCGACCGGCTACGGCAACGTCATGTTCACGGCCGAGATGCTGCGGCGGCGCGGCGAGGACCTGGACGGCCAGCAGATCGTGGTGTCCGGTTCCGGGAACGTCGCGATCTACACGGTCGAGAAGGCGCAGCAGCTCGGCGCGAACGTCATCACGGTGTCCGACTCCGGCGGCTACGTGGTGGACGAGAAGGGCATCGACCTCGACCTCCTCAAGCACGTCAAGGAGGTCGACCGCGGCCGCGTCTCCGACTACGCGGAGCTGCGCGGCTCCTCGGCCCGGTTCATCCCCGGCGGCTGCGTGTGGGACGTGCCCGCCGACATCGCCCTGCCGTCCGCGACGCAGAACGAGCTGGACGCCGCCGCGGCGAGGACCCTCGTCCGCAACGGCGTGAAGGCCGTGTCGGAGGGCGCGAACATGCCGACGACGCCGGAGGCCGTCCACATCTTCCAGGAGGCCGACGTCGCGTTCGGCCCCGGGAAGGCCGCCAACGCCGGCGGCGTCGCGGTGAGCGCGCTGGAGATGCGCCAGAACGCCAGCCGCGCGTGCTGGACGTTCTCCCGGGTCGAGGAGGAACTGGCCTCGATCATGACCGGCATCCACGAGAAGTGCTACGAGACGGCCGAGCGCTATGGCGCGCCCGGCGACTACGTCGTGGGAGCCAACATCGCGGGCTTCGAGCGCGTCGCCGACGCCATGCTCGCCCAGGGCCTCATCTAGCCCCCGCCCGGCCGCACGCTCGGGCATCCGTTCCCGCCGGGTCGTCCGCCTTCAACGGCGAGGGCGGCGACTCCGCGCCGGACGAGCGGACGAACGCCTCCGGCGGATTCCCGGCATCCCGGCTCGCAGAGCCGCCGACGACGCGGCCCCTCTTTGAACGTGTTCAAATCTGGCGTAGGCTTACCGCGACGCCGAGGGGTGGGACGATGCGGATTGTCATTCCCGGGGGGACCGGGCAGGTCGGCACGATCCTGGACCGGGCCCTGACCGCCGCCGGGCACGAGGTCACGATCCTGACCAGAAGGCCGGCGCGCGAACGCGAGGTCGGCTGGGACGGCCGCACACCGGGCCCCTGGGCCGAGGTCATCGACGGCAGCGACGTGGTGATCAACCTCGCCGGGCGCAGCGTCAGCTGCCGCTACACGCCGACCAGCCTGCAGGCCATGATGGACTCGCGCGTGCACTCCACGGAGGCCGTGGGGGAGGCGATCGCCGCCGCCGCGCGGCCGCCCCGCGTCTGGCTGCAGATGAGCACCGCGACCATCTACGCCCACCGCTTCGACGCCCCCAACGACGAGGCGGCCGGCGTGCTCGGCGGCGCCGAGCCCGGCGTCCCGGCGTACTGGGCCTACAGCGTCAGGATCGCCGAGAACTGGGAGCGGGCGCAGGAGCGGGCCGCGACCCCGGCCACCCGCAGGGTCGCGCTGCGCGCCGCCATGGTCATGAGCCCGGACCGCGGCGGCGTCTTCGACGTCCTGCTGTGGCTGGCGCGGCTCGGCCTCGGCGGACCGGTCGCGGGCGGCGCGCAGTACGTGTCCTGGATCCACGAGCACGACTTCGTCCGCGCGGTCGAGTTCCTGATCGACCGGGACGACATGGCCGGGCCGGTGAACATCGCCGCCCCGGACCCCCTGCCGCAGCGCGCGTTCATGCGGGCGCTGCGCGCCGCGTGCGGCATGCCGGTGGGGCTGCCCGCGACCGCGTGGATGGCCGAGCTGGGGGCGCTCGCGCTCCGCTCCGACACCGAACTCCTGCTGAAGAGCCGCCGTGTCGTCCCCGGCCGCCTCCTCGACGCGGGGTTCGCGTTCGACCACACACGCTGGGCGGACGCGGCCGCGGAGCTCGCGGCCCGCCGCCTGCGGCGCCCCGGCTGGCGGGCGCGTCCGTGACGTCGCGGCGGCGCGCGCGACCGGGCGGGCAAGCGGATCAGGGGCGGCGATCCGGGGCATGGACGGGGCGTGGACGCTCAATCGCGGCGAGCCCGCCGCAGGCTCGTGTTCTGGACGGTCCTGCGCATGACGCTGACCACCGTGTTCCTAATCGCCGCGTACTTCCTGGCCCCGCTGCTGAAGTCGTTCACTCCGCTGTCCACCACGGTGCTGGCCGTGATGCTGATCGTCCTGGGGCCGCTCGTCTGGTGGCAGGCGAGCTCGATCGCGCGTTCGCCGTCCCCGCGAATACGCACCGTCGAGGCGCTGGGGACGTCCCTCACGCTGTTCGTGCTGGTGTTCGCCTCCAGCTACCGGCTGATGAGCAACGACACCCCACCCGGCTTCTCCGAGCCGCTGACGCATATCGACGCCCTGTTCTACACCGTGACGATCTTCACGTCGGTCGGTTTCGGGGACATCGTCCCGACCTCGCAGGCGGCCCGCGCCCTGACGACCTTGCAGATGCTCGGCGACCTGGTCTTCCTGGGCGTCGTGGCGAAGGTCTTCCTGGAGGCGATGCGGCGGGGCGTCGAGCGCAGGGACCGCGAACGCGGGGGCGGCGGCACCGGCGCCGATCAGGGCCGCTGACCGGGTCCGGGCGCCGCCGCGCGGCCTCCCGGGCCTGAATCGAGGCGGGCGCCGCCCGGGGTTTCCGGAATGCGTGCCCGGGCAGGTGACTGACCGTTGCCGAACGTTGTCGTTTCCTGCGCTGGGGGTTTTGGACATGGCATCGGGGTGGTACGGATCCGGCGGCGGCATGGACCCGTTCGAGGAGATGCTCGCCCGCTTCTTCGGATCGCGGGCGCACCGCCGTCCGATGGAGCGGATCAGCATCGCGCGCCTGATGAGCGAGCCCGCGCGGGAGCTGGTGCGGGACGCGGCCACGCAGGCGGCGCAGTGGGGCAGCGTCGACCTCGACACCGACCACCTGCTGTGGGCGGCGACCCGGCAGCAGGGCACCCGGCACTGGCTGGAACGGGCCGGCGCCGACCCGGACAAGATCAAGCACGGGATCGAGGAGCACGCCCGGCGCGCTGAGCCGCGGGACGTGCCGCCCGAGCTGACGCCGTCGGCCAAGCGCGCCCTCCTGGACAGCCACCAGATCTCGCGGGCCCTCGGGTCGTCCTACATCGGGCCGGAGCATCTGCTGTTCGCGCTGGCGCTCGACCGCGGCTCCGGCGCGGGCCGGATCCTGGACGCCGAGCACGTGACGCCGGACACGCTGCAGTCGGCGGCGACCGGCGGCGGGCAGCACCCCCCGGGCGGGCCCGGCGGCGGTGGGCCGCAGACCGGCACGCCGACGCTGGACGAGTTCGGCCGCGACCTGACCGCGCTCGCCCGGGAGGGCCGGATCGACCCGGTGATCGGACGCGAGGACGAGATCGAGGAGACCGTCGAGGTCCTGTCCCGGCGCACCAAGAACAACCCGGTGCTGATCGGCGACCCGGGCGTCGGCAAGACCGCGATCGCCGAGGGGCTCGCGCAGCGGATCGTGGACGACGACATCCCGGAGACGCTGCGGGGCAAGCGGGTGGTCCAGCTCGACCTCGGCGGCGTCGTCGCCGGCACCCGCTACCGGGGCGACTTCGAGGAGCGGCTGAAGAAGGTCGTGGACGAGATCCGCGCGCACGCCGACGAGCTGGTGATCTTCATCGACGAGATCCACACGCTGGTGGGCGCGGGCGGCGCCGAGGGCGCGATGTCGGCGGGGAACATGCTGAAGCCGCCGCTGTCGCGCGGCGAGCTGCACGTCGTCGGCGCGACGACCATCGACGAGTACCGCCGCAACATCGAGAAGGACGCCGCGCTCGAACGCCGGTTCCAGCCGATCCTGGTGCCCGAGCCGTCCGTGGCCGACAGCGTCGAGATCCTGCGCGGTCTCCGCGACCGGTACGAGGCGCACCACCAGGTGCGGTTCACCGACGAGGCGCTGGTCGCGGCCGTGGACCTGTCCAGCCGCTACCTGACCGACCGTTTCCTGCCGGACAAGGCGATCGACCTGATCGACCAGGCCGGCGCCCGCGTCCGGCTGCGCTCCGGGCGGCGGGACGGCGGCCGCCGCGAGCTGGAGGACCGCCTCGACCGGCGGCGCCGGGAGAAGGACCAGGCCGTCGCCGACGAGGACTACGAGCGGGCGTCCGAGCTCCGCGACGAGGTCGGCCGGCTGGAGGGGGAGATCGCCGCGCTCCGCGACAACGGCGGCCCCGCCGCGGTCCCGGAGGTGACGACGGAGGACATCGCCGAGGTCGTCTCGCGGATCTCCGGCGTCCCCGTCACCCAGCTCACCCAGGCCGAGCGGGAACGGCTGACGCGGCTCGAAGAGCACCTGCACGAGCACGTGATCGGGCAGGAGGACGCCGTCGCCGCGGTGGCGCGCGCCGTCCGCCGGTCCCGCGCGGGCATGGGCGACCCGGACCGCCCGATCGGCGGGTTCCTGTTCCTCGGCCCGACCGGCGTCGGGAAGACCGAGCTGGCCAAGGCGCTCGCCGAGGCGCTGTTCGGCAGCCGCGACCGGCTGGTCCGCTTCGACATGAGCGAGTTCCAGGAGCGGCACACGGTGAGCCGGCTGATGGGCGCGCCGCCCGGATACGTCGGATACGAGGAGGCCGGGCAGCTCACCGACGCGGTCCGGCGGCAGCCGTACTCGGTGGTCCTGCTCGACGAGATCGAGAAGGCGCACCAGGACGTCTTCAACGTCCTCCTGCAGCTGCTGGACGACGGCCGCCTCACCGACGCGCAGGGCCGCACCGTCGACTTCCGCAACACCGTGGTGATCATGACCAGCAACCTCGGCTCCGAGCTGATCACCGGCCGGACCGACATCGGGTTCGGGACGGCCGGCGGCGAGGGCGCCGCGCTCAGCGACCGGATCATGCGCCGGCTGCGCGAATCGTTCCGGCCCGAGTTCCTCAACCGGATCGACGAGATCATCGTGTTCCAGCGGCTGGAGGCGGGGCAGCTCCGCCAGATCACCGACCTGCTGCTGGACGAGACGCGCCGCCGCCTCCGCGCGCAGGACGTCGACGTCACCTTCACCACCGAGGCGGTGGACTGGATCGCCGAGCGCGGCTACCAGCCCGAGTTCGGCGCCCGCCCGCTGCGCCGCACGATCCAGCGGGAGGTGGACGACCGGCTGTCCGACCTGCTGCTCGCCGGGGAGCTGCGGCACGGCGGCCACGTGCGGGTCTCCGCGGTCGACGGCGGCCTGGAGTTCCGCGTGGTGACCGAGGAGAAGGAGCAGGCGGAGGGGTAGCGGCTACAGTTGCCGTCGTGATCACCGCCCCCCTCACCGGCTCCCTGCAACTTCCGGACGGCACCTGGATCCGGGGGCGCGGCCTGCGCCACCCGATGCCGGACGGCCCCGCCCCCGGCTTCGGCCTCTACCTCGGCTCCGACCGGCTCCGCCGCCGGCACGAATCCGCGCTGACCTGGCCGTCCGTGTGGCTCGACTGGCCCGACTTCCGGCTCCCCCGCGACCGGGACGAGGCCGTCCGGCAGATCCGCGCCCTCCACGAGCGGGCCCGTTCCGGCGAGGCGGCCGAGGTCGCCTGCGGGGGCGGAGTCGGGCGCACCGGGACGGTCGTCGCCTGCCTCGCCGTCCTGTCCGGCGTGGACCCGTCCGAGGCCGTCGCCTGGGCGCGCGAGCACCACCACCCAAAGGCCGTGGAGACGCCCTGGCAGCGCCGCTGGGTGGCCGCGTTCCCGCACTGACCCGCCGGGTCAGCCGCCGAGGATCAGCGCCGCCGCGTGCTCCCCGATCATCATGCTCGGGGCCGCGGTGTTCCCGCCGGTGATGCTCGGCATGATCGAGGCGTCGGCGACGCGGAGCCCCTCGACGCCGCGGACGCGCAGCGCGGGATCGACGACGGCGCGCTCGTCCGTGCCCATCCGGCAGCTGCCGACCGGATGGTAGACGGTCGTCGCCCGGTTCGGCAGCTCCCTGGCCATCGTGGCGCGGTCGGGGAACTCCGGCCCGGGGGACAGCTCGGCGGTCACGTCGCCGGCGATGAGCCGGTTCGCCATGATCTCCCGGACGAGCTCGATGCCGTCCAGCAGCAGGCGGGCGTCGTCGGGCTCGGTGAGGTAGCCGGGGTCGATGACGGGCGCGGCGGCCGGGTCCGCGGACGCGAGCCGCACCGTGCCGCGGCTCTTCGGGTAGATCAGCGTCGGCATGATCGTGAGGGCGGAGCGCTTGTCCACCTTGTGCCGCGTCGGCGCGTCCTGGTTGGGGAACGGGTACGACCACGGCAGCGCGTGGATCTGCAGGTCAGGGATGTCGCCCGCCTGCGGGCCGCGGACGAACCCGACCGCCTCGAACACGCTGCGCGCCATCCACGTCCCGCCGCGGGCCCACTCCTTGAGGAGGCCCGAGGCGAAGTAGGGTGCGGTGCCGCGGTGCCGGGCCGTGCCCATGACGAAGGTCATCGGCACGAACATGTGGTCGTGGAGGTTGTCGCCGACCGGCAGGTCCGCGTGGACCTCGATGCCGTGCTCGCGGAGGTGCGCGGCGGGCCCGACCCCCGACAGCATCAGCAGGTGCGGCGAGCCGAACGCGCCCGCCGCGAGGATCACCTCGCGCGTCGCGTGGATCGTTCCGCGGTCCTTCCCGGTGCCGACCTCGACGCCGGTGGCGCGGCCGTCCCGGACCACCACCCGGCCCACGGTCGCCTTGGTCAGGACGGTGAGGTTGTCCAGCCCGTGGTCGTCGAGGTACCCGACGGACGAGCTGTAGCGCAGCCCCTCGTGGGTGCTCTGCTGGAAGATCGACGCGCCCTCCTGCTCCTCCCCGTTGTAGTCGTCGTTGCGCTTCACGCCCGCCGTGTCGGCCATCGCCTCCAGGAACGCCTCGGACGCGGGCGTGAGGTCGCGCTGCCGGGTCACCTGGATCGGCCCGCCCGCGCCGCGCAGGTCGGTCGCGCCGTCCTCCCAGTTCTCCATCCGCCGGAAGCTGGGCAGGACGTCGTCGTACCCCCAGCCGGTGCAGCCCTCCGCCGCCCAGTCGTCGTAGTTCCTGCGGTGGCCGCGCACGAACAGCATCCCGTTGATCGACCCGGAACCGCCCAGCACGCGGCCCCTGGTCTGCGGAATCCTCCGGTCGAGCGCGTTCTTCTGCGGGGCGCTGTAGAAACCCCAGTCCAGCCGCTTCTTCAGCTGCGGGACGTTGTGGAAGATGGCGATCAGCCCCGGCTTGCGGACGAGCGCGGTCCGGTCGGATCCGCCCGCCTCGACCAGGACGACGTCCGCTCCCGACTCGGCCAGGCGCTTCGCCAGCACGCAGCCCGCGCTGCCAGCCCCCACGACGACGTAGTCAGCGGTCCGATCCATGTGCACCTCTTCAGCGTCCGCGGAGGCGACCACTCATGGGGACCCGCGCCTGGCCCGATCGCCCGGATGGCTGCACGGTAGAAGCCCCCGGCGCCCCCGCCAACGGAAGTCCCGGTCACCGGAACCCCCGGCCACCGGGCGATCCGTCCCCGGCGCGGACCGGGGGTCAGGTCCCGGCCGCCTCCGGCTTGAGCCGGTAGGACAGCAGCACGACCCCCGACGCGTACGTCTTCGTCTCGTTCACCTCGAACATCGCCCGGGTGCCCGCGCGGAACAGCAGTCCGTCGCCGCCGGCTTTCCCGAAGAAGAACGGGTGGACCCAGAGCCGGAGCTCGTCGAGCAGGCCGTGCTCCATCAGGGTGTGCGAGAGCCTGCCGAACCCGTACTGCAGGATGTCGCCGCCCGGGCCGTCCTTCAGCCGGGCGATCTCGGCGGGGACGTCGCCGCCGATGACGGTGGTGTTCTCCCAGTCCGCCTTGTCCATGGTGGTGGAGACGACGTACTTGGACACCGCCTTCATCTTGTCGGTGTACGGGTCGCCGGACCGTCCCTGCCACACCGAGGCGAAGCTGTCGTAGGTGTGCCGGCCGAGCAGGACGCCGTCGCAGCCGGCCAGCACCTCGGTCTGCGCGGCGGTGTCGTCGGTGGCGTCCAGCGACGGCCAGTCCTGCGGGTCCTGGATGACCCCGTCGATCGTGACGAACGTCGAGTTGATGATGCGTCGCATGATGTGTCCTCCGGTCTGGAATTCGTGGTTCCAGCCTCTGTCCGCGGCTGGTGCGCGGGCATCCGTGGTGCCACCGAAACGCCACGGAGCCCACCGCCGTCCCACGGATCGGTCAGACTGGCGTGGTGAGCCACGAGCGACCGGTGGAGATCACCGAGCGCGAGGCCGAGGTCCTCGCCGCGCTCGGCGCGCGGCTGTCGAACGCCCAGATCGCCGGGCGCCTGCACATCTCCGTGCGCACGGTCGAGAGCCACATCTCGTCGCTGCTGCGCAAGTACGGCGTCGCCGACCGGTGGGCGCTCGCGGACGAGGCGCACCGCCGCACCCCGCCGCCCGGTCACCTGTCCGGCCTCCCGGCGCCGCGCACGGCGTTCTTCGGCCGCGCCGCCGAGCGGGAACTGGCCCTCGGCCTGCTCGGGGACGCCCGGCTGGTGACGCTGCTGGGCACGGGCGGGATCGGCAAGACCCGCCTGGCGGCGGCGGTGGCGGAGTCCGCGGCGCCCGCGTTCCCACTGGGCGGCGCGTTCGTCGACCTCGTGCCGGTGCGCGACGGCTTCGTCGCGGAGGCGGTGGCGTCCGCCCTCGGGGTGACGGAACGCCCAGGGCAGGCGCTGGAGGACGCCGTCGCCCGGCACCTCGGCCGCGGGCGGTCGCTGCTCGTCCTCGACAACTGCGAGCACCTGCTGGACGCCGTCGCCGCCTTCACCGAGCGGCTGCTGTCCGGCTGCGCCAGGGTGACCGTGCTGACCACCAGCCGCGAACGGATCGGCTTGCCCGGCGAGCGGACCGTCCCCGTGCCGCCGCTCCCACCGGACTCCGACGCGGTACGGCTCTTCCTCGACCGGGCGGTGGCCGCCGACCCCGGTTTCACCGCCGGCCGCGCCGGCGTCGCCGAAGTGTGCCGCCGTCTGGACGGGATGCCGCTGGCGATCGAGCTGGCCGCGGGGCGCAGCGCGTCACTCGGCGTGGCGGGCCTGCTGGCCGCCCTGGACGACGTCCTGCGGCTGCTGAGCGGCGGGCGCGGGTCCGTGGAACGGCACCGGTCGCTGCGCGCGGTGCTCGGCTGGAGCCACGATCTCCTCACCGATGACGAGCGGACGCTGTTCCGCCGGCTGTCGGTCTTCGCCGGCTCGTTCGACCTGGCGGCGGCCGCCGCCGTCGCAGCGGATCCCGCCACGGGTCCACCTGGCCGCACCGCCGACCTGCTCGGGCGGCTGGTCGACAAGAGTCTCGTCGCCGGTCCCGCACGGGGCCGCTGGCGGCTGCCGGCGACGGTCCGCGCGTTCGCCGCCGAACGGCTGGAGGACAGCGGCGAGGGCGACGCCGTGCGGGACCGCCACCTGCGGTGGGCCGCCGCGACGGCCGCCGAGCTGGAGGGCCGGATGGACGGCCGGTGGCGCGCCGGCTTCGACGCCGTCGCCGACGACCTGAGGTCGGCCCTCGCGGGCGCGCCGCCCGGCCGCGCCGCCGTCCCGCACCGGCTGGCCCGATCCCTCGCCCACCTCACCTACGCCCGCAGGTTCCTGCGCGAGGTGCCCGGCCACTACGAGGAGGCCGCCCGGCGGGCGGCCGCCTCGGGCGAGGCCGTCGCCGACCTGCGCGCCGCCGCGGACGCCGCGCACGCGCTCATCGACACGGGCCGCGCCTTCGACCTGCTCCTCGCCGCGGCGGACCGGGCTCGCGCGGCCGGCGACGGGAACGCCGAGGCGGTCGCGCTGGCGTTCGCCGTCACGACCGCCGAGCGGCACCCCTCCGGGTTCGAGACCGAGATCCCGCACGGGCGCCTCCGCGACCTCCTCGCCGCCGCCGCGGCCGCCGGGGACGACCGGGACCCCCTCGTCGCCGCCCACCTCGCCGCGGCCCGCACGTGGAACGCCCGCGAGGAGAAGGTCACCCCGGAGCCGTCCCTGGTCGGCGGCGCGGTCGCCGCCGCCCGCGCGACCGGCGACCCCGTGCTGGTCTGCGGAGCGCTCGACGCGGCGGGGATCGCCGCGCTCGCCGCCGGGCGGTTCCGCGAGGCGCACCGCGTCGCCGCGGAACGGGTCGGGCTGCTGCCCACGATGCCGCGCGACGTCCCGTACCCGGCCCCGGAGATCACCGACGCGTTCCACATGGGGTCCTCCTGTGCCGTCGCGGCCGGGGACCTGCCCGCCGCGCTGGCCACGGCCCGGCTCGCCGCCGCCGACGACCTGATCGGGGAGCGGTCGCCGGTCGCGGTGAGCACCCTGCTCCCGCCGCTCGTCCTGACCGGCGGCCTGCGCGAGGCGCTGCACCACGCGCCGACCCTGTGGGAGGTGTGCGAGCAGGCGGGAAGCCCCCTCGCCTGGATGGCCCCGGCGGTCGCGGCGGCCGCCCTCGCGCACGGGCTGCTCGGCGAGGAGGCCGGGTTCCGGTTGTGGCGCGCCCGCGCGGAACGGGTCGCCGGCGCCGCCCGGTCCCGGTACCTCGCCTCGTTCGCCGCGTTCGTCGACGCCCGGATCGCGCTGCGGTCCGGGCGGCCGGACCCGCGCCTCGCCGATGCGGCGTTCGCGGACTTCCCGCCGCAGGACTGGTACCGGACGTACGCCCGCGCCGCCGGTGCCGAACTGGCCGTCGCGACCGGGCTGCCCGACGCGGCCGAACGGCTCGCCGCCGCCCGCGACACCGCGGCGGAGAACGACTGGGCCGCCGCCTGCCTCACCCGCGCCGCGGGACGCCTCCACGACGACCCGGACGAACTGTCCGCCGCCGCCGAGGACTGGGAACGCATCGGTGCCCGTTACGAGCGGGCCTGCACGCTCCTCCTCATCCCGGGCAGGCTGGACGAGGGCCGCAAGGAACTCGCCGACCTGCACGCACCCTGACAGAGTGGGTCACTCGTAGGGGTTCTTCGGCTCCTCGATCTTTCTGAGGGAGTGGGCGCGGAGGGTCTGCACGACCGTCCGGTCCGTCTGGACGGGCGGCTCCCAGACGCCCGTGACCCGGACCCAGGAGTCGGCGGGCGGCTGCGGGACGCCGCGCACCCGCACCGGGAACGGGACGGCGTCGCCCGCACAGCAGGCGATCTTCATCCGGGTGAGCTGCCAGCCGCCCTGGCCCTTCCCGGCCGGGGTCACGAACCCGGTCAGCCGCACGGGGACGCCCTGGAGTTTCGCGGGGTCGCCGGTCTGGGCCTCGTAGGCGCGGCCGATGAACTCGCCCAGGGGCATGTCGACCGGCCCCCCGGCGGCGGACAGCGGGCGGAAGCCGTCGTCCGGCGGGGCGGGCGGCGGCGCCGCGCGGTCGGCGTCGCGCGCCGCGCTGAACGAGCCGAGCGCGGGCGGCGCGATCACGAAGATCGCCAGCACGGGCAGGCCGAGCAGCCACGCCACCCGCGGCCCCCGCGAGTGGTCGTGCCCGTGCCCGTCGTCGTGCCCATGCCCAGGGTCGGGGTGGCAGGCGTCGTGGCCGTGTCCCGGAGCGTCCCGCCATTCCCGGCGCAGCCCGGCGGCGCCCAGGGCCAGCAGCGCCGCCGCCGCGGCCACCAGCGGGTACCGGAAGCCCGGCCGCACGTAGTTGACGTACTCGCCGCTGACGAGCGTGATCCACAGCACGGCGGCGCCGAGGAACAGCAGCAGCAGGTTCTGCGCGGCCCTGGTCACGACAGCAGCCCTCCCACCAGCACGCTGACCCCGACCGCGAGGCAGAAGGTCAGCGGCACGAACCGGACCGCGAAGCGGCGGCCGAAGAAACCCGTCTGGAGCGCGATCAGCTTCAGGTCCACCATCGGCCCGACGACCAGGAAGGTCAGCTTCGCGGTCGTCGAGAACTGCGACAGGCTAGCCGCGACGAACGCGTCGGCCTCCGAGCAGATGGACATCAGCACGGCCAGCAGGGCGAGCAGCAGCACCGAGACGACGGCGTCCCCGGCCGCGGCGTTCACCCAGCCCGCGGGGACGATCACGTTGATGGTGGCCGCCGCCATCGCGCCGACCACCAGGAACCCCCCGGCGTGGACGATGTCGTGCCGCATCGCCTGCCGGAACGCCTCCAGCCGCCCCGCCCGCCCGTGCACCTCCGGCCGGGACGGGATCCGGATCCATTCGCCCTTGCCGACCAGCAGCCACACCCAGCCCACCAGCACCGCCACCAGCAGCGACGCGACGAACCGGCCGAGGACCATCTCCGGCTGTCCCGGGAAGGCGACGGCGGTGGCGATCATCACGACCGGGTTGATCGCGGGGGCGGCGAGCAGGAAGGTCAGCGCCGCGGAGGGCGCCACCCCCCGGGCCATCAGCCCGCCCGCGACCGGCACCGACGCGCACTCGCACCCCGGCAGCACGGCCCCCATCGCGCCCGCGGCGGGCACCGCCGCTCCCGGCCGGCGCGGCAGCACCCGCCGCCACAGCGACGCCGGGACGAACGCGGTGATCGCGGCCGACAGCGCCACCCCGAAGACCAGGAACGGCAGGGCCTGGACGCACACCGCGACGAAGATGGTGGTCCACGCGTCCAGCGCGCCCGCGTCGACGAGCGGCGCCAGCCACGTCCGCCCGAGCACGAGCACGGCCGCCAGCAGGCCGAACATCCAAGCGGCCCGGGTACCCGGAGCGACGGGTTCGCGGCGCCCCCAGTCCGCCGGCGGGAGCACTTCCTCCTCGACCTCCCGCAGGCCGGCACGGTCGCTCATCCGATACCTACAGCGTGGAGATCCCGTCCTTCAGGGCAGGGAGGAAACGCGGCTCGGTGCGGAACGGTGACTCTCCGGGTTTTGTCGGTGGCGGTCGGTATGGTGCGGGCGTGTCCCGGTACCGGTTGTGTCCGACCCCTGCACAGGAGGCGGGGTTGTTGGAGCATTGCTCGCATGCCCGGTTCGTGTGGAACCTGGCGGTGGAGCAGCACGGGTGGTGGACGCCGCGCCGCGGCCCCGCGCCGGGGTATGTGGCTCAGGCCCGCCAGTTGACCGAGGCCCGCGCCGCGAACCGGTGGCTGGCGGCCGGTTCGGTAACGGTGCAGCAGCAGGCCCTGCGGGATTTCGCGCAGGCGATGGCGAATTTCTTCGGCGGGACGCACCGCCGCCCTACCTGGCGTAAGGCCGGGCTGCATGAGGGGTTCCGGATCGTGGGGGCCCGCGGCCCGGCGTGGGAGGTGCGGCGGCTGAACCGCCGCACCGGCCAGGTGCGGATCCCGAAGGTGGGGTGGGTGCGGTTCCGCCTGTCCCGCCCCGTGCCCGGCGGGGTCAAATCGTTCCGGGTGACCAGGGATCGCGTCGGCCGGTGGCATGTGGCGTTCGCGCACGTACCCGACCCGGTCCCGGCGCCCGGCAACGGTGCGGCGGTCGGGGTCGACCGCGGGGTGGCGGTGTCGGCCGCGCTGTCGACCGGTGAAACCCTGAACGTGCCGGGCCTGAGGGCGGGTGAGGCGGAGCGGTTGAACCGGCTGCTGCGGCGGCTGGCCCGCGCGAAACCGGGGTCGAACCGCCGCGCACGGGTCAAGGCCGCTATCGCCCGGCTCCGCGCCCGCGAGGCCGACCGCCGCACAGATTGGGTGGAGAAGACCTCGACCGGTCTGGCGCGCCGTTTCGACGTCATCGCCGTCGAGGACCTCGACGTGGCGGCCATGACCCGCTCGGCGCGCGGCACCGTGGAATCCCCGGGCGTGAACGTCGCGGCCAAGGCCGCACTCAACCGGGGCATCCTCGCCAATGGCTGGGGCCGGCTGGTGACCCGCTTGGAACACAAGACTTCTGGCCGGGTCGTCAAGGTCGGCCCCGCGTACACGTCGCAGACCTGCAACCCCTGCGGGCACCGCGCCCCGGACAACCGCGAGAGCCAAGCGGTGTTCCGGTGCACGGCTTGCGGGCACCGGGCCAACGCCGACGTCAACGCCGCACGCAACATCAAAGACACCGCCGTGGGACGCACGGTGGCTGCGCGGGGAGGCACGCCGCTGGGCGGGCCGGTGAACCGCGAACCTCAACCTGCTCTCCTGCCTGCGTAGGGTCGGGTTGGAATCCCCCGCCTTCCGGCGGGGGAGGACGTCAAGGCGACAATCGTGCCAGAGCGGCCGGGCCGAAACCCCGACCCTTCGGACAACGCATCCGGACCGAATCGAGGGGTCGGGCTGTCTGCGGGGCCCCGACAGGCGCATACTGGGCGTTGATGAAACCCACAGGAGCCGCCAGGCGGCGACATCTGCCCACCAGTCCCTTCAAACCCCCGCCCGCCGCGCCACCGGCCAAGGAGTTCGCGCCTCAGGACCGGGTCACGCACGACAAGTACGGGCTCGGACGCGTGCTCGAGGTCGAGGAGGGCCAAGCCGTCCTGGTCGACTTCGGGACGGGGAAGGTCCGGATTCCCGCGCCTTACAGCAAGCTTCTGAAGCTCTAGAGGTCCGGCTCAGCGGCCCGGCGGAGTATCCAGCAGGCCGTGGTGCAGGGCCTTCAGCACGGCCCTGGTCCGGTCTCGCACGCCCAGCTTCGCCAGGACGCTGGAGACGTGGTTCTTCACCGTGCCCTCCGCCAGGTGGAGGGCGTCGGCTATCTCGCGGTTGGCGTACCCGGCGGCCAGCAGGCGCAGCACGTCCCGTTCCCGGTCGGTGAGCGGCTGGGGCGGGAGGTCGCGGGGGTCGTCCGGGTCCGGCATGCGCCGCATGGCCTGGAGCAGCCGTTCGGTCAGGCCCGGCTGGACCAGCGTGCCGCCTTCCGCGAGCGTGCGTATCGCGGTGACGACCTGGTCGAGGGTGACGTCCTTGAGGAGGTAACCGGACGCTCCGGCGCGCAGGGCCCGTAGCACCAGCTCGTCATCGTCGAACGTGGTCAGGACGAGGGTCGGGACGCCGAGACCGCGCTCCCGCATCGCGGTGAGCGTGGCGATGCCGTCCCGGCCGGGCATGCGGAGGTCCAGGAGGAGGACGTCCGGGGGGTCGGACTCCAGGACGGCCAGTGCCTCGTCGCCGTCCGCGGCCTCGGCGGTGACGGTCACCTCGGCGGACAGCTCCAGCAGGTGCCGGATCCCCTGGCGCACCAGCGTCTGGTCGTCGGTGACGCATACGCGGATCACGGCGCCGGCACCCTGGCGCTGACCGTGAAGCCCGACCGGGTGTCGAACGACACCTCGCCGTCGAGCTGGGCGATGCGCTCGCGGACGCCGGTCAGGCCGTTGCCGAGGCGCAGCACGGACGCGCCGCGGCCGTCATCGCGTGCGGTGAGGACGATCTCGCCGCTCCCGTTCGGTCCGATGTCGATCCACAGGTTCTCGGCCTCGGAGTGGCGGACGGCGTTGGTGACGACCTCCTGGACGCAGCGGATCAGCACCGCGGTGTAAGCCTCGCCGGGCTCGACCCCGCCGGCGACGCTCAGGTGGACGCGCGGGTGCGGCAGGTCCGCGACGATCTCCGCGAGCGCGCGGTGCAGGGGCGGGGTGCGGGCGCGCAGTTCCCCCACGGCGGTGCGCACGTCGCCGAGGAGGTCCCTGGCCAGCCCGCGGGCGCGTGCCACGTGCTCGGCGGCGGGCGGCGCGCTGTGGTGCGCGGCCACCTCCAGTTCGAGGACGAGCGCCGTGAGCTGGTGGCCGAGGAGGTCGTGCAGTTCGCGGGAGATGCGCAGCCGCTCGGCGGACCGGCTCGACTCCGCCAGCAGCGCGGTGGCGGCGCGGAGCTCGGTGTTGGCCACGGCGAGACGTCGCCGGGCCGTGGCCTCGCGCTGCTCGCTGCGCACCGCCCACACCGTGCAGACCTGGAGCATCGTGTAGAGGGCCGCGGTGAGCGACACGTCCATGACGCCGCCGTCGCGCAGCAGCGGCGCCGCGCCGGCCACGGCGCTGTTGAACCCGAGCAGCGCGATCGTGTTGCGCAGCGTCGTCCGGTGGGCCGTGACCGCGGTGACGAACACCAGCAGGATCGCGAGCCAGGCGGCCTGCGCGCCCAGCAGGACCGTCGCGGCGCCCGCCGCGGCGAGGGCGAGCAGGAGCGCCCACCGGCCGGTGCGGCGCGGCGCGTCGTCCAGGAGCGCCGACGTGAACAGCGCGAGGAACCCGAGGTAGCAGCCCCACCACAGCCAGGCCGGTCCGATCGTGACGTCTCCCGCGGAGAACGCCACCGGCGCCCCGACCAGCAGGCACACCGCCAGGACGCTCACCGCGCCCCAGACCGCGAGATGGGACTTGGCCATGCTCGAAGGTTACGGGCCTCGCGCCGGGGCGGACCGTGCCGGAAGTCATGGGTGCGGTCCATGACCTCCGGCACGCGCGTGCGGGCGCGGCGGCCGCCTAGCGTTTGCGGCCGGAAGGGGCGTGACGATGGCTGTTGTCGAGGTCGAGGGGCTGTGCAAGCGGTACGGCGAGACGGTCGCCGTGGACGACGTGTCCTTCACGGTCGAGCATGGGGAGATCTTCGGGATCGTCGGTCCCAACGGCGCCGGCAAGACGACCCTGGTCGAGTGCGTCGAGGGGGTGCGGCGGCCCGACCGGGGCCGGATCAGCGTGCTGGGCCTGGACCCGCTGCGGGACCGTGCGCGGCTCAGGCAGGTGATGGGGGCGCAGCTGCAGGGCGGCGGGCTCCCCGAGAAGCTGCGGGTCGGCGAGGCCGTCACGCTGTACCGGTCGTTCTACGCCGACGGCGCCGACCCCTGGCGCCTGCTGGACGAGCTGGGGCTGGCCGGCAAGCGCGACACGGCGTTCGAGGACCTCTCCGGAGGCCAGGCGCAGCGGCTGTCGATCGCGCTCGCGCTGGTCGGCAGGCCCCGGATCGCGGTGCTGGACGAGCTGACCACCGGCCTCGACCCGCGGGCGCGCCGGGACACCTGGGAGCTGATCGAGCAGATCCGCGACACCGGCGTGACGGTGCTGCTCGTCACGCACTTCATGCCCGAGGCGGAGCGCCTGTGCGACCGCGTCGCGGTCATCGACCGGGGGCGGCTCGCCGCGCTGGACACCCCGGGCGGCCTGATCGCGCGGGCGGGCGCGCCGCAGCGCGTCCGGTTCCGGGCGGCGGGCCCGTTCGACGCCGCGCTGCTGGACGGGCTCGACGGGGTCGGCGAGGTGCGCACCGAACGCGGCGAGACGGTGGTCACCGGGACGGGCGACCTGCTGCGGACGGTGAGTTCGGCGCTGGCGCGGCACGGCGTCCCCGCCACCGAGACCCGCCTGGAGACCGCCACCCTCGAAGACGCGTTTCTCGCGCTGACCGGGCGGGCGCCGGAGGAGGAGACCGCATGACGGACCATCGACCGCCCCACCGGACGACCCACCGGCCGCCCGCGCGGGCGTGGGCGATGCTGACCTGGACCGAGGCCAAGCTGGTCGCCCGGGACACCGCCGGGCTGGTCATCCCGCTCGGCCTGCCGATGCTGATCATGGTGATGTACGGGCTCGGCTCCGACGGCGCGGGGACGGAGCGCTTCCGCGGGCTGCCCGCCCTGGACGCCTTCGTCGTCCCGATGGCGATGGTGATGGTGGTGGCGCTCATCGGCCTGGTGAACATGCCGGCCGTCCTCGCCACGTACCGCAGGACGGGCGTGCTGCGGCGGCTGGCGGTGACGCCGGCCCACCCGCTGATGGTCCTGGCCGCCCAGGTGCTGGCGAGCCTCGCCCAGGTCCTGGCCGGCGTGGTGGGCGCCCTCCTGGTGGCGCGGCTGGCGTTCGACGTGTCGATGCCGCGCGGCGCGTTCCCCGCGGTCGGCGTGTTCTGCCTGGTGACGGCCGCGATGTACGCGCTCGGGATGCTGGTCGCGGCGATCGCGCCGTCCGCGAACGCGGCCGTCGCCATCGGTCTCGTGGGGTTCTTCCTGACGATGGCCGTCGGCGGCGGTTTCGGGCCGCGCGACAACCTGCCGGACCCGGTGGCGACGTTCGGCGAGTACCTGCCGTACGGGGCGGGCGTGGAGGCGTTGAGCGACGCCTGGACGGGCGTGTCACCGGACCTGGCGCATCTCGGCGCGCTCGCCGCGACGGCGGTGCTGGCCGGCGCGGTCGCGGCGAAGGTGTTCCGCTGGGACTGACCCCGGGACGCCGGCGGGGCCGGGAGAGGACCGCCCTCTCCCGGCCCGCCGGTGTCGCGCCCGGTCCCGTCGCCGCGTCAGGCCCTACAGCGGAAGATGCCCCACTTGAGGTTGCCGGACTCGCCGCCGCGGACCCAGTTGCCCAGGCCCGCCTTCATGCGCTCCAGGTACTCGGCGCTGATCTGCCCGGAGAACTCCGCCTCCCGTGCCTCGGTCTCCTGGAGGACCCGCCCGTAGTGCGTGGTGAGGTGCGGGGTGAGGTCCTCGAAGGCCGGCGTCAGGCCGAGCCGGGCGATCTCGCGGAGGTAGAAGCCGGGAGACCCCATGGTGTCGAGGTGCAGGCGGTCGAGGATGGGCCGCAGGACATCGCGGGTGCAGTCGTCGGCCGCCATGGGGTCGGTGAAGACGAGCTGACCGCCCGGCTTGAGGACCCGGGCGATCTCCTCCAGTGCCCGGATGCGGTCGCCGCCGTGCAGCAGCGCGTCCTGTGACCACACGACGTGGAACGAGTTGTCGTTGAACGGGAGGGACTCGAAGGACCCGTCGACCACGTCGATGAGGTCGGCGAGGCCCTGCTCCTCGTTCATCGCCCGGTTGCGCTCGTTCTCCACCTCGCTGAGGTTGAGGCAGGTGACGCGGCAGCCGTAGGTGCGGGCGAGATACCTTGCGGAGCCGCCGTATCCCGCGCCGAGGTCGATGACGTGCGAGTACGGCGTCAGGTCCAGGCCGGAGGCCATCCGCTCGACCGTCCGGGCGCTGGCCGCGTCGATCGTGTCGCCGTCCTCGTAGATGCCGACGTGGATGTGCTGCCCGCCCCAGACGGAGTGGTAGAAGGCGTCGGCGTCGCTGGAGTTGTAGTAGTCGCGGGCGGTGTTGACCGCGGTGGAGTAGCCGGTGTTCACATCGTCTTCCAGGTACTTTTTCTCCGCCACGTGGATGAAGAAGTCCGGGTCGTCGTCATCGTAGGTCGACTGGAAGTCCCCATACGTGTCGATCCGCTGGAACCCGACCTCGCGCATGAGCCGCCGCATGTAGTTCTTGCGCAGCGGATACATGTTGAGGCAGTACTCGCTGTCGTCGGGGAACCGGTACCGGAACCGCGCGAGTCCTTCGTCGACGTACTCGGGCTCGGCCGTGACCTCCTCGCCGCAGTAGTAGTAGGAGTGCTTGCTGGAGAAGCCGTTGTCCAGGATCGAGTCGTAGTTGCGCTGGTCGATGATGAGCACGCCGTCGTGCTTGAGCATGGCGTAGAACTCCGCCAGGGCCTTACGCCGGTCGCGTTCCGAGAACAGATGGGTGAACGAGTTGCCCAGGCAGATGATGGCGTCGAACTCGCCGTGGACGTCGCGGTTCAGGAAACGCCAGTCGGCGTGGACCACGCGCAGGATGTGGCCGCCGAACGTGAAGCCGTTCTCGAACGCCTTGCGCAGCATCTGGGGGCTGCCGTCGACGCTGACGGTCTCGAAGCCCTCCTGCAGCAGCCGGACGGAGTGGAAGCCCGTCCCGGTGGCGACGTCGAGCACCTTCCGGACGCCGCGTTCCCTGAGCTGGTCGATGAAGAAGCTGCCTTCGCTCTCGTAGCGCCTCTTCCAGTCGATGAGTTCGTCCCACTTCTCGACGAAGCCTTGGACGTACTCCTCCGTGTAATGGTCGGTGTCGCGAACCTCGGTCGGATTGTCCCCGAACTCTTGGCGCTGAATCGGTCTGCCTCCTGTTGGACGAGCTTCCCGGTGACCGTTCGCGGCTCCGGAGAGACGCACCGTGGTCACCGATGGTCGGTCATATCACCACATTGGGTGATGAACTGGGGCGGACAGGACGGACAGGGCGAACGTTAGCCCTGCGCACGGCCGGGGATAAGGGGTGGGCACGGTAGATCTTGCTAACAGGTGATGTGATCGTCACCACAGTCCGCTTGCGCGGCCGGCCCCCGGCTCAGCCGCGGATGTAGCCGATGACGAGTTCGGCGAGCTCGTCCACCATCCGGTCGTGCGGGATGGCCGGCCGGTCCAGCACGTACTTGATCGACAGCAGCCCGGCGGTCTCGGCGAGGATCCACACCGTCGCCTCGACGTCGAGGTCGTCCCGGAACTCGGCCCGGTTGACCAGCAGGTAGACCCGGACGAGATCGGTCAGCCGGCGCTGGAGCGCGGCGAGCTTGTCGAACGGCCCGAGCCGCGGGATCTGCTCCACGATGATGCGCAGCAGGTCGGCGTTCTCCTCGAACAGCCGGATCTGAACGTCGAGCAGCGCGCGCCCCGCCTCCTGCCACGGCAGCCGCATGGTGGCCTCGATCTCGGCGCCGAGGCGGTCGGCGAGCCGGTCGGCGAAGCGGTCCAGCACCGCGATGACGATCGCGTCCTTGTTGGGGAAGTACTGGTACAGCGACCCGTTGCTGATACCGGCGGCCTTGGCGATCCGGTTGGTCGACGCGCCGTCGTAGCCGCGCTCGGACAGAACGCGAGTGGCGGCCTCCAGGATGCGCTCCACGGTCTGCCGGGAGCGGTCCTGGCGCGGGATTCTCCGGGGTGAAAGCCCAGGTGAGCGGCTCATCGGCGGATCACCTCCGAACGCGACTTGTAAGCGACTCCTTATTCGCGTTTACCTTACAGGGAGAGCCGTGTCGTCAGGAGGTCGCGCACATGACGGTGACCGATGGAATGCCCGAGAGCCCCGCAGCCGGGCAGGAGCGGGAGAGCCCCCCGGAGCCCGTCCCGTTCGGGCCGGGTTCGCTGCTGTGGGACACGATGGGGCTGTACACGTCGGCGATCGCGGGGAACGGCGTGTTCATCCTGCAGGTCATGCACCCCGCGATCGGCACGGTCGTCGACCGGCTGTCCAGCTTCCGCACCGACCCGCTCGGCCGGGCCGCCCGCAGCTTCGCGTCCGTGCAGACCTGGGTGTACGGCGGGCGGACCGCGATCGAGGAGGGCAGGCGGCTGCGCGAGATGCACAAGCCGCTCAGCGCGGTCGACGAGGACGGGAACCGCCACCACGCGCTGTCGGCCGAGCCGTGGGCGTGGGTCCACCTCACCGGCTTCTACGCCGCCGTCACCGCGTCGAAGTACTTCGCGCCCGCGCCGCTGACGCCCGAGGAGGAACAGCGGGTCTTCGACGAGTTCCTGAACCTCGGCCGGATCCTGCGGGTGCCCGAGCGGATGCTGCCCAAGACCATCCCCGACTACTGGGACTACTTCGACGACATGGTCGCGAACACCCTCGTCCCCCACAAGGTGGCGCACGAGGTCCTCGACCAGATGGGCCGGGTGCCGCCCAACGTGCCGGGACCGCTGCGGCCGGCGGTCGCCCCGCTCAGCACGGCCGGCGGGCGGCTCGGCCGGCTGATCACGGTCGGCACCCTCCCGGCGGAGGCGCGCCGGAAGCTCGGGGTGTCGTGGACCGCGTCGGACGAGCGGCGGCTGAAGGTGGCCGGGCAGCTCATCGGGCGGAGCACGCCGCTGCTGCCCGAGCGCGTCCGCTACATGCCGATCGCCTACCGCGCCCGGCAGGCGGCCCGCGCCCAGGAACGGCTGGAGCGCACCCTGGCGGAGCGCCCCATGTGACAGCGGAGCGCCCCATGTGACACCCGAGTGACGGGGACCGCGGCCGCCGCCGGGCGGCCGCCCGAACCGGCCGCCGGAGCGGCCGCCAAGGAGGTCGATCACCGTGACCGCACCGCCCGGGGACCCGCTGTCGCTGCTGGCCGCCGCCGAACCCGCGCGGACCGCGGTCATCGAGGACGGCCGGCACCTGACCTACGCCGAGTTCAACGCGCTGGTGAACCGGTACGCCAACCTGCTGGTGGACCACGACGTCCGGGCGGGCACCAAGGTCGTCTGGTGCGGCCGCAACGGCACCGAGGTCGTCGCCCTGATCGCGGCCCTCCGCAAGTGCGGTGCGGTCGGCGTCCCGCTCAACTACCGGCTGACCCCGGAAGAGGCGTCCTACGTCATCGAGAACGCCGACGCCGCCCTGGTGGTGTTCGATGCCGAGCAGGCGCCCCAGCTGGAACCGGCGTCCTGGCAGGCCCAGGGCGTCCGCAGATGGCTCGCCTTCCGTGGGAACGCGCCGGACTGGGCGTCCTCCCTCGATGCGCTGGCCGCGAAGAGCCCGGTGACCGAGCCCGTCCCCCGCGGCGCCGACCCCGCGGCCGGCAGCTCGATGTTCTACACGTCGGGGACCACGGGCAAGCCGAAGGGCGTGGTGCGAGGCGAGATCGACCAGGCGATCGTGCTCGGGCTCGTCGGGGAGATCGGCTTCCAGCCCGGCGACGTCTACCTCACGACCGGCCCGCTCTACCACTCCGGCCCGCTGAGCTTCATGCTGATCGTCCAGCTCATGGGCGGAACCGTGGTCGTCCTGCGCGACTTCGACCCCGAACGCTGGCTGGACCTCGTCGAACGCCACCGGGTGACCACCACGTTCTCCGCCCCGACACCGATCCGCCGGGTGCTGGACCTGCCGGACGAGGTGATCGAACGCCGGGACCTGTCCTCGCTGCGGCGCATGATCGCCAACGCGGCGCCGTGGCCGTTCGAGCTGAAGCGCCGCTACGTCGACAGGATCGGCGAGGGGTCGCTGTTCGAGGTGTACGGCTCCACCGAACTCGGCGTGGACACCGTGCTGCGGCCCGAGGACCAGCTCCGCAAGCCCGGCAGTTGCGGCCGGGCGGCCCCCGGCGTCGAGATCGCGCTGTTCGACGCGGAGGGCCGGCCCGTCGAGGAGCCGCACGTGCCCGGCGACCTGTACGTGCGCGGCGCCGCCGTCTTCCGCGACTACTACAAGGCCGAGGGCAAGTACCGCGACGCCAGCCGCGGCGAGTGGCTGACGGTCGGCGACATCGCCTACCGCGACGAGGAGGGCTTCTACTACATCTGCGACCGCCGCACCGACATGATCATCTCGGGCGGGGTGAACGTCTATCCGGCCGAGATCGAGGCGGTGCTGACCGCGCACCCGGCGGTGGCGGACGCGGCCGTGTTCGGCGTCCCGTCCGAGGAGTGGGGCGAGGCCGTGCACGCCGCGGTCGTGCTGCGCGACGACGCCGTCACCGACGAGGAGCTGCGCGACTTCTGCCGGGAGCACCTCGCCGCGTACAAGACGCCGCGGGGCTTCGACCGCATCGCGGAGATCCCCCGCAACCCCTCGGGCAAGACGCTGAAACGCCGCCTCCGCGACCCCTACTGGGCGAACCGGGACACCCGGATCGGCTGATCTCCCGGCCGGTGCCCACACGGACCGGTGCCCACACGGACCGCTGCTAACGCGGACCGGTGCTCACACGGAGAGGAGCCCGCTCGCCGAGAGGAGGCGCGTCCAGCGGTCCCTGTGCCGCCCCTTCCGGTCGGTCGCGGTGACGGCGTGCGCGCCGAGCACGCCTTCGACCAGCCGCGGGTAGCGCTCGCCGAGGACGTAGTGGTTGAAGAACGTGACGACGTCGTCCGCGAAGTCCTCGCTGTCGATCTCCTCCACGTCGACGTGCTTGTACATGAAGACGTAGTCGTCCGGGTCGACGTAGTAGACGCTTCCGTCGTTCAGGTCCAGCCGGATGGGGGCGCCGCCGTCGATGTCCTCAAGGGAGGCGGCCGGAATCCCTTTGATCTCCCAGCCGATGACGAGGGGATCGCCCAGCGGGCAGTTCTCGATCCACCGCCGCTTCGCCCAGGCTTCCGGGTTCTGGATCTCCTCGGGCTGCCGGAAGCGGAAATAGTCGCCGGCCAGGTGGGAGAACAACCGGAACACGTCTGTCACCCCGGCGGGCAGCTCCGGGACGTCCGACAGCTCCCGGGGCCGCTCGATGGTCGCCCCGAAGCCGTGCTCGGCCTCCGTCCGCCGCAACAACTCCAGCTTGGCCTCGATCTCGGCCAGCCCCGCGCGCATGTCGTCGTTCATCAGGCCCCCGGATCAACGTCGGTGTCGCCGGAGATGATGCCCGGACGGTCTGACGTTCCGCCCTCGCCCGCACCGCGGCGGGCGCCGGCCGGAACCCGGCCGGCGCCCGGACGGGTCAGTACTTGATCATGCCGCGGATGTTCTTGCCGTCGCGCATGTCCTGGTAGCCCTGGTTGACCTCGTCGAGGGTGTAGGTCTTGGTGACCAGCTCGTCCAGCTTGAGCTTGCCCTCGTCGTAGAGGCGCAGCAGGCGCGGGATGTCGCGGCGCGGGTTGGCGTTGCCGAAGATGCAGCCGACCAGCTCCTTGCGCTGCATCGCCAGGTCGAACAGGTTCAGCTTGACGTCTTCCTGGGCGATCGGCGCGACCGCGACGACGACGCCCCGGCCGCCCTTGGCGACCAGGCCCATCATCGGGCCGACGAGGTCGCCGGTGGCGACGCCGGTGGTGAGGATGGCCTTGTCGGCGTTGGCGCCCCAGGTGAGCTCGCCGACCTGGGCCGTGGCCTCCTCGATGGACGCGGCGGTGTGCGTGGCGCCGAAGACACCGGCCTTCTCCCGCTTCCAGTCGACCGGGTCGACGGCGATGACGTGCCGGGCGCCCGCCATGGCCGCGCCCTGCACCGCGTTCATGCCGATGCCGCCGAGGCCGATGACCACCACCGTCTCGCCCGCCTGCACGTCGGCGGCGTTGACGGCCGCGCCCCAGCCGGTGGTCACGCCGCAGCCGACCAGCGCGGCCTTGTCGAGCGGGATCCAGTCGTCGATCTTGACGGCGGACGCCTCGTTGACCACGCTGTACGGCGAGAAGGTCCCGGTGCAGCACATGATGCCGAGGTCCTTGCCGCTCTTGGAGCGGTGCCGGCTCGTCATGTCGCCGATCTGCCGTCCGGCCAGCAGGACGGCGCCCATGTCGCAGATGTGCTGGCGGCCCCTGGCGCACGAGGGGCAGCGGCCGCAGGCCGGGATGAACGACAGGACGACGTGGTCGCCCTCCTGCAGGCTGGTGACGCCGGGACCGACCGCGACGACCTCGCCGGCGCCCTCGTGCCCGCCGATGACCGGGAACTGCTCGAGTTGCAGCAGCGCAGCGATCTCGGGGTCGAGCACCATGTCCCCGGTGACGAGGTGCTCGTCGGAGTGACACAGCCCGGACGCCGCGAACTTGACCTTGACCTCGCCCGCCTTGGGATCGTCGAGCTCGATGTCTTCGATGCTCCAGTCGGTGTGCGGTTCCCACAGGACCGCCGCTCGAGTCTGCACTGATGCCTCCTGATGGACGTACTGGAGCCAGTTGTGCTCTCTTGAATACTAGAACTTGATTCGGAACTCCAGGGTTCGGCGGATGTCGATCCGTCCCTGACCGCATTCGGTTTCCCCTGGTCGGACGCTCCGCCGGGCCGTCCACGGGCGCGAGGCGCCGCCCTGACCGGCTGAACGCCGTGCCGTCCCGCCTGAACGGGAGGCGGGCCGCGCGGTCCTACCGGCCTTCGGCCGCGGCCGCGGCGGCGCGGCGTTCGGCGGCGGCCGCGGCGGCGCGGCGTTCGGCGCCGGTCTCCTCGTAGTAGCCGATGTCGTCACCGGCGATGCGCCCCACGAAGGTCTCGTTGGGCGTGGTCCCGGTGGTGCTGTGCTGGTCGGGATGGGAGGGGTTGGACTCCCCGCCCACGGCTCGCGTCCACGCCACCGCCTTGTCGAGCGGTACGTCGGACTCCGGGCCGTTGCGGTGGACGAAGGTTCCCATGGCCGTCCTCACGATCGCTTCGCCCCCGGCCTACCCCCGCCTGCGCGGACCATGCGTCCGGGACGCGGTGCCGGGACGCGGTGCCGGGACGCAGGTCGCCGCCGTGGCGGCGGCCGGAAGTGCCGGCGGTTGGATCAAAATCCCGCGCAAGATCGGAACTCCGTGTTCGATTGGTCCTGGCAGAGGGGTCCGGGACGGGGAGGCGGTGCCATGGAGGCTCTGCGGTCCGGTGATCCCCGGCGCGTCGGCGGCCACCGGCTCCTGGGCAGGCTCGGCGCCGGGGGCATGGGCCTGGTGTACCTGGGGCGCTCGCCCGGGGGGATGCTGGTCGCGGTCAAGGTCGTCCATCCGCACCTGGTCGAGGACCCCGACTTCCGGGCGCGGTTCCGGCGGGAGGTCGGGGCGGCGCGGGCCGTCAGCGGCGCCTTCACCGCGCCCGTCGTGGACGCCGACCCCGAGGCCGCCCTGCCGTGGCTGGCCACCGCCTACCTGCCGGGCGTGCCGTTGGACCAGGCCGTCCCGCTGCCGGTGCCCGCCGTCCTCGCGCTGGGCGCGGGGCTCGCCGAGGCGCTCGTGTCGATCCATCGCGCGGGGGTCGTGCACCGCGACCTCAAGCCGTCCAACGTCATCCTGGGGCCGGACGGCCCACGGGTGATCGACTTCGGCATCGCGCACGCCGCGGACGCCGCCGTTGTGACCCGGGCGGGCTCCACCGTCGGGTCGCCCGGCTTCATCGCCCCCGAGCAGGCCCGGGGTGCGCCGGCCGGGCCCGCCGCCGACGTGTTCTCGCTCGGCGCGGTCCTGGTCTTCGCCGCGACGGGCGCCGGCCCGTACGGGCAGGGGCCGCCGCACGTCCTCATCTACCGGGCCGTCCACGAACGGCCGCGGCTCGACGGCGTCACCGACCCGGCGCTGCGGGCCGTCGCCGAGGCGTGCCTGGACCCGGACCCGGGCCGCCGCCCGAGCCCCGACGAACTGCTGCGGAGGCTCGCCCCCCACGTGCCGGCGAGCACCGGCCTGCACGGCGTCGACTGGCTGCCCGCTCCCCTGGGAGAGCGCATCGCCCAGGCGGGCACCGACATCCCGGAGCCGCCGCCCACCGGGATCGGGGCGGTCGCGGCGCCGGGCCGCCGGCGCTTCCTCGTCGTGGGCGGCGCCGCCGCGGCCGTCGCGCTCGGCACCGGGGGAGTCGCGGCGCTGGTCCGGGTGCTGGGCGGACCGGACGCCGAGCCCGCCGCGCGGACCCCCGCCGCGTCGCCCGCCGCGTCCGCCGCGCCCCCGCCGATGCGGGACGGCAAGGTCCTGTGGAAGCGCCCGTCCGGCGACGAGTACCTCGTCTCCAGCCCCGTGGTGGCCGGAGGGGCGGTCTTCGTCGGCAGCGAGAAGGGGAACCTGCTGGCGTTCGACGCCGAGACCGGCAGGCCGCGGTGGACGTACCGGGCCGCGCGGCGGATCGTCACGGGCCCGGCCGCCGCGTCGGGCCTCGTCTACGCCCTCTCCCAGGACGGCGTCCTGCACGCGGTCGACGCCCGCACGGGCCGGCTGAGATGGCGGCGGACGGTCGGAGGCACCCAGGCGGACCCCATCGTCGCGGACGGCCTCGTCTACTGCGGCGGCGACGCCGTCAACGCGCTCGACGCGGCCGGCGGTTCGGTCCGCTGGCGGGGGAGCGGCGCCGCCCGGACCCCGGCCGCCGCCGGCGGCACCGTCTACGTCCCGGGCGAGAAGAAGCTCGTCGCCTACGACGCGTCCACCGGCCGGGCCCGCTGGAGCTACCGGTCGCCCGGGGGCGTCCAGGACACCGCGGCGGCCGGCGGCCTGGTCTGCTTCGCCGACTTCCAGGGCGAGCGGGTCCACGCGGTCGACGCCCGCACCGGCAGGCGCCGCTGGACGTTCGACATCGGCGAGACCGCCACGTCCCGGCCCGTGATCACGGACCGGCTGGTGTACGCCGCCGACTACGGCGGCAAGGTGTCCGCCCTCGACCCGGCGACCGGGACCATGCGCTGGCAGGTCCAGCTCGAAGGCCAGATCCAGGACAACCCCGTCGTGGCGGGCGGCACGCTGTACGTCCCGAGCGGGATCTACTCCGGCGGCGGCGTGTACGCGCTGGACGCCGCCACCGGCCGCAAGGTGTGGCGGTTCCAGGCCGGCGAGGGCGTCGAGTCGAGCCCGGCCGTCGCCGGCGGGATCGTGTACACCGGCTGCAAGGACGGCTACCTGTACGCCCTCGACGCACGCGGTGGCTCGGGCACCGCGACCGGCTGAGAACGGAGAGCGATGTCCGCGACACGTCCGGGAGATCCGCGGCAGGTCGGGCCCTACCGCGTCGCGGGGCGGCTGGGCGCGGGCGGGATGGGCCAGGTCTTCCTCGGCCGGTCGCCCGCCGGCCGCACGGTCGCCATCAAGGTCATCCACCCGGCCATGGCGGAGGACGGCGACTTCCGGGCACGGTTCCGGCGCGAGATCACCGCGGCCCGCGCCGTCGGCGGTGTGTACACCGCCCCGGTGGTCGACGCCGACCCCGACGCGTCGCCGCCCTGGCTGGCGACGACCTACCTGCGCGGCATGTCCCTCCAGGAGGCCGTCGCGACGCACGGGCCGCTGCCCCCGCCCGCGGTGCGGGCGCTCGGCGCCGGGCTCGCCGAGGCGCTGCGGTCCATCCACGCCGCCGGGATCGTGCACCGCGACCTGAAGCCGTCCAACGTGATGCTCACGCCCGAGGGGCCGCGCGTCATCGACTTCGGCATCGCCCGCCCGAGCGAGGCCACGACGCTCACCCGGACCGGTGCGACCCTCGGCACCCCCGCCTACATGTCCCCCGAGCAGGCGTCCGGCCTCCCGGCCGGCACGCCGACCGACGTCTTCTCGTTCGGCTCGGTCCTGACCTACGCCGCCACCGGTACCGGTCCGTTCGGGGTGGGCGCCCTGCACGAGATGGTGTACCGCGTCATGCACCTGCCGCCCTACCTGGACGCCGTGCCCGACCCCGGCCTGCGCGCCCTGATCGCGGCGTGCATGGAGAAGGACCCGGACCGCCGTCCCGGCACCGACCGGCTGCTGGCGGAGCTGTCCGCCGACCCCGCCGCCGCCCCGCAGGGCACGCGGTGGCTCCCGCCGCACGTCGCGCAGGACGTCGGCCGGCGGGGGGAGGCGACCGTCCCCGGCGGCCCGAGCCGCCGCCGGCTCCTCGCCATCGGCACGGCCGGCGTCGCCTTCACCGCGCTGGCGGCGGGCGGCACCGGCGCCAGCCTCCTCCTGCGCCGCGGCGACGACCCCGTCCGCTGGACGTTCACGCTGCCCGACGAGATGTACGTCAGGGCGCGGCTGGTCGCGCACGGCGGCACCGTGTACGCGTTCGGCTCCGCCAGGCTCACCGGCGCGACGTTCGCGATCGACGCCCGGACCGGGAAGCAGCGGTGGCGCGGGAGCTTCACGGCCGCCCGCGACTCGTCGGCGGCCCTGCTCGACGGCAGGGGCTTCCTCTACGACTCGTCCGGCGACCTGCTGACCGGGTTCGACCTGGCGACGGGCAAGACCCTGTGGACCGAGCGGCTGCGGACATTCGGGCTCGCGCCCGCCCCGGTCGCCGGCGCCGGCGTCGTCTGCCTCACCGGCAGCTCCGGCACCGGCGAGTACGGCCTGTACGGGTACGACGCGGCGACCGGCCGGGCCCGCTGGCGGTACCGCTCGGACGATCTGCTGCAGAGCCGGGCGGTGCTGTCGGGGAACACGTGCTTCTTCGGGACGCGGGAAGGGTTCGTCTACGGGATCGACGTCACCACCGGCAACGCCCGCTGGCAGCGGCGGACGGGCGCGCCCGCCACCACGACGCCCATGGTGGCGGGCGACGTGGTGGCGGTGCTCACCGGGAGCGGCTCCGTCCTCGGCCTCGACGCGGCCACCGGGCGGCAGCGGTGGCGCACCGACCTGGGGGACGGCGCGGCGGCCGACGCCCCCGAAGGGCTGCCGGTCGGCGTCGCCGGCGGCCTCGCCTTCGTCGGCGGCCTGAACGGCACCCTGCACGCCATCGAACCGGCGACCGGACGCGTCCGGTGGAAGCGGCAGGGGGCGGGCGCCTCCGAGCGCGGCGGGCAGCGCGGCTTCTCGATCCCGGCCGTGGGCGGCGGGCTGGCCGTGGTCACCGACAACGAGGGACGGGTCGCCGCCCTGGACGCCGCCACCGGCGAACCCCGCTGGGAACGCGACGTCGACCGGGGCCTCGGCGAACGACCGCTGATCTCCGGCTCCCTGGTGTACTACGGCGCCGTGGGCGGCATGTCAGTCTTCGACCTGGCGACCGGCCGCACCCGCCACCGGTTCGAATTCGAGGACGTCCAGCGCGTGGTGGGTTCTACGCAGCACTACACCGCGGCGGGCGGAACGGTGTACTGCGTCGTGGACAGCGTCGTTGTGCAGGCGATCCGCCTCAGCGCGTAACGCGAATTCCGGATCCCGCGACTACCCCCGCCATTCGAATTCGCGAGTCCATTCCGGCGGGCACGCTGTGCTGGATCTGCGCGACCGTGTCCAGGCGGTCGTCTACGCCTACCGCAACGGACTGGTGATCTGAGTCGCGGGCGGAACCGGTAAGCCGTTGACGCGATGAAGGAGCGGAGGCCCCGCCCCTTCATCGCAGAGACGAACCGGGCGTCATGTGTAGGAGCGGACGACGGCGACCGGGCCGCGGGCGTGGTGGAGCACGCCGTGGCTCACCGATCCCAGCGGGATGTTGCGCTCCCGGGAGCCGACGACTACGAGGCCCGCGTTCGCGGACGCGGTCGCCAGCGCGTCGACGGGGTGGCCGACGAACACCTCTTCGGCGACCTTGACGTCCGGGTAGCGGTCCCGCCAGGGCGCCAGGACGGAAGTCAGGTGCTCGCGGGTGGTCTCTTCCGCGTTCCGCCGGTCCACCCGCGCCTCGACGGCGAGCGGTGCGGGCTGGCGGGCGTGCACCACGCGCAGCGGGGCTTCGCGGGCGGCGGCGGTGGCGAACGCGTAGTCGAGCACGGGCGCGGGGTCCTCGACCAGGTCGACGCCCGCCACGACCTCGTCGGCCGTGATGTCGGCCCGGTCGCGGACCACGACCACCGGGCCGGGGTAGGTGCCGGTCAGGCGCAGGCCGGTGGAGCCGAGCAGCAGCCCCGTGAAGCCGCCCCGGCCGCGATGGCCGACGACCACCGCCGCGGACTCGCCGGCGAACCGCCGCAGCCCGCTCGGTACGTCCGGCTCGTGGACGGCCTCGGTCTCGACGACGAGCCGCGGCTGCCGGCGCAGCGCGAGGGCCTCGGCGTCCCGCAGGATCCGGCTGCCCGCCTCGGTGAGTTCCGCGACGATGCCGTCGGTCGTGCGGGCGGGGACGTCCAGCATGGCCGTCTCCACGACGTGGACGAGGCGCAGGGACCTGCCGGTCCGCGCCGCTTCGTCCGCGGCCCAGGCGACGGCGAGGTCGGAGGGGGCGGAGCCGTCGGCTCCGACGAGGACGGCTCTTCGTTCCGTTGACATTTTCTCCTCCTTTATGAGGCGTATACGGTTAGTCTCCGTAATGGACGGCAGTGCGGCTCATCCGGCCACTGAACCTGTCAATATGAGGGTCCATTGGATATTCGCGGGCGAATAGCGACCTTGGTCCCGCGGCCGGCCGCCGTTGGTCCCTTTCCGGGTCTCCGGGTCAACGGGAAGGCCCGCACATGATCACGCCGTGCGGCCCCCGGCCGTGCGGCGGCGACCCGCGGTCGAACCCGGCGTGATCATCCCGACCGGTCTTGATCACGATTGAGTTGCGGAACGGTATGCCTTTCTTGCCGCTATAGGGCCCTTTTCGTAGGTTCGTGCAAACGGGGGCAAAGATCCTTGTCAGGTCGTCGCCCGGCACGCTTGAGACCCGAGCGGACGGGCACGGCCCCTATCTCCATGAGGAGACGCCATGTCCGAGGTCAAACGCCGCGACCTGCTGGCCGGAGCCGCGGCCTTCGCCGGGTTCGCGACCGTCGGCCTGCTCCCCGGCACCGCCGCCGCCGCGACCCGGCAGCGCCCCGGCGCCGCGCTGCCGCCCTCCCTCACCGTCGGCGACCGGGCCGTGGTCGCCCGGGTCGACGCCCGCCGCGCGCTGCGGCACCTCAGGGTGCTCAGCGACGAGATCGGCTGGCGTATCGCCGGCACCCGGTCCGAGCACCGCGCCGCCCGCTACATCGCCGGGACGCTGCGCGAACTCGGCTACCAGGTCGAACTGCAGCCGTTCCCGGTCGCCGACAAGTACCTCGCGGAGATCCGCGCCCGCGGTGAGCGGCTCTGGCAGTGCAGCGCCGCGCCACAGGGCGCCGTCGGCTCGGTGGACGGCAAGGTGGTGGACGTCGGCCGGGTCACCGAGATCACCGGCGACGTGCGGGGCAGGCTGGTGCTGTTCGACCGCGTGACCGGCATGGAGACCGAGCAGGCCAAGGCCGCCGCGGCCGCGGGCGCCAAGGCGGCGCTCATCGTCAACGCCCGCTCGGAGACCTACCCGGAGCGCAAGCCCGGCTCGTTCACCCCGAACCTGGGGGAGCAGGTCGCGATCCCGGTGCTGGGCCTGGCCGAGTACCACGGCGAGCGGATCCGCGCGGGCGCCCGGCGGCTGTCGTTCGAGGTCACGCACTACTCGGGGCTGACCTCGTACAACGTCCTGGCCGAGCGGAAGGCGACGCTGCCCAACCCCGAGGGCAAGGCCGTCATCGTCAGCGCGCACTACGACAGCGTCCCGGGCTCGCCCGGCGCCAACGACGACGGCAGCGGGACCGTGCTGTGCCTGGAGCTGGCGCGCGTCCTGCGGCGGCTGCCCACCCAGCAGGCGATCCGCATCTGCCTGTGGGGCTCGGAGGAGTACGGCCTGATCGGTGCCCGCCACTACGTGCGGGAACTCGACGAGGCGGGCGTCGCGCAGATCACCGGCTGCTTCCAGAACGACATGGTCGCCACCAGCCACCCGCCCGCGGACACCTACTGGCTGCTGTCCGTGGACGGCGCCGACAACACCACCACGGCCGCGGTGAACGCCGCCGCGGGCCGGCTCGGCTACGCCGGGCAGGTCCAGGGCCCCACCGCCCGCGGCTCCAGCGACCACGAGGCGTTCTACGAGCGCGGCATCGCGGCGGGCAACTTCAGCTGGCGCGGCGGTGAGGCGCCGAGCCAGCTCGAACCGCTCTACCACACCCCCGAGGACACGATCGCCCAGAACATCAGCCTGAAGCGGCTCCAGGTGTCGCTCGAACTGGTCGGCTGCGCCGCGTACGACGTGGCGCGCCGCCGGTAGCGGACGGACACCGGCCGGCGAAAGGACACCGCGGGCGAAAACGAGCGTGCCCGCCGCTCCGGGGAGACCCCGGGGCGGCGGGCACGCCCGCGCTGTCGCCGGTCAGGCGGGAACGATGTTCTCCGCCTGCAGGCCCTTCTGGCCCTGGGTGACGTCGAACGACACCTTCTGGCCCTCCTGGAGCTCACGGAAGCCCTGGGCAGCGATGTTGGAGTAGTGGGCGAAGACGTCGGCGCCGCCGCCGTCCTGCTCGATGAAGCCGAAGCCCTTTTCCGCGTTGAACCACTTAACGGTACCGGTGGCCATATTCGTTTCCTTCTGGGTCTATCCCGACCGCACACCGTGCGCGACCGAAACGCCGCGATGGCCCCATCCGGAAGATCCAGAACAACAAAAAATGCGCCTGAGGTCAGATCCGACAGGCGCACGAGAATGTCTATGGGAACCGCAACTACTCGTCACGGTATCACATGCTTCGCGGTACGGACCGGGGCGTGTCGGATTTCCGCCCCGTCCGGGTCACGAACGCGGGGTGTGCGGCGGCTGGAGCGGGATGACGTCCGCGTCCACCGGGCCCCGGGGGACGGCCGCGCGCCGGTCCTCGGCGAGCTGGATGAGGCGGGCGGCGGTGTCGGCGAACAGCAGCAACTGCCGGGCGGTGGACGGGCTGCACGGCGCCGCCCCGGGCGGCCCGAGCGCGGCGAGCACCCCGCGCGTCGCCTCCCCGGTGTCCAGCGGCAGGATCAGGATCGGGCCGGGCGGCAGCGTGCTGAGGGTCTGGTCGGCGACGATCCGGGCGGACAGCGCCCGGTGGGAGCTGAACACCCGGCCGAGCATCGACCGCCCGCGCCGCACCGTCAGCCCGCGCACCCGCTCGCTCCCGGCGCCGACCGCGATCTCGATGCGCAGCATGAGGGCGTCTTCGGCGGGCAGGGCGATGAACGCCAGCGGAACGGCCGCCATGGCGCGGGCCTGCTCCGCCACCAGGGTCAGCAGGCCGTGCAGCGGGGTCCCGTCGAGGACCGCCGTCATCAGGTCGAACGAGGCCGCGAGGCGCCGGGCGTCCGCCGCGCCGCTGGGCGGCCCCCAGGCGTCCGGCCGCAGGTCGTCACCGGTCATGCCGCACCCCGTCCCCCTGCTGCTCGGAGCCAGGGTCCCGGCGCGGGTCCGCACGGCCGGCCGAAGGGCCGCGCCGCCGGCGTTCGGCGGGGGAGGGCGGGGAGGTGCGGTGGCGTCACGGAGGCGGACCCGTCTGGCCCGGTAGCGAGCCGAGTGGCGAGATACCAGGGAGACGCGGGCTCGGCCGCCCGCGATGAGAACTCCTGGTCACCGCGAGTCTACGCCCTGAGCCGTGCACGTCGCGTGACGTAGACTGGCGGGCGCCGTGGGCATTCCCGCGCGCCGGCCGTCCTGCCGCGCCGTCCCCGGCGGTATACGTACCGGTCCCGTACGGACCGAGAATGGGGCCCGTCCATGGCCCGAGAAGCAGCGCAGCTCGCCTCCCCGGGCGCACCGCTCGAAACCGCACTCTCCGTAGCCGCGCTCCCTGCCACCGCACAGCCCGGCACGGCGCCCCCGGAAACCGCGACACCGCTGCGGCCGCGCCTGCGCCTCGTCCCGAGCGGCACCGGCCGCGGGGTCCTGGACGGCGGCTGGTGGCCCCGGTCCCGCGACACCGCCACCGAGCTCACCGACCTCCTGACCGCGCTGACCGGGCCGGACGGCGTCCCGGTGGCCCGGGTGACCATCGACTTCTACGACTGGGACGAGATCCCCCTCCGCATCACCGTCCAGGGGCGTGAGGTCCGGGTGGGCTGGCTGGCCCACCTCGACCACGTCGTCGCGGTCACCCACGGCCAGGCGGACCCGATCCTGCTTCTCGTCGTCCCGCCCGGCACGGCGTCCGCGTCGGCCGAGGCCGCGCTGGCCAGGTCCGCGATCGAGACCGGGGACATGATGCCGCAGGAGATCCTGGCCTCCTGCGACATCTCCACCGACCGCGTCTGAGACCGGGGAGCCGCCCGGGCGGGGACGGCGCCCGGTGGTGCGGCGGCGCGTTCCTACACGGGTTCGCTGGCCCAGTGCCAGCCGTCGCCGTCGTGCCGCGCGAAGACGAGCTGCGCACCGCCGGTGCGGCCGAGCTCGGCGACGGTCCGGATCAGCCGGCGGTGGAAGTCATCGGGCGGGCGCGGGTCGGTCGAGCCCTCCAGGAGGGTCACGCTGACCCGGGCCTCGTCGCGGAGCTGCGCGGTCAGCCGCCCGGTCTCGTCCAGGCGGACCACCACGATCATGTCGGCGCGGACCATGTCCTGACCCCCGCCGGCCTCGATCCAGACCTCGGGGACCGTCCCGCTCATCGGCCTCATCTCCTCGGCCACGACCGTCCGCGGCGGCCGCGCCACTCGACGTAGAGGGTTCGTCCTGCCCCGTGCCGCGCCGGTGGAAACCTCGGCCGGCCGGGCACGGTGGCGGACATCGCGCACGGGATCGCCCCCGGTGCGGCCACGGTGGCGTGCCGGGCCGGGTGGCTCAGCGGCCGTCGCCGGGTGCGCGCCGGTGCGGGGCGGGCGGGGTGAGGTACTCCTGGAGCTCGCGGTGGCGGAACTGGTAGGTGGCGCCGCTGACGCGCAGCAGCCGCGCCTCGCAGGCCCAGTCGAGGAAGGTCCACAGCCGGAGCGGGAGCAGGCCGCGTGCAGCCGCCACGAGTAGGCCGAGCATGGTGCGGCACCAGGCGACCGCGCCGAACGCCAGGCCGAAGGCCACCCCGCCGACGACCGCGCACGCGAGCGACACCGCGACGTCCTGGTTCTGGACGAACACGAGGAAGGCGGCGACCCCGCCGGTGAGGCCGAACGCCACACCGAGCGTGGGGTTGCGGTGGAGGGCCTCGCGCGGGTGCGCCAGCTCCGTCTCCTTGCTCCAGCCACCGGTGGCGATCTTGAAGACGACGCCGAGCGCGCAGGCCAGCGCGAAGGCTCCCGCGACCCCCGCGGCCAGCGGGAGCGGGCCCGCGCCGGCGAGCCGCAGCGGCGGCAGGCCGGTCAGCGCCCCGCACAGGCCGAAGCCGAGCAGCGTCACGGGCTCGGCCCGGACGGCCCCGGACACGGCCCCGGACAGGGTCACCCGCTCGGCGCCCTGCCGCCCGGCGGCGGTCACCCCGATCACCGCGCCGAGCGCCGCGCCCCCGGCCGCGCCCGCGGCGACGGCGAATCCGGGACCGAAGACCTCGCCCCCCGTCAGCGCCAACCCGGCCAGGCCGCCGAGGACGCCGACCGGGCCGGCCGCCAGGGCACCGAGGAGACCGCCCAGCAGGCGCCGCCTGAGGGGGACGTCGCTGCGTCCGCCGGTGGCGGTCGGCCACGGTGAGAGCGACAGGCCGGTGGCGATGTCCACCCAGGAGACCATGAGCGCGAGCGTGAGCCATGCTCCGACGTCGGGCCCGTCGCGCAGGCCACCGGGCCGGTCGACGGCCGAGCCCGTCCAGAACGCCAGCATCGCGAGGACGGCGAGGGCCGCGCCGCACAGGGCGTGCAGCGCCAGGACCCGGCGCCGCCCACCCAGCGGCCACAGCAGATGGGGGACGATGTCGATCCCCGTCAAGCCCGGCACCGGACGCTTCGTCCGGGCGGCGCAGTCCGCCTGCCAGCGCAGCTGGCCGGCCAGGTTCTCCAGCCACGACCGCACCTGCTCGGGACGGTACCGGGCCCCGTGGGCGGTGCGCGGCGCGAGCCGGGTCGCGGCGGGGACGTAGGCGTCGAGGAGCCGCCGGGCGATCGCGGCGGCGGCCTCGCCGGTGCCGCCGCCGGGCCGGGCTCGGAGCAGCTCGCCCGGATCGGCGCCGGACTCGACCGCGGTCGCGAGCAGCAGCAGCCGCCACGGGGTCGCGAGGGCGATGTGCACGGCCGTCCCCGACGGGCCGGCCAGCACCGCGAGGACGGCGTCGCGGTGCGCCTCGCACGGATTCCCGTCCGGCCAGCGGGCGTGCAGGTAGGCGCTGATCTGGTCGAGGGTCAGGTCGCGGAGATGGACCCGCGTGGCGTCGTCGAGCCCGGCCCGGGCGGCGGCCAGTTCCCGGTGCCGGTCGGACCGGCAGGTCACGACGACCGGCCCCGGCCGCCGTCCGGAGAGGTCGCTGTAGAGGTTCAGCTCGGCCAGCAGGCCGATCGCGTGGCGCGGCGGGCCCGTGGACGGGTCGGGGTCCAGTTCGTCCAGGCCGTCCACCACCGGCAGCACCCGGCGGTCCCGCACCAGCCGCGTGGCGTCCGCGGCCGTGAGCCCGTACTCGTGCACCAGCCGCTCGGCCAGCCAGGTCTCGAACGGGCTGCCCGGCCGCCAGCGGGCCGCGTCCAGGAGGACGGGCACCATCGGCCGGCCGCCGGGACGCCCGCCCGCCGCCACGATGGGCTCCACCAGCCGCAGCACCAGCTCGATGGCGAGCACGGTCTTCCCCGCGCCCGGATCGCCCACCACCATCAGGCGCTGCGGCCGCAGCCCGGCGAAGAAGCGGCCGATCGAGCGCGGGCCGTCCTCCGTCCCGCCGGGCGCGGCGCCGTCCGGCCCGAAGGAGACCGGCGCGACGGTGTAGCCGCCGAGCAGGCCCTTGCGCGTCCGGTCCTCCTCCCGCGCGACCCGCCGGGCGAGCAGTTCGACGGCCGGATCGGCCTCGGGAGGGCCGGGGTCCGGTGCGGCGGGTGCGTCCGGCTCCGCGGCGGCCACGGGCTCCGCCGCGGCCCGCTGGGGCGGCGCGTCCGGGGCCAGGGCGGTCCTGGCGGAGCGCCAGCGTTCGAGCTCCGCGGGGATCAGCTCGTCCGGATGGTCGCCGTAGCGGAGGCAGGCCGTGACGAACGCCTTCACGAAGTCCCACCGGGGGAGCCGGTCGGGCTGCCGCAGCACGTGCGAGGTCGTGCTCTTGGGCAGCGCGTCGACCTTGACCCCGTCCGGGGTGACGGTCTGGCCGCCGAGTGCCCGGAGCCTGCTCAGCGGCGGCTCGCCCGCCCACCGCCGGAGCCGGACCAGCGCCCCGACGAAGTCGGCGACGGTGTCCGCCTCCAGGGGGTCGGGCCGGTCCGGGCGGCCTCCGGTCACGGGCGGGCCGCCTTCACCAGCGACCACTCGAACCTCGCGCGGCCCCTCCGGGGCCACCGGCCGTCCCGGCAGGTGCCCGTCAGCGTCTGGACGTGGCGGCACTCCATGAGGAAGTTACGCGCCTCGTCGGACTCGACCAGTTCCCGCCCCACCGAGATGGGCACGAACCCGTGCCGGGGGATGAAGACCCACCGGCCGCGGTCCCAGTCGTAAGGGTCGAACCAGTGGTGCCGCACCGTGCCGGACACCCGCACCTCAGCCCCCGCCCGGGTGAGGATGAACGACCCCTGGGAACGCAGCAGGCTCATCCTGCTGACGTAGAAGAGCTCCGTGCCGATGAACGCGTTGATACCCGCGTCCCAGTGGTCGCGAAGCCAGGTGGAGGCGCCGTCGTCCAGGAGCCGCGCCTCCCGCGCGAGCTGCTTCTCGAACCGGCGGTGGTTCTTCCGCTCGGCCTTCCTGATCACCTTGAACGAGCGCAGCCACCGCTGCGACATCGTCCTGGAGGCGCCGGCACCGTCCATGAAGTGGTCCAGGACGTCGGCCGCCATCGGGTAGACGTCCCGGCTCTGGGTGACGATCGAGCGGAACAGCGCGGCCAGCTCCGGGACGGGCCGCCCGGTCCGGCGCCGGAAGCCTTGCAGGAACCCGCGAAGGAGCATCGTCATCGGCGCGCGTCGTCAATCGCATACGCGGCGGAAATCCTCGTGCGGCACATAGGTCTCCCACTCGGCGGGGGTGAGTGAACGGCCGGCGTTGGCGCAGGCCGCGTCAACAGGATCGGCCGGAGGTGCGACATTCCACAGTCTGGCGGTCCCGTCGCCGCTCACCGAGGCCACGGCCGCGCCGTCCGGGGTGTAGGCGACGTCGAGCACGGCCCGGGTGTGGCCGGTCAGCGGGGTCCCGATCTGGCGGTGGGTGGCGAGGTCCCACAGCCGCACGGTGTCGTCGGCGGAGCCGCTGGCGAGCGCCGTGTCGTCCGGACTGAACGCGATCGCGTTGATGGCGCCGGTGTGGCCGGTCAGCGCGGCGCCGAGGGGGCGGCGGCCCGGCACGTCCCACAGCCGCACGGCCTGGTCGGCGGCGGTGACGGCCAGGGTCCGGCCGTCGTGGCTGAACGCCAGGTCGTCGACGAACCCGCCGGTCCGGATGGGAAGCGGCGCCCCGGTCTGCCGGCCGGTCGCCACGTCGAAGAGCCGCACCCGGCGCTCCGCGCCCGCGATGGCCAGCGTGGAGCCGTCCGGGCTGAACGCCAGCGCCGAGACGCCTTCGGTGTGGCCGGGGACGTGGATGCGGGGCCCCTTCTCGCGCCGTGCCTCGACGTCCAGGAACAGGACCGACCCGCCGTGCGGGACGGCGAGGAGCCGCCCGTCCGGGCTGAGCTCCGCCGGACCGCCGGGCTTCTCCGCGAGGACGGGGGAGCCGATCCGCCGCCCGCTCGCCGCGTCCAGTATCCGCACGTCGTCCGAGGTCGCCACCAGGAGTGTCCGGCCCCCGGGACCGAAGCGGATCATGGAGACGCCGGTGTCCGCGGGCCCGAGGGGGCGGCCGATGAGGCGCTGCGTGCGCACGTCCCACAGCCGGACCGCCGCGTCGCTCCGGCCGCCGGTGGCCAGAATCCGCCCGTCGTGGCGGAGAGCCAGGGTCGCCGCCCCGTCCATGTCCATCCGCCCGCCGATCTGCTGGTGCGCCGCGGGGTCCCCCAGCCGCACCACACCGTCGTCGCCGCCGGCGGCGACGAGCGACCCGTCGGGGCTGAACCCGACCGCCCTGACGGGGAAGTCGGTGTCGCGCAGCGGGGCGCCCACCTGCTGGTGGCTGACGGGGTCCCAGAAACGGGTACTTCCGTCGCCTCCGGCGGTGGCGATCCTCGTACCGTCGGGGCTGACGTCGATTCCCAACAGCGGCGCCCTGCTCTCGGATCTGAGAACCGCTCCCGCCTGCCGGGCTCCGGCCACGTCCCACAGCCGGGCGGTGCCGTCCGAGCCCGCCGTCGCGAGGGTCGCGCCGTCCGGGGTGAAGGAGACGTCCGTGACGTCGCCGCCGTGCCCGGTCAGGGGATCTCCGGCCTGCTCGTAGGTTCCGGTGTCCCAGAGCCGGGCGGTGTCGTCCGTGCTCGCGGTGGCCAGGCGCGTGCCGTCCGGGCTGAAGGCAACCGCGTTGACGGCGCGGCCCAGCTTCCGGTCGGTGCGGCCCATGAGGTCCCCGCGTGGCCTGCGTGTGGCCACGTCCCACAGCTGGACGGTCCCGTAGAGGCTTCCGGTCGCCAGGGTGCCGTCCGGGCCGAACGCGATCGCCGACACGGCACCCTCGCTCCGCAGCGGCGTTCCCACCTGCCGGCGGGCGGCCACGTCCCAGAACCGGACGGTGTCCAGGCACGCCATGGCCAGCAGCCGGGCGTCGGGGCTGAACGCCACGGTGGCGTGGGAGCCGCATTCGTCCCGCCGGAAGCGGATCGGGGGGCCGAGCTGCCTGCGGGATGCGGGGTCCCACAGCCGCACCGTCTTGTCGAAGCCCCCGGTCGCGATCATCCGTCCGTCCGGGCTGAACGCCAGCGACCGGACGAAGCCGTCGTGGCCGGTGAGGTGCCCCCGGCCGGTGCGCGCCGCCGTGGCCAGCAGGCGGTGCCGGGCCTCGGCGGTGGGTGCGATCCGCCACGCCGCCACGGCCAGCAGCGCGGAGAGCGCTGGGTCGCCGGCGACCTCGCTCTGCGCCGCGAGCTGGCGTGACAGCGCGAGCCTGCGCTGCTCGTCCGCGCGGTCCGCCGCCCTGACCGCCGCGCCGGCGGCGGTCAGGGCGAGCACGGACAGCACCGCCAGGCCGGAGATGACGAGCCGCCGGCGCCGCCCGGCCCGCCGCGCCGCCGCCGTGGACGCGGCGACGAAGTCCGTCACCGTCGAGCCGGCCAGCGGGAAACCGGCGGGGTCGCGTTCCCAGCGGGGCCTGCTGTCGTCGACCGCCAGCAGCCGCGCGCCCCGGTACAGGAACGCCGGGTCCCGATGGTGCCCGGCCCACTCCGCGGCGTCCTCGATGAGCCGGTCGTACACCGCCTGCGCGGTCAGGTCGGGGCCGATCCACCGCCGGAGCGCCGGCCAGGCCGTCAGCAGGACGTCGTGCGCGATCTCGACGCCGTCCTCGTGCAGGGTGAGCAGGCGGCGGTCGGCGAACGCGGAGAGCAGCGCCCCGACCCGCGCCCGCCGCTCCGCCGTGTCCGCGGACGCGGCGGCGTGCACCTCGGCCAGCGTCGCCTTGCGCCGGACGATCTGCCCGCCCGGCGTGATCAGGGTCATCCGCCGGTGGACGCGGAGCGCGGTCTTGCGGTCCTCCGGCGGCAGACCGTCCAGGACGGCGTCGGCCGTCCGCCGCACCGAGTCGTGCACCCGGCCCGTCTCCTCGTAGCCGCGGATGGTGAGCCGACCGTCCGCGCGCCTCTCCCAGGTGTTGCGCAGCGCCTGCGAGAGCAGAGGCAGGGCACCGGCCTCGTACCCGTCGCCGCCGCGTAACTCGCCGAGGATGGTCTCCACCAGGCCGGGCTCAAGCTCCAGACCCGCCGCGGCCGCCGGGCCCGTGATGGCCAGCCGCAGATCGGACTCCGTCATCGGCTCGACGATGACCTGGCCGTCCTGGATGGCCTCGGCGAACCGCGGGTAGGCCGCGCACCGGTCCCAGTAGTCCGCGCGCACGCCGATGACGACCGCCGCGCCGGGCGGGCCCTCCGCCAGGGTGTGCAGCGTCTCGACGAACGCCTGGCGCTCCGCCTCGTCGGTCACCAGCGTGAACAGTTCCTCGAACTGGTCGACCACCAGGACCAGGCGGCCGCCTTCCGCGCGGACGCGCTGCGGCTCCTCCCGCAGCCGCCGGCGGAGCGCTTCGGGCCTCCCCCCGAACTCCCGCGCCCACGCCGCGGCCAGCGCCCGGAACGGCCGCGCGGTCGGCGTGACCAGCAGCCGCGGCCAGTGCCGCGACCCGGCGACCGGCAGTTCCCCCTCGGCGAGCGCGGGCAGCAGCCCCGCCCGCAGCAGCGACGACTTGCCCACCCCGGAGGCGCCCGAGACCAGCAGGACGGACCCGCGCTCCCCCAGCCGCGGGGCCAGCCGGCCGAGGAGGGCACGGGTGGTCCGCACGCGCCCGAAGAACAGCTCCGACCGCTCGGTCTCGAACGGCGCCAGGCCCTGGTAGGGGCAGACGTCACCGGACGGCGGGGAATCCGCGGGCGCGTCCGGCGGTGCGGGGGCCCGCGGCCGGTGGCCGTCCCGCTCCGCCTCGCTCATGGCGTTCATTGTGAACAACGGCGACCACGCTGATCAACGCGTCCGGGCGTTCCGGTGGACCGGGGACGCCCCCACCAGGCCGTCCGATCCCGTACGAATCCGTCCGACCGGTTGCCGGAACGCCCGGGACGAGCTTTCGATTGACCGGCGGGCCCCCGCGTGGCCGGGAGCCCGGCACACACTTCACGGGGGCAGGATGATGGAGATCAGTGAGCACTCGATCGCCGACCTGGGAGAACGGGGCCGGGGGGCGCTCTCCGTCCGGCTGCTGGGGCCGCTGGACGTCTCGGTGGACGGCGCTCCCGTCGCGCTGACGCCCGGCCGGCTGCGGACCCTGCTGGCCGTCCTGGCGCTCTCGGCGGGCCGTACCGTGTCCATCGAGAGCCTGGCCGCGGTGCTGTGGGCGCACGACGACCCGCCCCGCAACGTCCGCCGCAGCGTGCAGACCTACATCGCGCGACTGAGGTGCGCGCTCGGCGAGGACGCGATCTGTTCGGGGCCGGCCGGATACGTCCTCGCCACCGACCCGGAACGCGTCGACGCCCTGATGTTCCTCAGGCTGCTGAACATGGCCTCCGCCGCCCCGGACCCCGCCACGGAACGGACCCGGCTGGGCGAGGCCCTCAACCTGTGGCGGGGCCGCCCGTTCGACGGCGTGCCGTCGACCTGGCTCGCGGAGTCGAAGGCCCCCTGGCTCGTCGAGCGGTACCTCACCGCGCTCGAATCCCGGCTCGACCTCGACATCGCCGCCGGCAGGCACGCGGAACTCGTCGTGGAGCTGAGCGAGCTCACCGCGCGCCACCCGCTGCGCGAGTCATTGTGGGCCCGGCTGCTCATCGTCCTCGGCCGTTCGGGACGCCGCGCCGAGGCCCTGGCACGCTACGAGACCATCCGGACCCGGATAGCCGGCGAACTCGGCGTGGACCCCGACCCCGCCCTGCAGCGCCTCCACGCGGACCTCCTGACCAGGTGTCCTTAGCAGCCGATCCGGCAGTCGGGCGGCTGGAGGCCGGCGGTGACCGGGACGGCGACCCGCGCCGTCCCGCGACCGCCGAAAGCCGGGGCCGGAGGGGCCTTGCCGAAGCCGCGTCCCGGGCGGATCATGCAGGCAGCCGAGGAAGAGTCGGGGGCATGTTCCGCCGGGAGGCGCCCCATGACCGAGACCCCCGATCCCACCGGCAAGGGCCCCGAAGACCACGGCAGGGCACCCGTGGAAGGGACGGCGGAGGCCGCCGTCACCGGAACGTACAAGCTGGGGGTGAGCCGCCCCGACCTGCCGGTCACCGACCTGCCCACCCCCGAGGAGGTCTTCAACGTCCGGCGGATCGGCCCCAAGGAGCTGGTCAAGTACGCGCTCGGCCCGAGCCTGATCGCGCTCGGCATCTCCATCGGCAGCGGCGAGTGGCTGCTCGGCCCGCAGGCGGTCGGCCAGTTCGGGTTCGAGGGCGTCGGCTGGGTCATCCTCGTCTCGGCCCTGCTCCAGACCCTCTACAACATCGAGTGCTCGCGCTACGTGGTCGCGACCGGCGAGGCGCCGGTGGTGGGCTGGGGACGCGTACCGCCCGGCTGGTTCCTGTGGGTGCCGGTCTCGGTGTTCCTCATCCTGTTCGCGTTCATCGCCGGCGGCTGGGCGGCCTCCGCCGGGGAGGGGCTGTACGCCCTCGTCCACGCCGAGCTGCCGCCCGAGGGCGCCGAGGAACCGCGCATCTGGGCGATCGCGCTGCTGGTCGTGGTGTTCCTGATGGCCGCCGCGGCCCGCCGGGTCTCCCGCACGCTGGAACTGGCCAACTGGATCATGATCGGCGTCATCCTGGTCACGCTGCTGGTGCTGTGCGTCGTCCTGGTGCCGTTCGGCGTCTGGTGGGACGGCATCACCGGCTTCGTCACCCCCGCCGCCCCGCCGGAGGGCATCACCGCCACCCAGATCGGCGGGCTCGCCGGGTTCACCGCGCTCGCGTCCGGCCTCAACTGGTACGTGATGGGCCACTACCGGGACAAGGGCTACGGGATGGGCTACCGGGTCGGGTTCATCGCGGGCCTGCGCGGCCGCCGCGTCGAGATGCGGCCCAGCGGCGTGACCTTCCCCGACGACGAGAAGAACCGGGGCCTGTGGCGGCGCTGGTACCGGCTGCTGCTCACCGACATGTGGGCCGTCTTCTTCGCCGGCGCGATCATCGGCATGCTGCTGCCGACCATCCTGATGGCCCACGCGGTCGAGATCTCCGGCCAGGAGGTCACCCAGGGGAACGTCCCGACCTTCATCGCCGGCGCCCTGGACGCCGAGTACGGCCGCTGGCTGTTCTACATCGCGCTGATCCTGGGCGTGCTGATCCTGTTCACCACCCAGCTCGGCATCTTCGAGGCGATGGTGCGCGTCACCACCGACGCCGCGCACGCCACCAGCCCCCGGCTGCGCACCCTCCTCGAAGGCGACCCGCGGCGCTTCTACTACCCGTTCATGCTGCTGCTACTGGTGGTCATCGGGGTCATCCTGCACCTCGCGCTGCCGGTCAGCCTGGTGCAGTGGTCGGCGAACATGTCGAACCTGGGCGCGCTGATCTTCCCGTTCATGCTCATGTACCTGAACAGCAGACTCCCGCGCCCGGCCCGTCCCCGCCCCTGGCACTACGTCATCCTGGTGCTGAACTTCCTGTTCTTCGGATTCTTCTTCCTCAACTTCATAGCCGACTTCATCGGCGACCCCCTGGTCACCTTCTGAGGCGGGGGCTATGCCCAGCCGTCGACGCTGAACGCCTCGCCGCGCGTGATCGCGGCGAGGACCAGCGCGCAGTGGGGAATCACGTCGTCGGGCGGGGCCGCCGGGTCGATCCACAGGGCCTCCGACGCCCTGTCCGGTTCGGCGGCGTGCGGCTCGCCCTCCCAGCGGTCGAAGCGGAACCAGAAGTCGCTGACCGCATGGCAGGGGCCGGGCAGCGTCCTGGCGGTCCGGTGCATGACGTGGACGAACCGGGCGTCCTCCCGCCGCAGCCGCACACCGGTCTCCTCCGCGGCCTCGCGGATGGCCGCCGCGAGAACGTCCTCGCCGGGCTCGATCCGTCCCGCCGGAGGGGAGAGCCACCCGTCGCGGTAACCGGTGTTGGCGCGGCGCAGCATCATGACCTTGCCGTCCTGGCGCCGCAGCAGCACGTGCGGCGCGACGAAGGACCCGAACCAGCCGCCGGACGGCGGGGCCGCGACCTCCCGGGCAGAGACGATCTCCAGCCGCTCGGCCATATGCCGTTCGGCCTGCTCGGGCCCGCCCGCGAGATCGAGCATGGGCGCCGCCGCGGCGAACATGACATCGGTCAGCTCGTCGAGGACGTCGGACCTGTCCTTGTGGCGGCCCTTGCGCGGGTTCCCGCCGATCATCCCGATGTAGGCTTCCGCGACCTCACCGACCTCCTCGGCGATCTTCAACACCAGCGTCTGCGTCGGCACCTCGGCCAGGTAACCGTTCCGGATGCGCGCGGCATCGTCCCAGAATCCACGGCAGGGCTCAGCACTCTCGAAGTCGACCACCACGCGACCCTAAAGCCCGCGACGCCACCCCACCCCCACTTCCCGAACGTGTGGTCGGGGTGCCGGATGACATGGACCTCGGCCTTCGGGGGTCTACCTCGGGTTATGTCGGTCGTTTGTGCCGGAGGGCTAAAAAACGCCTGCCGGATGCTCTGTTCCGGGCATTGGCGGCGGGGCGGACGGGGCTTACTGTGGCGCGACCCGGGTTCGCAGGAGGTACCTGCCGTGGTCCACCACCTTTCCAAGTCCTGGCGCGGCCTCGCCGCCGCGTGCCTTGCCGGGGCGGCGCTGAGCGCCGTGCCCGCGGGGGCCGCTCACGCCGCCCCGCCTGCCGAAGACCGGGTCACGGTCACCGCGGCCGGGTCGCCTGCGTACGACCTGACCGGGGAGCTGTCCTCGGGGGCCATTGCCGTCCTCGACAACGTCGCCACGTTCGAGACCGACAAGATCCAGGGGACGGGTTCGCTCCCCGGCGCCGACGGCGGGACGGCGAACGTCTCCTTCCGGATCGCCCGCACCCTGTTCGGGTTGAAGGGCGACTTCACCCTCAAGGATCCCGGCGCGGGTGTGGAGATCTCCGCCAGGATCAACGGCGGGGTCACGGCCCCGGGCCAGGCGACGGTGAGGTGGGAGGGGAACGGCACCGTCCGGCGCGGAGACTCGTCCGCGACACGGCCGGTCACGTTCACGGTCGAGGATCGCCGGCCCGACCCGGGTGACCACGCCATCCGCATCACCCATGCCGGGCAGGCCAGGAACGCCATCCTCCGCCTGCCCGACGACTACGACGGCACCCCGCGGCCCGTGCTGTTCCACTTCCCCGGGCTTCTGGAGTCGCCGGGTGCCGCCGAGTACTTCGGCCGCATGGCCGACTACGCCCAGACCCGCGGCTTCATCATGATCACGCCGGAGCACCACGGAATCGGCTGGCAGGGCGTCCCGGGCGGGACGTCCTCCCCGGACGTGGACGACCCCGGCTTCGTGCGGCGTCTCCAGGATATCCTCGTCGAGCGCTTCAACGCCGATCCCGCGCGCCTGTACGCCTCGGGCATGAGCAACGGCGGCTTCTTCACCCACAGGATGGCCTGCGAGAACGACCGGTTCGCGGCCTATGTCGCCGTCGCGGGCCAGCTGACCGGCACCGCCTCCTGCCGCCCGGGACGGCATGTCCCGATCGTCATGATCCACGGCGACGGCGACTTCGTCGTTCCCTACGCGACGGTGCAGCCGGCGCTCGACTTCTGGACGAGCCACAACGGCTGCGGCACCAGGAGTGTCGCCACGCAGCTGCCCGACATCGCCCCTGACGACAACACCACCGTCGTCCGTCACGATTATCCGGACTGCGCGGCCGACGGGCCCGTGATCCTTTACCAGATCAAGGGCGGCGGTCACAACTGGCCCGGCGGCCTCCCGTTCCTCGGCCCGTTTCTGGGCGGGACGACCTATGACATCGAAGCCAACGCCGTGATCTGGGACTTCGTCTCCCAATACCACCTCCCCTGAGGGGACCGGTGGTGCGCGAAGGGGGCGGCGCCGGACGTGGGCCTGCCGTCTTCGGGTGCCGGCGACGCCGCCAGTGAGCAGGGTAGGCAGGCACCGCCCAAGGCCGCCCGCTCGGGGAGGAGCGGACGGCCCTGGAGCATACCGGTGCAGCCCCGCGATGACCGGTCGCTCCCAGTCGACAGCTGCGACCCGATTGTGGAAACAGGCAATCTATGCATATGCCATCACTTGTGCTGATGACCGTCGCCCAGCAGACGATGGAACGTGATTCTGCGTTTTGGTATATCGCCCAAAACTCGTTTTTGAATTTTCGGGATATTGTCAATTAATCGGGTAGACTCAAATTATCCGGCGACGACGACATCCTCGTTCTGAGGTTGCTCCGCCACACCGGCTCCCCGCGTCACCCGAACTCCGACGGAAGGCGCCGGCCATGTGGAACACCATCGAACGTCGCACGACGATCAGCTTGTCGCCACCCTCCACGCCACGGTTGCGGCTGCGCGCCGAGGCCCTTCCCGGCTCGGCACGAACCGCCCTGGACGGCGCCTGGTGGCCCCGGTCGACCGACCCGGTCGCGGAACTGCCGGGCCTGATCCTGGCACTGCAGGACCACGGCCCCATCGACGGTCGCCGGCCCATCACGCACGTCATGCTCCGGATCGACGACTGGGACGGCAGACCCCGCCGGCTGCGCGTCGACGGCCCGGCCGGCACCCGGGTGGTCCGGCTGAGCTGGTTCGACTCCCTTCCGTCCGGGCTGCTCACCGCGATCCACGCCGGCGGCCGGCGCGTCGACCTGTTCACCGTCCCCGTCTCCACCCCGCACGCCGAAGCCGAGGCGTCGATGGAACTGGCGTCCCACCCTCGCAACCAGATCCACACCCCGGGCCTGCTGGCCGCCCTGCCCCCACCACGGGGCGGGACGGGCCGGGCCGGCGCCCCGGACGACTCGGTGGGCGCCTGGGAGTCCGAGGGCGGGCGACTGCGCACAGAACTCGCGGCACGTTGACCGGGCGATCCGCCCCGGCGCGCCGGTCCGGCCCGGGGCGGCCGGGCACCATGGCCCCACTGCGATCGGAGATCGCCATGAGCAGTTCCCCCACCATCCCCGCGTCGGCTACGGGGAGCCTGGTCTCCGTCCCCGACGAAGTGAGGATGCCCAACCACCAGCGCCCCGGTCACACCATCGTCGCGTTGACGGGCGCCCTGGACGCCACCGCCGCACCGGCGCTGCGCGAGCACCTGATCGGAGTGCTGCGGCGCAGCGGCCGGCTGCTGATTCTCGACCTGCGGGAGGTGGCGTCCGCCGACGCGGCCGGGCTGACCGTGCTGATCGGCATCCGGCGCCGCGCCGCCGGACTGGGCATCGTCGTGCGGCTGGCCGCTCCCGCCCCGCAGGTCGCCGCGCTGCTCCGCATCACCGGGCTCGACCGCGCACTCACCGTCCGCCCCGCCCAGGACCGCTACGCCGAACCCGCCGCATGACGGCTATCGCGCCGGCGGCTCGCGGTCACAGGAATGCGTGAGCGAGGTGGTCGGCGCTTCCGCCGCGCCATTCGATGAGGAAGAGGCTGGCGTCGTCGCTGGTGATTCCGCCTCTTTCCCGCAGGAGTGTATGGGAGAGCATTCGCGCCATCTGCTGGACGGTCGCGCAGGCGGGGCCGACGCGTTCGATGGTGGCGACCAGGCGTTCCTCGCCGAACAGCCTCCCGCCGGTGGTGTGCTCTTCGACGAGGCCGTCGGTGTAGGCCAGGACCCGGTCGCCGCGGCGGAGCCGCACACTGTTGATCTCCGGGTTCGCGCCGCCGAAGCCGACGGGCAGCGTGCCGGAGCCTTCCAGCGCGCCGATGACGTGGTGATCACGGATCAGCATCGGCGCCGGATGTCCGGCATTGACCCATTCCAGGCGGCCGGTGCCGGTGTTGAGGCGCATCATCTGTGCGGTGAGGAAGTGGTCGGGGCCGAACTGGGCGTCGATGGCGGTGTCCATGAACGAGTACAGCTCGGCGAGGCCGGCGTTCGCGCGTCTGGCGTGCCGGTAGGCGCCCACGGCGACGGTGGCCAGCACCGCGGCGTTGAGGCCGTGGCCCATCGCGTCGATCATGGCGAGGTGCAGGATGTCGTCGTTGAGGGCGTAGTCGAGGCTGTCGCCGGCGACGTTGTAGGCGGGTTCCAGGATGCCGGCGACGGCGACCTGCGGCGTGGTCATGGTGAGCGGGGGCAGCAAGGACCACTGGATCTCCGCGGCCACGCTCATCGGTTCGCGGCGCCGTGCCCGGACGAACTGGTCGGTGTAGTTGTTCTTGGTCACCAGCATGTCGGCGACCAGGCCCGCGAGCCGTCGCAGCAGGCGGCGGTCGTCATCGCTGACGTCGTCCAGGGTCACGGCCATGACGCCGATCTCGTCGCTGCCGTCCAGCAGCGGCAGGAACATGCGCACACCGTCGTCCAGCGGATGTTCGACGGCGGTCTCCGACAGGAACGCGCGTCCGGCCGGAGACCCCTCCAGCGGTATCGGTTCACCGTCGGTGAGGCCCCTGCCCGGTAGCGGCACCAGGGAGTGCTGGGCGTAGTCCTGCAGCAGGATCGAGATGTCCCGGCCGCCGACCGCGCGTACCTCCTCGGCCACCAGGGGGGCGATGAGCTGCGGCGGCATCTCGTGCGCCCGGTCCAGCAACTGTCCCAGCAGCCGCTCGCCGAAGCCTTCGCTGCGGTCGACCGCGTCCCCCGGCCCGATCGGTTCCCCCACAGCCGTCTATGTGCCCTCCGGCGCATACGGTAACGCCAAGTATCTAGGACCGTCCGGAATCGTGACCGTTCTGGTGGGCCCCGGCCGGTGCGGAGCGCCGCCGGATCCGTCAGACCAGGAGGTCGTGGACGTAGCACCGGCTCCAGCCGGATTCCGGTTCCATGGCGGCGGCGAGTGGGTGATCGGCCTCTTGGCAGCGCGCTCGGGCCCCGGGTCGGTGAACCTCTCCCGGCGCACGCCGCCATGTAGGCTGCTTGACGCAGGTCTCGCCGTTCCAGCTCAGAAAGTGGGAGATGTGGAACTGCGCCAGCTCCGCTATTTCGTCGCCGTTTCCGAGGAGCTGAACTTCGGCCGTGCGGCGGCCCGTGAGCACATCGTGCAGTCGGCGCTGAGCCAGCAGGTGCAGCGGCTGGAGCGGGAGCTGGGGGTGCGTCTGCTGGAGCGCACCACGCACTATGTGGCCCTGACCTCGGCGGGGGCGGCGTTCCTGGTGGAGGCGCGGCAGATCCTCGCCCATGTGGAGCGCGCCGCCCAGGTGGCCCGGACCGCGCAGGGCACCTCGCCGGCGTTGCGGGTCGGCATCATCGATGCGAGCTACGATTCCATGCCGCAGATCTTGCACGAGGCCCAGGCGCTCTACCCGGACCTGGTGATCCACCAGGTGGAGGCCGGCGTCCCGGAGCAGTACCAGCAGCTCGTGGACGGGCGCCTCGACGTGGGCATCGGCCGTGCCGCGCTGGCACCGAGCGGGGTCGCCTCGCAGCTGTTCCGCCGGGACCGTCTCGGGGTCCTGGTCCCGCGCGGGCACCGGTTCGCCGACCTGGACGCGGTGCCGGTCGAGGCCCTCGCCCGCGAACCGCTGCTCCTGGCCGAGGAGATGAAGGCGCCGGAGTTCAACCAGTTCACCGTCGAGATGTGCCGGGCCGCCGGCTTCACCCCGACGGTGTACCAGGGCACGGTCGACAGCATCCGTGCCGCATCGACCCTGGTCGCCCAGGGCCGCTGCCTGTACTGCGTGCCCGCCTCCTGCATCTCCGCGCTGCCGGGAACGATCTGGCGCCCGCTCACCGAACCCGCCTCGTTCTACCCCTGGTCGATCCTGTGGCGCGCGGACGACGACTCCGACCATGTCCGCGCCGTCGTCGCCTGCGCCCGCGGCATGTCCGAGCGGCTCGGCTGGCTGGTCACCGCCGACCAGCCGGCCGAATGACCGCCGGAGGCCAACGCCGTGATCTGGGGGTTCGGCTCCCGGTACCGCCTTCCCTGAAGGGGCGGAAGACGCTCAGGAGGTCGCGCGCGGCCGCAGGCGGAGCATGCGGAAGACGGTGGCGGTGAGGTGGCGGCGCAGCGTTTCGTCGTCCAGGCCGGCCAGCCGCGGGTCCATGCCGGCGACCAGCAGGGCGCCGCTGACCATGGCGCTGTTCACGAGCGTCTCGGCGTCGGGCTCCGGGCCGGTCAGCACGGCCTCGATGCGCTCCTCCAGCCCGCGCAGCGGCGGCCGGCTCCGGACGAGCCGGCCCACCTGCGGATCGGTCATGATCATGGCGAACAGCCCGCGGTGCCGCACCACGAGGTCGACCACGCCCTCCAGTGCGACGCGAAGCCGGTCGTTGCGGTGCCGCCGCGCCTCGGCCGCGGCCGCCACGGTCTCCAGCTCGGCCAGCGCGGGCGCGATCACGGCCTCGACGATGTCCTCCTTGGAATGGAACTGGTGGTAGACGGCGGCCTTGGTCACGCCCAGCTCGTCCGCGATCATCTGCAGCGAGGTGCCGCTGACCCCGTGCCGCATGAACAGCTCCAAGGCGGCCGCCAACAGCCGGCTCCGAGCCGTTCCCACCCGCAAACCCCCTCCGCCGGTCCGCGGGCGACGCCGCCCCGCGGACCACGCAGCCTACCCAGTGGCGGGGACGGTCAGAACACCGTTCCGACGTCCCGGGCGACGAGTTCGTCGGTGGCCCGCTCGGCCACGGCGGCGATGGTCATGGACGGGTTGCAGGCCGCGGTGGTGCCCGGCATGAGCGCCCCGTCCAGCACGTAGAGGCCGCGGTGGCCGAGGACGCGCCCGGCGAGGTCGCAGACCACGCCCATCGAGGCGCCGCCGAGGGGATGCCAGGTGGACGGCACGATCGCGTTGGTGTCGAGGAGCAGCGCGGCCGCCCCGGTGATCCTGCGGGCGCGCTCCTGGAGCCGGTCGTACAGGGGGCCGTCGCCGCCGCGGGGCCAGCGCAGGACGGCGTCGTCCGTCCGGGCGTCGTAGACGAAGCGTCCGCGCCCCTGGCTCACGCCATAGCCGACCAGCATCGTGGAGCGCAGGTTGGCGGGCAGCGGCGGGAGGGAAGCCTGGATGACGGTGTTCGCGGTGGCGGGGTCGTCCCATTCCCTGCTGCCGTAGACGACCGGACCGCCCTGCGGGACGCCGAAGTCGTCGGCGAAGTCGGTCCAGACGTAGATCCGGTCCCCGTTGGTGCCCCAGTTGGTGCCCAGGCCATCGGGCATGTCCGGAATCTGGCCCTTGCCGGCCGCGCGCATCAGCAGTTTCGTGGTGTTGGCGGTGCCGGCCGCCATGACCAGGGCCCCGGCCGTGATGATCTTCTTCTCCAGGACGGTCCCGTCGGTGCCGATGCGGTCGACGAGGACCTGCCAGCGGCCGTCCGCCGCCATGGCCACATCGGTGACGTTGTGCTGCGTCGCGACCGTGACGAGGCCGGTGGCCTGGGCGGCGGCGATGTAGGTGACGTCGACCGAGTGTTTGCCGCCGTTGTTCACGCCCAGGGAGCAGTCACCGTTGGTGTAGGACGGCTTCATCTCGCCCTTGAGCTCACGCAACGCGAAGGACCAGTCGATCGGCATCGGGATCTTCGAGACCTCGTAGCCGGCGCGCTCGGCGTTGCGGGCGAAGACGCGGGACGGCCGGTAGGTGTCGCTCGCGATCAGTTCGTCCGGCGCGGTCTCCACCCTGAGCATGCGGGCCACCCGGGGGTAGTGCACCCGCTGCATCCGGGCGAAGTCGAGCCCGTCGGGCATGGTCGCGTTGAAGACGTCCTCGGTCGGCTGGAGGGTCATGCCCTGGTACACCAGCGACCCGCCGCCGACGCCCGCGGCGCACATGATGTTCATCCCGTCGCCCTTCACCAGTTCCAGGAGACCGGTGTACGGGTCGTGGACGGGCATCGGGACACCGAAGAGCTCGGGGTCGAGCCCCATCCACATCGCCCGCTTGTCCGGGCCGGTGGCGTGCGGGAACGTCTCGGCGTTCGGGCCGGTGGGCCACCAGATGCCCCGTTCGAGGACCAGCGACGGCACCCCGGCCCGCGCGAACCGCAGCGCCGCGACCCCGCCCCCGAATCCCGATCCGACGATCACGAGGCGGTGCTCCTCGCGGGTCACCCGGACGCGCCTGCGCGCACCCGCGCGGGCCCGCGGCGTGCCGAGGACGGTGAGCCCCGCGGCCGCCGTGGCACCGGCGAGCAGGGAGCGACGGCTGATCTCGGCCATGGGACTCCAGAGCATCGGGGGACCGGCGAGCCCGCGGATCAGAAGTGGTTACTTACCGGTGGAGTCCGAGGCTAATGATCAAGAGTCGTCATGTCTAGCCGTTCGGCTATCTTTTTGATAGCCGAACGGCTAGCTACTTTCCGGTGTGAGCACGGTCTTCCGGCTCAATGCGTTGCCGGGACTCGTTCAGGCCCGGCCGCGGCGCGGCTTGTACGACTTCGGCAGGCGCATGCCGCGGTCGGCCATGATCTGGCGGACGCGGTCCGGATAGTCGGTGATGATGCCGTCGACACCCATGTCCATGAGCGCTTCGACGGTGGCGGGATCGTTGGTGGTCCAGGGAATCACCTTCAGCTTCCGGGCGTGCGCCTGGCGGACCATCGCCACGGAGACGTAGAAGCGGAAACCCGGGTCTCCGATCTTGCCGTTCTGCGGGAATCCGTAGACGGGCGACAGCGCCTTCACCCCGGGAACGGCGGCGGCGGCCTTGACGAAGTCGCCGTCATAGTCGTCGGCGTCGATCCCGCCGAGCCAGGGGGACGCGCCGGGCAGGCCCACCTGCAGGAAGTCGTAGTTCGTCAGTGCCACCAGCGGGTAGGACGGCGCGAGCCTGTGCATCTCCTTCAGTGCCCCCCAGTCGAAGGACTGGACGGTGACCTGCTTCTGGATGCCTGACGCGCGGATCTCCTCGAAGACCCGGCGGACGAACAGCTTCCGCGGCGCCGTCTCCTCGGGCGCCCCCGCCTCGACCTTGGTCTCGATGTTCAGCTTGACCCGCTTGGCGCGGTAGCTCTTGACCAGGTCGAAGACGTCCCTGAGCTCCACCATCCGGAAGCCCTTGATCTGCTCCTGCCCGGGGTGCCCGGGCAACTGCTGGTATCCGCAGTCCATGGTCTTGATCTGGGCCAGCGTCAGGTCCTTGATGTACTTGCCGACATACGGGTACATCGGGTCTCCGGGCCGCGCCGGCGCGGTGTCACGGCACTTCTGCGCGGCGCCCATGGTTGCGATTCAAGAGGCAGCGGAGGAACCCATGGCCGGCGGACCCGGTGTCGCTCCACGGCCGGGGCGGCCGGACGTCAAAGCGCCCATGTCTCCAGGGCCAGCAGGTCCCGCATCGAGACCATGCCGACGAGGCGCCCGTGGTCGTCGACCGGCAGGTGGCGGATGCCCTCGTCCAGCATCCGGCGGGCGACCTCGCGCGAGTCCTCGTCCAGCGCGGCGGTCTTGAGCCTGGTCGACGCGTACGCCGTGGCCCGGGAGGCCGGATCCGCGAGTGCGGCCAACGCGCCGAGGAGGTCCCGCTCGGTGATGATCCCGGCGACCCGCTCACCGTCGAGCACGGCGAGGGCGCCGACGTCCTCCTCCACCATCTGCCGCGCCACCTGGTCCAGCCGGTCCTCGGCCCGGCAGCTCAGGACCCCCGGCCGGTACACGTTGCTGATCAGCATGTTCCCTCCCCCGATCGGTTTGCCCGACAGAGGGTGACATGTCCCCTCCACTCCGCCGGAAACGCCGAAAGGGCTGGAGAGCCGGTTCGCATCGCGCCCCGCCTGGAGCGGCGACCGCCTCCGGCGTCAGCGCCCAGCGGACGGCCTCGTGGGCGGCGCCGCGCCGCCGGGGCTCACCTGTAGTCGGCCATGCCCGGGCCCGCCTGCCGCTGACGCTCGGCGTCCACGGCCTGGTAGATCTTGGACTTGAGCCCCTCGGGGTCGGGGACGCGCTTCAGCCGCAGCATCCCGTGTTCGGACGCGGACTGGATGTCGAGCGTCCCGTACCGCCAGATCCGCTCCCACAGCGTCACCCGGAACGCCACGTCGTTGACGCGGATCAGCGGGATGCTGTGCCCGGTCTTGGTCAGGAACCCGCTGCGCTTGTAGACCCGCTTGGTCGTGATGATGTAGACGGTGCCGCGCCACCGCAGCAACGGGACCAGCCAGAACCACAACGACAGGGCCGCGGCCGCACCGAGGACGACGAAGTCGGCGATCCGTCCCCAGTCCTCGCCGGCCGGGATGACCCACAGCAGTGCCCCGGCGACGATCCAGACGAGGCAGAGGATCACGAACTCCCCGACCAGCTCCGTCCAGTGCTGGCGCGTCGCGTGCACCAGGGACTCGTCTTCGGCGAGGTAACGGTCAGCGAAGCCCATGCCGCGCATACTGGCACATCCTTCGAAAAACGCATATGGACCTCCGCGAAGACCACATGCGAGCAGACCGACCCCGGGGTCAACGCCCCTTCGGCGGCAGCAGCCGCAGCAGCTCGACGGCGGCCTCCTTCGCCTTGCCGGCGACGTCCGTTCCCTTGCCGGGCACGCGGTAGGTGACCTGGGCGACGAGGAGGCCGTCCCGCACGATGACGTGGGCCTGGGTGTAACCGGATTCGTGCCGGACGCTGACCGTGCTCGCCTCACCGATCCCGGCCGGCTCGCCGTTGCCCGACGGCGCTCGGGCGTTGTGGAAGTCCTGCACCTCGATGGACTCCTTCTCGGCGGTCAGCGCCCCGGAAGGGCGGTAGGCGCTCAAGCTCAACTGGGTGCGGTCGTCGACGCTGATCCAGTCGCACTGCACCTCCCCGTAGAAGATGGCCTGCGAGACGGGAGCGCGCGCCTTGGGCACCAGTTGCGCAGCCTTGGCGGGCGGGAACCAGATGCACAGATCCGCCAGCGGTGTCCGCTGCGGGACGAGTTCGTCCCCGTCCGACCGGGCGGCGGCCATGACCGTCAGAAACGGCGCACACAGGAACGCCGAAAGGAGCAGCGCTCCCATGAGCAGCCCGCTCTCGCGCCTGTTCAGCCTCATGCCAGCTTCTCCGTCACCGCGCGCAGGACGGCACCTGCCTGCCGCCCGGCCTCGTCCGCCGAGGCCGCTCGCCGGCTGTGGAGCGCGACGATCACCAGGTACCCGTTCACGTGCGCCCTTCCCTGAGCGGTGAAGCCCCAGCCGTCCTGCCAGGCCACGGTGTAGGCGTCGCCGTCACGCAGCATGTTCGGCGTGCGCCCGGCATTCCGCATCGCCTTCAAGGTCTCCCTGTACGACCGCTCGGCATAGGAGCGCGACCAGGCGCCGATGTGAAAGTCGATCCAAGTGCCGTTCTCCGAGGTCGAATCGGTGCTCCACCGGCAGGCCGCCTGATGGCCGTAACCGTGGACACGCCCTTCCGGCAGCACCCGGGCGGCGACATCCCGGGGTATCTGGTCGCAGGCGACGACCGCGCCGGGGGACCCGCCTCCGCCGGTCTCCGCGACGATCCACGTCAGTGGCCCGACCACGCTCGCGATGGGGAGCGCGGCCGCCGTCACCCGCACCCAGGGGCGCAGCCGCCGCCAGGGGAGCGGGGCCCGATCGATCACCGGCGGCGTCCCGCCGCAGGCCGCCAGGTGCTGCCGTTGCATGAACGCGACGGCGTCCTGCACCTGCCGGCCGTTCGGGTGCTGGAGGACGATCCGGCCCCCGTCCGTCAGCCGGAGCGCGACGAACATGCGGCGGCCCCGCTGCCGGACGCCGATCCGCGCGATCGCCGTCCAGGGCACGAACTGCCGCCGCAACTGGACCGAGAAGACCGCGTGGCAGCGGATGCCGTCCTCGGCCACCACCGTCGGCGCCCGCATCCGCCCGACGATCCCGCCGACCGCGAAGGGGGCGAGCGGGGACAGCGACACCAGCGGGATCAGGAGCGCATTGGGGACGAGCAGGGCGTACGCCGCGACGCCTCCGGCCAGTAGCAGGCCGGCGAGCCCCCACGACCGGCGCCGCGCCGTGCCCGGCCCGAACTCGACGGGCTCCGGCCCGGCCACCACTTGGTTCGTACGCACGATCAGCATTATTGGCCACTCGCCAACCAGCGGCGCGCCCGGCCTGCCGCACGAGCAAGATCGAACCTCTGGTCTCCGGGCCGGGTCATACGTGCTGACAACGCATCATCGGAACACGGGCGAGCCGGAGGTCGCGCATGGACTACTACCTGATCCTGATGATCGCGGGAAGCGGTGTGCTCGCGGGGGGCGCCGCCTATGCGGTCACCGGCCGCGATCTCGGCGGCGGCGGGAGGGCGGCGGTCGCGCTGGCCTGCGGCCTCCTGGTGGCCGCCGCATCGCTGTTCGTCCCGTACCTTCCCGTACTCGTCCTCCTGGGCGCCGCGGCGGCACATCTCGTCCTGCGGCGCCTGTTCACGGCGGGGGCGGCCCTCGTCGCCTCGGGAACCGCGCTCGTCGCCGGGTGCTCGTTCTCCGTGCTGCTCATGATGGCCGCCCTGGAGACCATGTAACGCACCTCCGTCCGCAGCCGGTGTGCGGTCCCGCCGGACGGGACCGCACGCCGAAAGGGCAGGAGGACCGTGAGAGTCAGACCGCCCACTCGGGGGTCGGCCCCCACCGCCGGTTCCCCGCGTTGCCGGCGATGTCGCCGTGATAGATGCGACCCGGCCGCAAGGGCCGGTAGGGTGACCGCCAGGTGAGCCGGGAAACCCGGTCGGCATGGGAGACGACGCGGCTCATGAAGGAACCCGTGCCGACGGTTCGAGGCCACATCTCCGGCCTGCTTCGCCCGGTCGGATGTGCCGTCGGCGGCGGGCAGGGGGTGGGTGTTGATCGTACGGATGCTCACCGGGGTGCCGGTTCGAGTGCGCCGAATCCAAGCGCTGCGCCCGCGGACGCGCTGTGGTTGCGAAGCGGTCCAGGCTCTCCCTGGACGATCCCGTACAACTGCAGGAGAGATCCATGCGTGTTCTAGTTCTCGGCGGCGACGGGTACCTCGGCTGGCCGACCGCCCTGCATCTCTCGCGGTGCGGTCACCAGGTCGCGGTCGCCGACAACTTCGTCCGGCGGCAGTACGACTTCGAGCTCGGTGTGGAGAGCCTGGTGCCCATCGAGTCGCTGCAGACCCGCGTCGCGGCCTGGCGCGATCTGACGGGTGACGCGATGGGCGTGTACGTCGGCGACCTGACGGACGCCGACTTCACGTACGGGATGCTGCGCGACTTCCGCCCGGAGGCCGTCGTGCACTTCGCCGAGCAGCGGGCCGCGCCGTACTCGATGATCGACCGCAAGCACGCCGTGTACACGCAGGTCAACAACGTCGTCGGGACACTGAACCTGCTGTACGCGATCGCGGAGGTGGACCGCGACATCCACCTGGTCAAGCTCGGCACGATGGGCGAGTACGGAACGCCCGAGATCGACATCGAGGAGGGCTGGCTGGAGGTGGAGCACAAGGGCCGCACCGACCGGGTGCTGTACCCGAAGCGGCCCGGCTCCTTCTACCATCTGTCGAAGGTCCACGACAGCCACAACATCGAGTTCACCTGCCGGGTGTGGGGGCTGCGCGCGACCGACCTCAACCAGGGCGTGGTGTACGGCCAGCAGACCCCCGAAACCCTGCTGGACGACCGGCTGGCGACCAGGTTCGACTACGACGCCGTCTTCGGCACCGTGCTCAACCGGTTCGTCATCCAGGCGGTGCTCGGCCATCCGCTGACCGTGTACGGGCGCGGTGGCCAGCGCCGAGGGATCATCGACATCCGCGACACGGTCCAGTGCGTGCAGCTGGCTTGCGAGAACCCCGCCGAGCGGGGCGAGTTCCGGGTGTTCAACCAGATGACCGAGGCGATGTCGGTCCAGGAGCTCGCGGACACCGTCGCCCGGTGCTATCCCGGCGACGTCCGGATCGAGCATCTCGACAATCCCCGTGTCGAGCGCGAGGAGCACTACTACAACGTGGTGCACACGCGGCTGCTCGACCTCGGGCTGTCCCCGCACCTGCTCTCCGATACGCTGATCACTTCGCTGTTCGACGTCGCCAAGCGGTACGCGGACCGGGTCCAGCCGGAGGCCCTGCGGCCCAAGGTCAACTGGCGGGACCAGGCCAGCCCCGTGCAGGAGACGTGACCGCCGGGGAGCCTTCGATGAACGATGCGCCCATGGAACAGGGCCAGGGTGCGTTCACCCGCGCCACCGGACGCGCCCTCGGCGACCGTGCCGCCGAGGGCGCAGGCCCGGACAAGCCCCGCTACCGGCGCTACCAGTTCGACCTGATCGCGCCGCACTGCGGCGCCGCCGTGCTGGAGGTCGGGGCGGGGCTAGGCGAGTTCTCCGCGCAGTTCTCGGGTCTGCGCCGCCTCGTCGCCACCGATGTCGACCCGGACGCGGTCGCGGTGATGGACGAGCGGTTCGCCGGTGATCGGACGATCGCCGCCGAGATCGAGACCCGCGAGTTCGACCTGGCGGCGGGCGACCGGCTGGACCGGCCGGTCGACTCGGTGGTGGCGATCAACGTCCTGGAGCACTTCGAGGACGACGCCGCGGTGCTCGCGTCGCTGGCGCGCTCGGTCGTCCCGGGCGGCACGATCGTGCTGTGGGTACCGGGATACCAGAGCCTGTACAGCGACTTCGACCGCGGGGTCGGGCACTTCCGCCGCTACACGCCGCGGACGCTGCGGGACGCGATCCTGCGGGCGGGGCTCGGCTGCGAGCTGGCGCGTCCGGTCAACCTCCTCGGCGGCCTCGCCTGGTGGGCGGCCATGCGGCTGCGGCGCGCGGAGAAGCCGAACAGCGGGGCCGTCGGCGTGTACGACCGGGTGATCGTCCCGGTGACCCGGGTGCTGGACCGCGTCGTCCCGGTGCCGTTCGGGCAGTCGATCCTCGCGGTCGCCCGGGTCCCCGCCGAGCCGGGGACAGCGCGGCCCTGATGCCCGCCGAGCCCGCCCCGTCCCGGGGCCGCCGCGCCCTCCGGCTCATCTTCACCCGGTACACGATCGGCTCCGTGCTGGCGGCCGTGGCGAGCGAGGCGACGCTGCTGCTGACCTATGGGACCGGCCTGCTCGGCCCCCGCGCGGCGTCCGTCGCCGCCTGGAGCACCGGCGCCGCCCTGAACTACGTCCTCAACCGGTGGTGGGCGTGGGGGCGGCGCGGACGAGCGTCGGTGTGGCGCGAGCTGGTCCCGTACTGGGCGATCGCCGTGGCGAGCATGCTCCTCTCAGCGTGGGCGACGGGCGTCGCCGACCGCCTGGGGCCCGAGGCCGCAGGCCCGCGGATGGTCTTCGTCGGCGGCGTGTTCCTCGCCGTCTACGGGGTGATGTTCGTGGTGAAGTTCTGCCTGTTCCACTACTTCGTCTTCGCCGGCGGCCGGGGCACGCGCGCGGAGGCGGACGCGGTGGGCGCGGACCGGCGTTCCCGCAACCAGGTCCCGACGACGACGCGGGAGTAGCGGTAGCCGTAGACCAGGTTCCCGCCCTTCTTGGTGGTACCGGCCGCGCGGAGCCGCATCGTGGCCGGCACCTCCCGCACGCGGTACCCCTTGGAGATCACGCCGATGAGCAGTTCGGACGACTGGTACTGCGGCTGCCTGAGGGTGACGGCGCCGGTGACCTCCGCCCGCATGGCGCGCATGCCGAACGAGGTGTCGGTGATGCGCTGCCCGGTCATCCGGCTCACCAGCCAGGCGAACACGTGTACGCCGGCCCGGCGGACGCGGTCGTAGGTCTCCTGCCGGCCCAGCCGCCGCGACCCGGTGACGAAGTCGGCCTCCCCGTCCAGCACCGGGCCGAGGATCCGGGGGATCTGGGCGGAGTCGTACTGGCCGTCGGCGTCGGTCGTCACGATGAACTCGGCGCCGCCTTCGCGGGCGATGCGGTAGCCGAGGCGCAGCGCGGCGCCCTGCCCGCGGTTCACCGGCACGTCGCACACCAGCGCGCCGTGCTCGCGTGCGACGGCGGCGGTGCGGTCGGTCGCCCCGTCCGCCACCACGACCACCGCGGTCTCGCGCCCGGCGACGGACGAGGGGATCGAGCGCACGACGTCGCCGATGCCGCGTTCCTCGTCGTAGGCGGCGATGACGACCGCGATCGGAGGCAGGCCGGTGCCGTGCTCGGCGGCGAAGGCCGCCAGCGCCCGCTCGTCGACGGCGTCGTCCGCCGCGCTCATGCCGCCCCCACCGGTGCGAAGTCGGGCCAGACGGTCGCCATGCCGGAGCGGAGGTCGTGCCGCGGCTCGTACCCCAGGGACCGCGCCTCGGAGATGTCCAGGACGACCGCGGGCATCTCACCCGCCTTGGCCTCGACGTGCTCGGCGGGGATGGGCGCGCCGGTGACCGCCCGGGCCGTCTCGATCAGGTCGTTGACGCTGGTCGAACGGCCCGATCCGACGACGAGCGGGCCGGTGCGGCCGGTGCGCCAGGCGAGCAGCACCGCCTGGACCACGTCGTCCACGTGCACGTAGTCGCGCAACTGGGTGCCGTCGCCGTACACCTGGACGCCCTCCGCGGACGCCGCCGCCCGCATCAGCCGGGGCACGAAGCTGTCCTTGCGGCGCATCCCCGGGCCGTAGACGTTCGCGAAACGCAGCGCGCATGTCCGCATGCCGTACACGCCGGTGTAGGCGCTGAGCAGCATCTCGGCCGCGGCCTTCGTCGCGCCGTAGGGGGTGAGCGGACGGAGCGGCATCCGCTCGTTGATCGGGGTCCCGCCGACATCGCCCGTCACCGCGTTGGTCGAGGCGAACACCATCCGCGGCACACCGCGTTCGCGGCACAGTTCCAGCAGGCCGGCCGTCGCGTCGACGTTCAGCCGGTACACCCCGGCCGGGTCCTCGATCGACCGCAGGACCGAGGTCGCCGCGGCCAGGTGCACCACCCCGTCGAGTCCGGGGCGGACCGCCGCCCGGCGCACCGCCGGATCGCACAGGTCGCCGACCACCGACTCGACGCCGGGGCCGGGATGCGGCCGCTCGTCGGCGACGACGACGTCCGCGCCCGCGTCCAGCAGGGCGCCGACCAGGCGGCCGCCTATGAACCCCGCGCCTCCCGTCACCAGCACCCGCGCGCCCGCCAAGCCGGCGGGGTCCCCCCGCCGGTCGGTCGCTGTTCCTGACATTCAGCCACCCGCCGTACGCTCGTGGATCGTATGATCGCCGACCCTAACGGAAGCTCGGCCGCGACACCGACCGAGCCGGCGTCCTCCGGCGCGACGACGGCCGAACGAAAGGACAGCGGTGATCCACATTCTGGTCATGGGCCTGCCGCCGGCGGCGGGCCTCGCCCTCGCCCTGCTCGCCGGGCGCCGGCGGTGGGCGCCCCCGGCGGCGGTGGCGCTGGCCGTCGGCGCGACGCTGCGGCTGGCGGTGCTGCTGATCGCCGCGAACGATCCCTGGCAGCCCTATGACCTGGACAAGGACTTCCGCGACACCGCCGACGCCGTCCTCGGCGGCCGCGACCCGCTGGTCGAACTGCGCGAGGGCGGCTGGCACTTCCTGCCCATGCTGGCGTACGTCCTGGCCGGGGTGCGGGGCCTGGGGAACCTGCTGGGCGTGCCCTGGGAGGTCACGTCACGCGTCGTCCCCGTCCTGGCCGACCTCGCCCTGATCCCGCTGGTGGCGAGGCTCAGCACGGACCCGTCCCCGAGAACACAGGCCCTGCGCGGCTTCCAGTACGCGTGTGCGCCGCCGGTGCTGATGGTGAGCGCCCTGCACGGCCAGTTCGCGCCCATCACCCTGGTGCTCGGCGCAGCCGCCCTCCTGGCCGCCCGCAACGGCCGCGTCCACACGGCGGGGATCCTGGTCGGGCTTTCCGTGACGTCGGCGAGCTGGGCGGCGCTGCTGCTGCCCGGCGTCGTGCTCGCCCTCCCCGGCCTGCGGCCCCGGATCGCCGTCCTCGCGTGGACCGCCGCGGTCCCGTCCGCGTTCCTGCTCAGCAGCGTCCCGATCTTCGGCACCCCGGTGGACCGGCTCCCCGCGACCGTGTCGGCGGTGATGTCGGCGCGCCCGGTCGCGGGCGACTGGGGCTGGTCGGCGATCGTCACCGGCGGCCACCAGGTCGTGTCCGCCGGCTTCGGCACCGTCGGCACGCCGCTCCTCGCGGCGGCGCTGCTCGCCGCCGGCTGGTGGTGGCGCAAGGCGGACCCGGTCGCCCTCACGCTGGCCCTGCTCCTGGTCTTCCTCATCGTCACCTACCGGTTCGGCGCCCAGTACCTGGCCTGGCCGGTGCCCTACCTGATCATGTGGTCGGGCCGCGGGACCTGGCCCGCGATCGGCGCCGCCTTCTTCTGGGGCGCGTTCGGCTACATCTACATGACCCGCCTGGATCCCGCCGCCTGGGGGGAGGCGCATGTCTGGTGGGCGCTGTCATCGATCGCCGTCATCGTCCTGTTGGTCCGCGCGCTGCCGGAACGACGCCGGCCGCCGACGGGTCCGATGGCCTCGGACGACGCTCTGGCGAGGCAGGCATGAGCCATTCAGGCCGTTTGCCAGGATTTGCCGTGTCGTGGACGTTGCTCGTCGACCTTGAATGAGAAGCTCGTGGTAGGAGGTAAATCCCGCTTGGACCACGGGGGTGGGGCCGGGGCTCCCGGCTGGGAATTCTGGATCGACCGCGGCGGCACGTTCACCGACGTGGTCGGCAGGCGGCCGGACGGCGCGCTCGTCACCCACAAGCTCCTCTCGCGGGACGAGGAGCGCTACCGGGACGCGGCCCTCGCCGGAATCAGGCACCTCCTCGGGGTGGCGCCCGGCGAGCCGATCCCGGCGGACCGGATCGCGGGCGTGCGGCTCGGGACGACGGTGGCGACGAACGCCCTGCTCGAACGCCGGGGTGAACCGACCGTGCTGGTCATCACCGAGGGCTTCCGCGACGCGCTGCGGATCGCGTACCAGAACCGGCCGCGCATCTTCGCCCGGCGGATCGTGCTGCCCGAGCCGCTGTACGCGCGGGTGATCGAGGCGAGGGAGCGCGTCGACGCGCACGGGCGGGTGGTGGTGCCCCTGGACGAGGACGCGGTCGAACGCGACCTCAGCGCGGCCTACGACGAGGGCTTTCGCTCGGTCGCGATCGTGTGCATGCACGGCTATCGTCACGCCGCGCACGAGATCGCCATCGGCGAGATCGCGCGCCGGACCGGCTTCACCCAGGTCTCGGAGTCCCATGCGACGAGCCCGCTGATGAAGCTGGTCCCGCGCGGCGACACCACCGTCGTCGACGCCTACCTCTCGCCGATCCTGGACCGGTACGTCGCCCAGGTGTCCGGGGAGCTGGGCGGCGTGCCGCTGATGTTCATGCAGTCCAACGGCGGGCTCACCGACGCCCACGGGTTCCGCGGCAAGGACTCGATCCTGTCCGGCCCGGCGGGCGGCATCGTGGGGATGGCGCGCACGTCCGCCGCCGCGGGCTTCCAGCGGGTCATCGGTTTCGACATGGGCGGCACCTCCACCGACGTCTCGCACTACGCGGGCGAGTTCGAGCGCCGCTACGAGACGCAGGTGGCGGGGGTGCGGATGCGGGCGCCGATGCTGAGCATCCACACGGTCGCGGCCGGCGGCGGGTCGGTGCTGCGCTTCGACGGGGGCCGGTACCGGGCGGGCCCCGACTCGGCGGGCGCCGACCCGGGTCCGGCCTGCTACCGCCGCGGCGGCCCGCTCACCCTCACCGACGCGAACGTGCTGCTGGGACGGATCCGGCCCGAGCACTTCCCCCGCGTCTTCGGCCCCGCGGGCGACCGGCCCCTCGACGCCGCCGTCGTCCGGGACCGCTTCGCCGCCCTGGCGGCGGAGATCGGCGACGGCCGCACGCCCGAGGAGGTCGCGGCCGGATTCCTGGAGGTCGCGGTCACCGGCATGGCCAACGCGATCAAGAAGATCTCCGTCCAGCGCGGCCACGACGTCACCGGATACGTGCTGACCACCTTCGGCGGCGCCGGCGGCCAGCACGCCTGCGCGGTCGCCGACGCCCTCGGCATGCGGCAGGTGCTCGTCCATCCGATGGCCGGGGTGCTGTCGGCGTACGGCATGGGACTGGCCGACGTCACCGCCATGCGGGAGTCCGCGGTGGAGGCCGCGCTGAGCGAGGAACTGCTGCCCGAGCTGAGCGCGGTCCTGGGGAGGCTGGAACGCGACGCACGCGATGAGCTCCGGGACGAGGGGATGGGCGCGAAGCACGTCCTGCGGCGGGCCCACCTGCGGTACGCGGGCACCGACACCGCCCTGCTGGTACGGGCCGGCACCGTGGCGTCGATGGTCGCCGAGTTCGAGGAGACCTACCGGCGCCGGTTCTCCTTCCTCATGCGGGACAAGCAGATCGTTGTGGAGGCGGTGTCGGTCGAGGCCGTCGGTGACCTGCCGCGGGCCGCCGAGGCGCCGGTCCGGGGCGGCCGCCGGAGGCCCGCCGAGCCGGAGCCCGTCCGGACGTACACCGGCGGCGCCTGGCGGGACGTCGGCCTCTACCGGCGCGACGGGCTGCGGCCGGGGGACACCGTGGCCGGCCCGGTGATCATCGCTGAGGCCGACACGACGACCGTCGTCGACCCGGGCTGGCGCGCGGCGGTGAACGAGCTCGGCCACCTGCTGCTCACCCGGGTGGCGCCCAGGCCCGGCGGGCACGGAGTCAGTGGGCACGGGGTCGGCACCGGCGCCGACCCCGTCATGCTGGAGATCTTCAACAACCTGTTCATGTCCATCGCCGAGCAGATGGGCGTCCGGCTGCGGAGCACCGCGCACTCGGTCAACATCAAGGAACGCCTCGACTTCTCCTGCGCGATCTTCGATGCGGGCGGCGACCTCATCGCCAACGCGCCGCACATCCCCGTGCACCTCGGCTCGATGGGGGCCTCCATCAAGGAACTGCTCAGGCGGCGGCGGGCCGCCGGCGGCATGCGGCCGGGCGAGGTCTACGTGCTCAACGACCCCTACCACGGCGGCACCCATCTGCCCGACGTCACCGTCGTCACACCGGTCTTCGCCGGGGACGTGGAGCCCGCCCCCGGCGGAGGCGGGGAGGGCGAGATCTCGTTCTTCGTCGCGTCCAGGGGCCACCACGCCGAGATCGGCGGCATCACGCCGGGGTCCATGCCGGCCTTCAGCCGGCGGGTGGAGGAGGAAGGCGTCCTGATCGACAACTGGCTGCTCGTCGAGGGCGGCAGGATGCGGGAGGCGGAGACGGTCGAGCTGCTGCGCTCGGCCGCCCACCCGTCCCGCAACCCGCTCGACAACGTCGCCGACCTGCGCGCCCAGGTCGCCGCCAACGAGAAGGGCGTGCGGGAACTGCGCGAGATGGTCCGGCACTACGGCCTGGACGTCGTGCACGCCTACATGCGCCACGTCCAGGACAACGCCGAGGAGGCGGTCCGCCGGGTGATCAGTGCGCTGCGCGACGGCTCGTACGCCTACGAGCTCGACGGCGGGGCACGGATCGCGGTCGCGGTCCGCGTCGACCGCCGCGCCCGGACGGCGGAGATCGACTTCACCGGCACGTCCCCCCAGTCGGCCGGGAACTTCAACGCGCCGTCGTCGGTGGTGATGGCGGCGGTGCTGTACGTGTTCCGCACGCTGGTGGCCGAGGACATCCCGCTGAACGCCGGCTGCCTCGAACCGCTCCACGTCACGATCCCGCCGGGCACGATGCTCTCGCCGGAGTACCCGGCGGCCGTGGCCGCGGGCAACGTCGAGACCTCGCAGGCCGTGACCGGCGCGCTGTACGCCGCGCTCGGAGTGATGGCGGAGGGCTCCGGCACGATGAACAACGTCACTTTCGGCAACGAGCACCACCAGTACTACGAGACGGTGGCGAGCGGCTCCGGCGCGGGGGACGGCTTCGACGGCGCCGATGCCGTCCAGACCCACATGACCAACTCCCGGCTCACCGACCCGGAGGTGCTGGAGTCGCGCTATCCCGTGCTGCTGGAAGGCCACGAGATCCGCCGGGGCAGCGGCGGGGCGGGACGCCGGCGCGGCGGGGAGGGCGCCCGGCGGCGCATCCGCTTCCTCGAACCGATGACGGTGACGACGCTGAGCGGCCACCGGCGCGTCCCGCCGTACGGCATGGCGGGCGGCGGACCCGGCGCGCTGGGGCGGCAGTGGGTGGAGCACACCGACGGGTCCGTGACGCCGATGGCTGGCTGCGACTCGCTGCCCGCGGGTGCCGGCGACGTCTTCGTCATCGAGACCCCCGGGGGCGGCGGCTACGGCGCGGAGTGAGGCGCGCCCCCGCCGCCGGGGCGGGCGCGTCAGCGTGCCAGCGCGCGGTCCCGGTCACTTTCGAAGGACAGGCGTGCCGCGATCGTGAGCAGTCCGCCGAGCAGCAGGGGGACGGCCAGCGCGTACATGGCCGTGACCATCGAGCCGGTCGCGTCCGAGACCGCCCCGACCACGAACGGTCCGAAGGCGACGCCGAACGCGCCGAACACGTGCACCATGGCGAAGCCGAGACCGCGGGAGGTCGCGTCCAGCACGTCGGCTATGGAGGCGGTGAGGTTGGGGATCGCCATCGCCATGGCCGCCTTCGACAGCAGGAGCAGTGCCGCGAAGGCCCAGAGCGAGGGCATCGAGATCGCCGCGACGAGGATGGCGCCGCCGGCCACGATCCCGCTCCCTCCGGCCAGCAGCCGGCCGCCGCTGTGCCGGTCGCCCCAGTGCCGGCCGAGCCGGGTTCCGGCCAGCACGCCCGCCACGACTCCGACGACCGTCACCGCCCCGCTCACCGACGCCGCGAGCCCTTCGCTGACGCCGTGGTCGCGGTGGATCAGGGTGGGCGTCCAGTAGGAGATCCCGGAGAGCCCGAACGCCAGGGCGGCCAGGCCGGCCGAGAGCAGGGCGATCGTCGGGGTCGCCATGACCTGCCGGAGCTGCCGCCGGAACTTCGGGTGCGCGCGTCGCCGGGAGGGAGCGACGTCCGAGGGGGCCTCCGGTACGGGGCCGGGATCGTCGTCGCGCGCGATCGTGCCGAGCGGGTCCGGCGGAGTGCCGGTCATCCGGTCGAGCAGGCCGCGCGGCGGTTCCGGCAGGCGCGCGCAGAACGCGGCGACGATCAGGCCGGGGACGGCGGCGATGACGAAGGCGGCGCGCCAGCCGAAATGGTGCGCCAGCACACCGCCCACCACCACGCCGACGCCCGCGAGATAGGGCGTCAGCCCCCGCCACCCGTAGACCTTCGCCCGGCTCCTCGGAGCGTAGAAGTCGGCCAGCAGGCTCCCGGAGAGGGGGCCGTAGAAGCCCTCGGAACTCGCCAGCAGCAGCCGGATCACGAAGAACATCCCGAACCCGGTCGCGAGGCTGGAGGCGAGTGTGGCGACCGCCCAGCACAGGACGATGACGGTGAGGATGCGGGTGCGGCGGTACCGGTCGGTGAGGTACCCGGCCAGCGGTGTCAGCGTGATCGCGGCCAGCGCGCCGCCCAGCGGCAGCAGCCCGGCGGCGGTGTCGCTGAATCCCCACTCGTCCTGGATGAAGGGGAGCACGCCGGGGAGCAATTGATGCTCGAAACGGTCGATGAATCCGGCTGCCGCGACGACCGCCAGGGGTTTCCAGCCGTAGGGTGCGTGGTCGTCCGGCGAGCGGGGGGTGCGCCGCTTCGGCAACAGGTTCACCCCTCGGCGGCCGTCGGAGTAGTCCTTGGTCATTTGCCTTTCCCATACTCCGCGGGCATGGCGATCAGGCACCTTCCTCCCCGCCTTCGAGCCGGGCCGGGCCGGGCTTGGGAGATGTTCCGGTAGCCGTCCTCCGCTGAATGGTGGCGCATTTGCACTTGGAGTGCAATAGTCGGTCCCATGTCGAGATGCGAGCTCACGGCCACGGACCGCCCCCACCCGCTCGAAAGCGTCGCGGCCTGGCGGGAACTCCTGGACGCGCTCGCCGAGGCGGGCGGGACGGTGGCGGACCTGGCGGACGGCGCACCGGCCGTCGACGTGGCGGAGGGATTCGGCTACATCCTCAACGTCCTGACCGATCAGTTCGAACGGGCGGCGCTGCGGCGCTCGCGGCATCCGGTGTTCCTGCCGGGCGTCACACCGGTGCGCAAGTTCTTCTTCGACAATCCCGACACCGACTACGGCATCGCCGCGCTCGGCGGCGCCAGGCGTTACCGCATCTGGGGGAACCGGGGGACCTCCGCCTATCTCGCGTTCTGCGTGTACTCCGCGATGAACCGGGACGGGGAGACCCGGCTGGTCAACCTGTCCGACCGGGACATCGGCTTCTCGCCCGGCGGCGACTTCGAGGTGATCCTCTCGCCCGAGGAGGTGCCGGGCGACTGGCTCCGCGTCGACGCCGACTCGCGGGCGGTGATCGCCCGGGAGTACTTCCTCGACCGCGAGACGGAGGTGCCCGCCGAGTACCGGATCGAGGCGGTGGACGAGACGGCGCCCGACCCGCCATTGGACGACCACGGCTTCGCCCGCGCCGCACGCGCGACGGCGACGTTCGTCCAGGCGGCGGCGAAGCTGGCGGCGCAACGGGTGGAGACGATGCGCGCCACGCCTAACCGCTTCGTCGAGACCGGCGGGCACGGCCCATACCGCACACCGGACAACGACTACGTCGTCTGCTGGTACAGACTCGACGAGGGGGAGGCGCTCGTGATCGACGTGCGGCCTCCGGAATGCCGCTACTGGGGGGTTCACTTGGCGAACCGATGGGGACAGTCACTCGATCACCGAACGCGGCGGACGTCGCTCAACGCCCGCACCGCGGTGGCCGGACCGGACGGGAACGTCCGTGTCGTCGTGGCCGGAACCGATCCCGGCCTCCCGAACTGGCTGGACACCGCCGGGCATTCCGAGGGGTGGGTCCTGTTCCGCTGGCTGCTCGCGGACGGCGCCGCCATGCCCGCCGTCGAACGGGTCCGGCTCGCCGGTCCGCGGGACGGTCAAGCCGCGGCGCCGCGCACCGGCGGGGTGAGTTAGATGCCGGAACGGCCGAATCGCCTCCTCGGAGCCGCCCTCACCGCCACCCTCCTCACCGGGGCGTGCTCGGCCGGATCCGGCGGCGAGGACGCGGGACCGCCCGCCGGCCCGTCGCGGAAGGCGGCCGATCCGTCCCCCTGGGAGACGACGGCGCCCGCGGCCGCGGGCATGGACGCGGCGAAGCTCAAGAGCGTGGCGGCACAGGCGGAGAAGGGAAAGTCGGACTGCCTGGCCGTCGCACGCAACGGAAAACTGGCCGGCGAATGGTATTTCGGCCGGGGCGGCCGGGACACCCCGCAGCCGGTCTGGTCCGCCACCAAGTCGTTCACGAGCGTCCTCGTCGGGATCGCCCAGGACGACGGCGCGCTGAGCCTGGACGACAAGGCGGCGAAATGGATCGACGAGTGGAAGGGGACCCCGTCCGAGGACGTGACGGTCCGCGACCTTCTCAGCAACGGCTCCGGCCGGGAATGGAGCTTCCAGACCGACTACCAGCGGCTGATCCAGGCCCGGGACCGTACGAAGTTCGCCATCGGCCTGAAACAGCAGCACGAACCCGGCACGGTCTGGGCGTACAACAACTCCGCGATCCAGACGTTGCAGCATGTGCTGCGGGAGGCCACCGGAAAGGAGGTCTCCCGGTACGCCGAGGAGCGCCTGTTCGCTCCGCTGGGCATGGAGCACACCACCATGAGCGCGGACCGCGCCGGTAACACGCAGACCTTCATGGGGATCAATTCCACCTGCCGGGACATGGCCCGGTTCGGCCAGATGATGCTCGACAACGGGAAATGGCGGGGACAGCAGATCGTGTCCGCCGGCTATGTCGAGGCGGCCACCGGCCGGCCGTCGACGAAACTGAACGCGGCCTACGGATACCTCTGGTGGCTCAACCGGCCCGGTGTCGTCCGGGGCCCGGTCGCGGCGACCGACCTCGGCGGAGCGCGGAGCGCCGCGGCTTCGCGGGGACAGCTGGTGCCGGACGCGCCACGCCGGCTGTACTGGGCGCTGGGGCTCGGCAACCAGCTCGTCCAGGTCGATCCGGCGTCCAGGACCGTCGTGGTGCGCCTCGGGAAGACCGAGCCGCGGCCCAAGCCGCCGACGTTCGGCCCGGCCGAGGCCGCCAGGGTCGTCACCGAGGCCGTCATCCGGTAGCCCCGCCGGAGAGTGGGCGGTGGTCAGCCGTTGGCGGCCGCCAGATAGATACCGCGCGCCATCAGGGAAGTGGCCGACTCGGAGAGCGCGGTGAAGATCTGGCGGTACGCGTCCTTGACGTCCTCGTCCTCCGGCGCGGCCTGGTGTGCCAGTTCGATGAGACGCGCCGCGACCCGCGGCTCGGCCTCGTCCAGCGCGCGGCGGGCCCGGTCGGCGAGCGGCCGCGGGCCGCCCGCGAGCTCCGCCAGCACCGCGGCGAGCCGGTCCGCCCGCGGCGGCTTGAGCGCGGCCGGATCGCCGTCCCACCAGCCCCCGTACAGGCGCCAGATGTTGCGGACGATGAACTCCGGCTCGTCGTACGCGGCGCGCAGGTAAGGCTTGGCGGCCAGACGTTCCGGGACGTGCACGGCATGGATGATCTCGTCCAGGCGCCGACCGGCGTTCATCAGCTCCAGGGTCTGGGACACCAGTGACTCCAGATACTCCGCCACATCGGTCAGCGCCGTGCGGACACGGTCGCTCCCGGCGATGGGGACGCCGTGCCCCGGGATCAGCAGCGCCGCGTCCAGTTCGGCCATGGTCCGCAGGGCGGCCGCCCAGTCGGCCGGATACCGCTGGACCTTCTGGGGGTTGCCGCAGTTGGGCGAGTTCCAGATGAACAGGTCACCGGCCAGCAGGATGTTCCGCTCGGGGACGTAGGCCCAGGTGTGATCGTCGGTCTCTCCACGTGCGTGCCGCAGCTCGAACGTGAGCTCTCCGACGCGCAACCGGTAGTCGTCGCGATAGGTGAGGTCGGGGTACCGGAAGTTCTCCGGCCAGCGGAACTTCGGGTGGGCGAACTGCCGCGCGTTGACCGCCTGGTTGTAGTCCTTGGTCAGGGCGTAGCGTTCGAACCTGGCCTTGACGGCCTCGTGCGCGATGACGACGGGGCGTTCCCCGTTGTTCCGGTCGGCCTCCTCGTCGAAGGGGCCGACACCGAAGACATGGTCGATGTGCCCGTGCGAGTAGACGGCATATCGGACCGGGTCGGGGCTCCACTTCCGAATGGCCTCGTGATTGCGCCTGGCCGTGTTCGGCGCCCCGGTGTCGAAGAGCACCAGACCTTCGCTCGTCCGGAACACGGTGACGTTCGCGAACGCCGGCAGCACGGCGACGCCACTGGCGATCTCGAATGCCACTCCCGCGGGGACGTCGCCGTTGAACAACCCTTCCATCCGGGCTTCGCCGTGCCACATTCGCTCCGCATATCGCATCAGCATGACCACACTATTGCACTCAGAGTGCAAAACCGCCAGTGCGTGCCGCGAACAGGTTCGGCAGGGGGCGCGGGCCGAGGCCCGAGAAGCCGTCGGGGTCGGGGCTGCCGGCCGGTCAGGCGGCTATCAGCGTGCCGAGCAGTTCGCGGAAGCAGCGGCGCCTGTCGTCCGCGCTGAGCCGCCGCAGGTGATACCAGGCACCCCAGCTGACGGCGGCGTCCACGATGTCGGGAAGCAGCGGGTCCCGCCCGGCGAACTCCGCCTCGAACACCTCGCCGAGCATCCCCCGCAGCCACTCGTCGGCCTCGTTGATCAACCCGGACACCACCCCTGAGGCGGAGGCCGCGAGGGCCACGCGCCGGACCGGTGTCATGGTCTCGTAGACACGCTCAAGCTGGCCGACGAACCGGCTGATGCGCTCGGGAAGCGGGAGGTCGGGGCTGATCGTCTCGACCGTGGCGAGCAACCGCTCGGCCTGGCTCTGCCCGGCCGCCACATACAGTTCGTCCATATCGGAGAAATGGACGAAGACGCTGCGGCGGGACACCCCGGCCCTGGTGGCGATGGTGGCGGCGGTCGGCACTCGACCGGACTCGCGCAGAAGATCGAGAAGAGCCTCGGTGATCGCTCGCCGGGTCTGCTCCGGACCTCGCGATGGCTGAGCTGAGCCGACCGTCCCCATGACCCCGCCAGTAGACCAGCCCCCCGCTCCCCGGTGCA